>DASSAL010000119.1:0-13861 GCA_035685405.1 Actinoplanes sp. | reverse complement strand
CGTCACATCGCTGTGACGCATGCCACATGGTGCCACGGTCAAGCCACCGCCCGCCATCGGCCGGCCAGGGCGGTGATCTCGTCCGTCAGGAGGTTCCACAAGGCCGCCGGAAGGTCGTGGCCCATGCCCTGCACCAGGAGGAACCGCGCATGCCGGAGCGCCGCGGCGGTGGCCCGGCCACCGGCCGGCCGGACCAGCGGGTCGGAGTCGCCGTGCACGACCAGGGCCGGTGTGGACAGCCGGCGCAGCATCGGCCGCCGGTCCGGCGAGCACAGGATCGCGGCCAGCTGGCGCCGGATGCCGTCCGGGTCGTGCGCGCGGTCGTAGCTCTCCGCCGCCACCTCCCGCAGCCATTCCTCGTCCCGCGGGTATCCGGGCGACCCGATCACCCGGAAGACGTCGACGATGTGCTGAGCGGCGGCCGCCCGGTCCGGCGCGGACCGGGACAACAGGACCGGCCAAGCGCGTGGACTGGGCCGGGCGATCCGCGGCGACGGCGTCGACGACATCGAGGTGAGCGTGCGGACCCGCGCCGGATGCCGTCCGGCCAACGTCTGCGCGATCATGCCGCCGAGCGAGATCCCGGCCACGTGCGCACTGTCCCAGCCCAGGTCGTCGAGGACGGCGCACGCGTCGGCGGCGAGGTCGTCGATCCGGTACCCGGACCAGCGGCGGAACACGAAAGCCGCCGGTGGTGGGGCGCCGAGGTCGTGCAGGTGGGTGGACAGGCCGACGTCACGGTTGTCGAACCGGACCACCCGGAATCCCCGGTCGGTCAACAGCTGCCGGAACCCGGGCGGCCAGAACAGCATCTGCAGACCTAGGCCCATGATGAGCAGCAGTGGCGTACCGTCGCGTGGACCCGCCACGTCGTATGCGATCCGCAGGTCCCCGGACGGCGCTGTGCGTACCCCCATGGCCCCAGCTTGCACCGGCCCGGCGGCCCGGCGCACGGGACGTCCGGCCCTGGTTACCGGCCGGCGGACGGGGACACGCTGACGAGAGAGGCGCGTCGGTGGCGAGGAGGTCGTCGTGGAGTATCTGAGCCCGTTGGACGCATCGTTCCTGGACGCCGAGGACGGTGACCAGCACGCGTCGCTCGCCATCGCCTCCGTCGCTGTGGCTGATGGTCCGCCCCCGCCGCAGGCGGAACTGGCCGAGGCGATCCGCGGCCGGCTGCCGCTGATCCCGCGCTATCGCCAGAAGGTCCGGCGGGTGCCGTTCAACCTGGGCCGGCCGGTCTGGGTCGAGGACCCGGACTTCGATCTGGAGTTTCACCTGCGCCGGACCGCCCTGGCTGCGCCCGGCGACGACGTCGCGCTGGCCCAGCTGGTCGGCCGGGTGATGAGCCAGCGGCTGGACCGCGAGCGCCCGCTCTGGGAGTACTGGGTCGTCGAGGGACTCGCCGGTGACCGTTGGGCGCTGCTGTCCAAGGTCCACCACTGCATGGTGGACGGGGTCACCGGCAACCAGCTGTACCGGCTGATGTGTGACACCACCCCGGAACCGAAGCCACCGGTACCCGACCATCGGCGCGGGCGACCCGCCGGTGACACCGTCGACCTGACTCTGGACGCGCTCGGCCAGCTGGCCCGGGTTCCCTTCGACCAGATGCGCTGGCTCGCCCAGGCCGCCCACCATCCGGTCGCGGTCGGGCAGCAGGCCCGCGAGGCCGCGCGGGGTTTGGCCGCTCTGACCGCGGCCTTCCGGCCCGGCACGCCCACCTCACTGAGCGGACCTCTCGGCCGGGCCCGGCGGTACGCCGTCGCACGGGTCCCGCTGGCCGATCTCAAGGCCGTCGCCAAGCACCACGGAGTCACGGTCAACGACGTCTACCTGGCCGCGGTGACCGGCGCATTCCGGCGGCTGATGCTGGCCCGTGGCGAGGAGCCGGTTGCCGACGCCATCCGCACGCTGGTTCCGGTGAACGTCCGCCGGCCCGGCGACGACACGATCGACAACCGGATCTCGTCGATGCTGGTGCAGTTACCGGTGGAGATCGCCGATCCGGTGACCCGGCTCACCGCCGTCCATGACCGCGTCGGCGCCCTCCGGGCCGCGCGGGAGATGGAAACCGGCGCGGCGCTGCTGGCCGCAGCCGATCGCGAGCCGTTCCCCGCGGTCGCCCTCGGCGTCCGGACGGCGCTGCGCCTGCCCCAGCGCGCCATCGTCACGGTGACCACCAACGTTCCGGGCCCGCGGGAGCAGCTGCATCTCCTGGGCCGGCCGATCCGGGAGATCCTGCCGTACGTGCCGATCGCCGAGCGTATGCGGATCGGCGTCTCGGCCTTCACCTACGCCGGGCAGGCGGCGTTCGGCGTCACCACCGACTTCGCCTCGGTCCCGGAGGCGGACACGTTCGCCGGTGACATCGCCACCGAGATCGGCGCCCTGCGCGACGTGTCCGCCGTGCCGGCGCGCACCCGTGGGTCGTAACGCGGAACGCCGACGACATCGCCGCGGCCGGTAAGTGCCGGACGGCTGGGCCGGGCGAGTCATCGGACTCTGGCGCCGCCGGTCGGCGGCGATCACCGTGGAGATATGAACAAGTGTCTGAGGCTGGCGGTCACGCTGGGTGTGTCCGCTGCCCTCGTCGCTGCATGCGGCGGCGGGGACGGCGGCTCCGCTCCGGTGCCCGCACCCACTTCCAGTACCGCCGCGCCCACAACCGGTCCGGCACCCTCGGAACCGGGCGGAGGCGGCGGCGTCACTCCCACCAAGCCCAGCCCGCCGCCGAGTGCGACGCACTCGAGCTGGAGCTCTGGACCGGTGACTGTGGAGCATCATCCCGCCGTGCCACCGGTGCCCGTGGTCACCGGAGTGCGGTACGCGGCCCATTCGCAGGAAGGTTACGACCGGATCGTCTTCGACATCAGCGGAGCGCTTCCCGGCTACTCGATCCGCTACGTGTCGGAGGTCCGCGCCGACCCGAGCGACCGGCCGGTGACCGTGCCCGGGCGCCGGTACCTGCAGGTCGTCCTGCACCCGGCCCAGGCGCACCGCGACAACGGCACCGCCACGGTCACCGGGATCCACCGGATCAACCTGCCGATGCTCAAATCGTACGCCGTGGCCGGTGACTTCGAGGGGCACGTCACGATCGCCCTCGGCCTCGACGACGTGGTCGGATACCGGGTCGGTGAACTGCCCGGACGCATCTATCTGGACGTCGCTGCCTGACGGCTGACCGCCGACCGGCCTTCGCCGCGCGGACTTTGGGCTCTGGAACCGCCGGCCACGCTGGTCAAGGCTGATGACGTGAACACGAATCACCACCGCACCCGCACCCGGGCACCGTTGGCCGGTATCGCACTCGTCCTCGGCGCCGCCTGTGGCGCGATCGTCGGGGTGCTCGTCGCCGATGTCGCCGGCATCGCACTCGGCACCGCGTTCGGCGCCGCGATCGGACTGGTCGCGGGCGCCGCTCTGGTCGCCGTGCGAGAGCGACGGAGGCCCCGGAACCGACCCCTTGGCACCAGGCCGTGACGGGGGAGGCGACGTTGTGGGGACGGGCACGGGAGTCGAAGGGCTGACCGTCGAGCGAACCGCCGACCGTGCGGTACTTCGGCTGGTGACAACCGGCCTGTCCAACGGCGAGGTGACGCGACGGCGCGCCGCGTACGGCCCGAACGAGGTGCCGCGCCCCGCCCGGCCGCCGCTGTGGCGAATGCTGGCGCGGCAGTTCACCCACTTCTTCGCGGTGCTGCTGTGGGCAGCCGCGGCCTTGGCGGTGCTGGCCGGGATGCCGCAACTCGGCCTCGCGATCGCCATCGTCGTCTTGGTCAACGGCATGTTCGCGTTCGTGCAAGAGCACCGTGCCGACCGTGCCACGGAACGACTCCGCGGCCTGATGCCGTCGACTGCGGTGGTGCGGCGCGATGGGCACCCGCTCACCGTGCCGGCGGCCGACCTGGTTCCCGACGACGTGGTGCTGTTGGAGGCCGGCGACCGGGTCGGCGCCGACCTGGTCCTCGCCGAGGCGCACGGCGTGGCGCTCGACGAGTCGCTGCTGACCGGCGAGTCGGTGCCACGGCATCCGCTGCCGGGGGATTCGCTGTACGCCGGCACATACGTCGTCGAAGGGGCAGCCGCAGCGGTCGTGACCGGCACCGGGCGGCGCACCCGGCTGGCCGGGATCACCGCCCTCACCGCGCGTGCCCAGCCCCCGCCGACACCGCTGGCGCTCCGGCTGCACCGCGTCGTCAAGGTCATCGCCGTCAGCGCGATAGGCGTCGGGCTCCTGTTCTTCCTCCTGTCCCTGCTGCTCGGCATGGACCTGGTCGCCGGCTTCCTGCTGGCCATCGGTGTGACCGTCGCGCTGGTGCCGGAAGGCCTGCTGCCCACGGTCACGCTCGCGCTGGCCTGGGGCGCCCGCCGGATGGCCGATCGCAACGCGCTCGTGCGCCGGCTCGAGGCGGTGGAGACGCTCGGATCGGTCACCTATATCTGCACCGACAAAACCGGCACGCTGACACGCAATCAGATGGCCGTCGTGACGGTGTGGACGCCGGACGGGTCGGCCGATGTGCACGGCGACGGATACGACCCGCACGGCTCGGTCGACGCAGCCGGGCCGCTGGCGTCCCGGATCGCCGAGTTGGCATACGCGGCCGTCCGTGCCTCCAGCGGCCGGCTGAGCCGGCGCCGGGACGGCTGGCATGCCACCGGCGACCCCACGGAGGTGGCCCTGCACGTGCTGGCGCTGCGCGCGGGCGTCGACGTGGCGGCCCGGGAACGGGCCGAACCCGCGACCGCGACCTACCCGTTCGACCACCGGCGGCTCCGGTACTCGACGGTCGCCCGTGACACCCTCTACGTGAAGGGCGCCCCGGAAGCGGTGCTGGCACGCTGCCGGCAGCCGTCACCGGAGGCCGAACCCACCGCGCGCATGCTGGCCGCCCGCGGCCTCCGGGTGCTGGCCGTGGCGGTCCGGCGGCGGGGCGGGCTGGGCGCCGGGCCGGACACCGACGAAAGCGATCTCACCCTGCTCGGCCTGGTCGGGCTGGCGGATCCGCCACGTCCCGACGTGGCCGAGGCAATCGCAGCCTGCCGGCAGGCCGGCATCCGGGTCGCGGTGGTGACCGGCGACCACGCGCTCACCGCAGCCGCCATCGCCGAGCAGGTCGGTGTCACCGACGACCACCCGTTCATCGTGGCGGGCCGGGATCTGCCCGGCGACGACCGCCGGCTCGGCGAACTGCTCGACCGCGACGGCGTGGTCGTCGCCCGGGTCACTCCTGAGGACAAGCTGCGCATCACCCGTGCGCTGCAGGCGCGCGGGCACGTCGTGGCCATGACCGGCGACGGAGTGAACGACGCACCCGCCCTGCGCGCGGCCGACATCGGCGTGGCGATGGGTGCCAGCGGCAGCGACGTCGCCCGCGAGGCGGCGGACCTGGTGCTGCTGGACGACCACTTCGCGACGATCGTGGCGGCCGTGGAGATGGGCCGGGCGACGTTCGCCAACATCCGCCGGTTCCTGACCTATCACCTGACCGACAACGTGGCGGAACTGGCGCCGTTCGCCCTGTGGGCGGCGACCGGCGGCGCGTTCCCGCTGGCGATCGGCGTGCTGCAGGTCCTCGCCCTGGACATCGGCACGGATCTGCTGCCCGCTCTGGCGTTGGGCGCCGAACCGCCGAACAAGCGCACGCTTCGAGGTCGGGCCAGGACCGGCGAGCTCATCGACCGCGGCGTGATCGCACGGGCATTCGGCGTGCTGGGCCCCGCCGAGGTTGTCGCCTCGATGGGAGCTTTCACCACCGTGTTGCTCGCCGGTGGCTGGCGGTGGGGTGACACTCCCGATGCCGGCCTGCTCGCCGGCGCATCCGGCACGGCATTCGCGGCCATCGTCCTCGGGCAGCTCGCCAACGCGTTCGCCTGCCGCAGTGCCTCGCGCCCGGCCTGGCGCATGCCGCCGCGCAGCAACCCGCTCCTGCTCGGAGCGGTGGCGGTGGAACTGCTGATGCTGCTGGCCTTCCTCGGCGTGCCGCCCGTGCAAGACCTTCTCGGCGGCACCTTCCCGGACGGCCGGGGCTGGCTGCTCGCGCTCGCCGCGGTGCCGGTGGTGCTGCTGGCCGACACCCTGATCAAGTCACGGGTGCGCCGGCGGGCGACGGCACGGTGACCCGCAGGGCAGCCTCCAGCGGATCCGGACTCCGCCGGCACAGCCGAAGGTCCCCGACTCGGCCGACCTCGGACTCTGCCGGGGAACGGGCTCCACCTCTAGCGTTTCCAGCAAATACATCCGAAGTGGTGGTGATGGCGATGACAGTGGGAACCGCGGTACGCCGGCCCTCGGTCGCGGCACGGCGGGTGGGATACGCGATCGCGGTCGTGCTGAACGCCGTGCTGTGGTATCTGGTCAACGTCCGGCCCGGCTGGGCAACGGTGCCGTTCCTGACCCCGGAGACGGAACAGGTACTTCCGCTGGTCAACGCCTCGCTGATCGTCGGCCTGGTCGTGAACCTGGTCTACCTCGGCTACGACCCGCGGTGGTGGAAGTCCGTGGGCGACCTGTGCACGTCGGCCGTCAGCCTGGCGGTACTCGTACGCGTCCTGCAGGTCTTCCCGTTCTCCTTCACCGGCTGGTCCGGGTGGCCGGTACTGACCCGGGTCGTGCTGGTCGTCGGGTTGGTCGGCACGGCCATCGGCATGGTCGGGACCCTCGTGTCGCTGGCACGGAGGCCAGAATGATCCGGTATCGCGGCTGGTATGCGACCGGCGCCGTGCTGGCCGGCTACACCGCCCTCTACCTGCTGGGCCGGCGCTCCGGATCGACCGCCGCCGAACGGCGGGCCGTGCTTCCCGGCGATGACCTCGTCGTCTGCCCGACCCTGACCACCGATCACGCCATCACGATCGACGCGCCGCCGGACGTGGTCTGGCCCTGGCTGACCCAGATGGGCTGGCATCTCGGCGGCTACTACACCCCGCGGTGGGTCGACCGGCTGCTGTTCCGGCAGAACTGGTCGAGCCTCGACCACCTCGATCCGGCTCTGACCCGGAACCTCGCCGCGGGCGACGTGATACCCGACGGCCCACCGGGGACCGCCTGGTTCGAGGTGAGCGGGGTGGCCGCGCCGCACGTCCTGGTGCTGCATTCCACCACCCACCTGCCGACGGCGTGGGCCGAACGGTTCGGCGCGGCGATCGACTGGACCTGGGCGTTCCAGGTGACACCGGTCGCGCCCCGCGGAGCCCGGCTGCATCTTCGCGTGCGCGGGCGGATGAACCCGTGGTGGCTCACCGCCGGCTACCACGCCGCGCTCGTCCCCGCCGATCTCGTGATGGCGGTCGGCATGCTGCGCGGCATCAAGCAGCGCGCCGAGGCCGGCTCGCCGCTGCGCGCGTCCGGTCGCCCGCCGTTGTCCGCGCCGGAGTGCTACCGGCGACAAGCGGCCGTCCGGGGGAGTGGCGCATGCGCAACCGGGTCCAGCTGATCGCGTACGCCGACCGGCTGGGCGGAACGTTGCACCTGGTCGTCCCCGGCATCCCGCAGGTGTACTACGTCGGCCTGCTCCCCGGTCACAACCAGCGGGTCACCGCCGGCGCGGATCCTCGGGAGATCAACCGCCGCCGGTACACCGCGGCGGAAGTGGAGCAGGCACTGACCCGGCCCGTGGTCCGTGCCTCGTCCGGCTGATCCGGATCCGGACGACGCATCCGGCGTTCGCCGGGGAGTTCACGGTGCACGACTCGTCGCCGGGGGGGCTGGCGGTGGGCTGGCGAGCCCCGAATGCCCGCGCCGGCCTTCGCATCAGCTTCGCCGCCGCCGCGTTCCGGCTCAGTCTGCGCGCGGGGCGGGACCGGGAGGAGATCACCGACGCCACGCTCCGCACCGATGCGCGGCCGACGCGCCGTTGACCTACGATTGTGATCATGGTTGATGCGGTGCCGGGTACCGCGCGCCACGACGCCGGCACCGGCACCTGGGTCCTGTACGGGCGGTCCACGGCGTACGGCCTGCGATTCGCCACGGACAGCGTCTGGCACGTCTGGTGGGGGCCGGCCCTGACCCTCGCCCAGGTGGCCGGCCTGCCGCTGCCCCAGCGCGACCACGACGACATCCTCGGTGAGGAACTGCCCGGCCAGGGCGGTGAACGATTCGGGCCGCCGTCGCTGCGCGTTGCGTTCGCCGACGGCACCGAAGCGGTCGAGTGGTCGTTCGCCGGTCACCGGATCGACGGCGGGCACCTCTGCGTCACCCTGGCCGACCGCCGGTACCCGCTGGACCTCGAGCTGCACTACCGCGTCCATCCGGACAGCGACGTCGTGGAACGGTGGACCGCGATCCGTCACACCGGTTCTACCGATCAGATCGACGTGCATACCGTCGACGCCGCGAGCTGGACGCTGCCGACCCGGTCGCGGCACCGGCTGAGTTACGTCGGCGGTGAAACCAAAGCCGAGTTCCAGCTGCAGCGCACCGAGCTGGCTACCGGCGAGTTCACCCTGACCAGCCGGCGCGGGGTCACCCGGCATGAGGTGAACCCGTGGCTGCTGGTGGACGGCGGTGACGCCACCGAGGAGCACGGCGAGGTGTGGTCGATGGCGCTCGGGTGGAGCGGCACCTGGCGGATCACCGCGCGGCGTACGGTGATCGGGCAGGTGACCGTCAGCGGCGGACCGAACCACGAGGGAACGTCGTGGCGGCTACAGCCCGGGGAACGCTGGCAGAGCCCCGTCTTCGCCGGCCTTTACGCCGCGGACGGGTTCGGCGCCACCAGCCGGGCGTGGCATGCCTACGTGCGGCGGCACGTCCTGCCCGCCGCGGCGACACCGCAGCCGGTGCTCTACAACTCCTGGGAGAGCGCCGGATTCAGCGTCGACGAGGCCGGCCAGCGCCGGATGGCCGAGGCCGCTGCCGAGCTGGGCGTCGAGCTCTACGTGATGGACGACGGCTGGTTCAGCACCCGTACCGATGACCGCTCCGGCCTGGGCGACTGGTGGCCCGCCCCGGACCGCTTCCCGGGCGGGCTCGGTCCACTCATCGCCGAGGTGCACCGGCTCGGCATGCGCTTCGGCCTGTGGGTCGAACCGGAGATGGTCAACCCGGACAGCGTGCTCTACCACCGGCACCCGGACTGGGTGCTGCACATGCCGCACCGGCAGCGCACCGAGATCCGCCACCAGCTGGTGCTCAACTTCGCCCGGCCGGACGTCGCCCGCTGGGCCCATGCCTGGCTGGACCGGCTCCTCACCGACCACGAGATCGACCACCTGAAGTGGGACATGAACCGGCCCTTCACCGAAGCGGGCTGGCCCGGGGCCATGGACCCGCACCGGCTGTTCACCGACCACACCCGGGCGGTGTACGCGATCATCGAACGCCTCCGCTCCGACCACCCGGGCCTGCGCGTCGAGACCTGCGCCAGCGGCGGCGGCCGGGTCGACCTGGGCATGCTGCGCCGCGCCGACCTCGCCTGGCCGTCGGACAACACCGATCCGGTCGATCGCATCGCCATCCAGCACGGTTACGGCCAGGTCTATCCCGCGGTGACGATGGGCGCCTGGGCCGGCGACAGCCCCAACGCCGTCACCGGCCGGCGCGCCCCGCTGCGTTTCCGGTTCCACGTGGCCATGGCCGGCGCTCTGGGACTGAGCGGCGACCTGCGCGCCTGGACGCCGCAGCAGCGCCGGGAGGCGGCCGGCCTGATCGCCGTCTACCGGCGGATCCGGCACCTGGTCCAGCAGGGCGACCTGTACCGGCTGGCCGGTCCCGCGCTGGACCGGACCACCGTGGTGCAGTACACCGCTCCGGACGGCGGCGAGACCGTCGTGCTCGCCTGGCGCCCGGTCACCCGCCCCCGGGGGGCGGACCAGCCGGTACGCCTGCGCGGCTTGGACTCCGCCCGCCGATATCGCGATGTGGACAGCGGATCGGTCTTCGACGGGGCGGTGCTGACGCACGCGGGGCTGGAGCTCGGGTTGCCGCCGGGAGATCCGGCCAGCGTGGTCCGGCATCTTCAGGCGCTGCCGCCGGGCTGACAATGCGCCGGCCCGGACCGCCGATAGTCCAGCCCCACCTTCACCGCGCCCTGCGGGTTGTGGTCGAGCCAGCGATAGGCCTCGGGGGCGTCGTCGAAGGCGTACCGGCGGTCCAGGAGCCCGTCGACCGAAAGCCGGTCGGTGTAGAGCAGCCGGGTCGCCGTGGCCAGGACCCGCCGGCGACTCCACATCGGGGCGTGCCGGTCCGGTGCGCCCCATCCGCCGATGGACGCGATCAGGGACAGGCGGTTGTGATGGAACTCCTCGCCCAGCCGTACGTTCGCCGCACCGCCCTGATAGAACCCGGCGGCCACCACCGTGCCGCCGAGGCCCGCCGCCGCCAGGGCGCCCTGAAGCCCGCGGTCCGACCCGGACACCTCGATGGCGACGTCCACGCCGTTGCCCTCGTTCAGCTCGCGCACCCGCAGCGCCAGGGGACGGTCATCGGCCGGGTCGAGCACGAACGTCGCACCGAACGTCGCGGCCAGGGACCGCCGGTGCGGGTCCGGGTCGACGCCGATCACCGTCTGGATGCCCTCCAGACGGCACATCTGCACCGTGAGCAACCCGATGGCACCGAGGCCGTGGACGCTGACCGTGTCGCCGAGCTTGATCTCGGCGTCGTGGACGGCTTGCAGGGCCACGGCAGCCAGGCTCAGGAACAGGGCCCGGTCGAGCCGTTCCACCGTGGGCAGCACGACCAGCGGGTAGGTGGCGTTCAGCGACGCGGCCGCCTCCAGGATCGTCTCTTCCTGATGCGGGGTGCCGGTGTGCACCAGGTCGCCGACGTGCGGGAAGTCGACGCCGGGAGCAACCTCCACGACCTCGCTGACCATCTCGTACCCGAGCGTCACCGGATAGGCCGAGGCCCGCCCGGACGGCGGCGCGACGAACGCGCGCAGTCCTTTGTCGAACACCTTGTCCACGAACGCCGACGTACCCCGGTAGAGGTTGAGTTCGGTGCCGTGGCTGATCCCGCTCAGCCGGGACCGGAGCCGGATCTCCCCTGGCCGGAGCGGGCGGCTCGGCTGTTCGCAGACGCGTAACCGGCGCGGACCGTCGAGGATCAGACTCTGCGGCATCGGTCGGCTCTACAGGTCGGGCGTACGGGTACGTGTGCGGTTCACGAGCACGGCGACCGCGGCTCCGGTGAGCGGCCGCACCGTCTCCATGATCGACGTGGCGGCGGCCACCAGGATCCCCGAGCCCATCCGTGCGATGGTGACCATATTGTGCATCGTTCCACCTCCGCCTTCACGGTCCGCGACCCGGCGCGCCGGGTGGAGAGGCTGAGGACCCTCACCGGCGGGCCGTTCGACCATGCCTCCTCCTACCGTGAGGTGGTCGACACCCGCAGGGAGCGCCCGGGAGATCGTCGAACGCGCGGCCGAGGCTGTTCTCGACGACCATGGTCTCCCGGTTTATGGTCTCCCGACTCTGGGCCGGACGGCTTCATGAGATCCACGCTTGATGGGGGAGTGGAGGACCATGATGACAGTCACCGAACACATTGTCGTTGTCGGTACGGACGGATCATCCGGGGCTCGGGCGGCCGTGGCCTGGGCGGCGCGTGAGGCGCTGCGGCGGCGGGCCACGCTTGTCCTGGTGCATGCGTACGACGAGCAGTGGGTGCGCGAACCGCACGTGCGGTGGCCGGAGCTGCTGGATGCGGCCGCCAACGACGCCGAGGCGATCGTGGCGGATGCCGCCCTGTCCGCTCAAGCGGCTGCACCCGGGGTGGTGGTCCGGCCGGTCGCCGAGCGCGGTGACCCGGTATCGGTGTTGCTCGGCCACGCCGAATCCGCGGCGCTCGTGGTCGTCGGCAGTCGTGGACGCGGTGGCTTCTCCAGCCTGGTACTCGGATCGGTCGGACAAGCTGTGGCCACCGGCGCCGCCTGTCCCGCCGTGGTCGTGCGTGGCGGTACCGGTCCCCGGAAGGGACCGGTGGTGGTGGGCGTCGACGAGTGTGCGGCCGAGTGCCTCGCGATCGAGCTGGCGTTCGAACAGGCGGCCGGGTACGGGTGCGACCTGGTCGCCGTGCGGGCGGCCGAGCCGTCGATGCCGCTCTATGACACCGACCTCGCGCCCGTCATGCCGATGATCGAGCAACGCCTGGCCACGGAACGACGCCTCCTCACCGACCTGCTGGCGCCGTGGGAGGAGAAGTACCCGCAGGTCTCGGTGGAAGCCGTGGTGACGCGCCGATCGGCGGCGCGGGTCTTGGTGGAGTCATCCATCGCTGCCCGGCTGGTCGTCGTCGGTAGCCGCGGTCACGGCGCCGTCGCCGGCACGCTGCTCGGCTCGCTCGGTCTGCACCTGATGCACCACGCCGATTGCCCGATCATGATCGCTCGCGGCTGAGGCGCAGCCCTGGCCGAGCAGAACCGGACCGCCCCGATAACGGCGTGGTCAGAGACCACCCGGCCGCCGGCATCAAACCGCCGCCGGCGTCGCGGCGGGGCGCTCACCGGACCGGACGTCCCGGCGGGCGTCGTGCAGTGCCTCGGCCCGCCGCTTGATGCCCTTCAGCATTCGGCGCTCCATCACGAAGTGCACCGGCTCGATGCCGTACTTCCAGGACAGGAATCCGCCGATGGTCGGCTCGAAGTCACACCGCCACCGGACGATGAGCCGAACCCGGCGCGGAGCGACCGGATCGAGGACAAAGGCCCATGACGGATATCCCATACCGCTGGCGAAGGACTGGGCCGGTGTCCCCGGCCCGCGCAGCACCAAGGCATGGTTCGGCTCGGCGATCGCCACCTCGAGAGAGATGTCCGCCTTGGCGGTCTCCGGAGCGAGCCGGATCCGGTCACCCGGCTGGATCCGCTGCAGTTCCGGCACGATCCGGTCCGCGCTGTGGATGTCGTAGCCGAACAGGTTGTCCAGGAAATCGTAGGAGTACATCCCGCCGCGGCCCTGGCCCAGCTGCGCCAGCCACGGCCACACGTCGCCCGGGTCCGCCGCGATGGTGATTGCCCGGGTGCTCTCGGTGCGCGGCGTGGTCACGATGTCGTCGCCCGGGAGACGCTTCGTCGCCTCCGCTATGGTTGCTCCCCACCACAGGAACCAGGGCCGGATCAGGAACGGATAGGCGGCGCCGGTTACCAGGCCCGCGGTTACGGCAGTCTTGCCGACACGGTTCATGACATGCTCCCTTCGCGGCCGCCCCGGCCGGGTGGCATGCAGTCGGCCGCCCGACCGATCGCATCCTCTGGTCCACCATTCGCCCGGTGCGGTCGTGCCGGCAGGGCCGGAGGTCCTCATCTGTGCAGGTCGGTCGCGCCGCAATCGACATCCCCGACCGAGTCGGGTCCGATGACCCGCTATCGCACGACCGAGGCCTCTGGTGTGCACCTCCGACTGCCCGCGACGGTGAAGGCGGAGGTGTGTGTGATGACTTCCCAGTTTCCCGACGGGCCTGGACGACCCGTCACACAGGTTCGGACGCTGCGGCGCAGCCGGGCTGATCGCGTCATCGGCGGCGTCTGTGGCGGCCTCGGACGGTACCTGGGCGTCGATCCGCTGCTGATGCGGATCGCCGCCGTGGCCCTCGCCCTTTCCGGCGGCGCGGGCGTCATCGCCTACATCGTCGCGTGGATCGTCATCCCCGAGGCGCAGGCGGACGAGGAAGCCAGCTCCAGGACCACGCCGCCGGCCACAGTGTCCGCCGTGGTCGGGGGTGTCCTGCTGGCACTCGGTGGCCTGTTGCTGGTGCGCCAGTTCACGCCGTGGTTCGAGCTGAGCGTCCTGTGGCCCGTCGTGCTGGTCGTTGTCGGCGTTCTGCTCATCGTGTCGGCCACGTCCCGACGGAGGCCGCGATGACGACGATGACGTCGCCGGTGGCGCCGCCGCCGGCGAGCAGCGAATC
>DASSAL010000118.1:0-4030 GCA_035685405.1 Actinoplanes sp. | reverse complement strand
ACGGAGGGGATCTTCCTGGACCCGACGTACACCGGACGGGCCCTCGCCGGCCTGATCGCCCGCACCGCGCCGGTCGGTCTCAAGCGCGAAGGCCGCGTGGTCTTCCTGCACAGTGGGGGCCTACCCGGGCTCTTCGGACATCCGGACATGTGACCGGGCATGGTTGTGCAGCGCCGGCCGTCCAGCAGACCGGCCGGCCAGCGCGCCATCATCCGGACGAAACCCCGCTCCGGGTCGAACACGTCGCCGGTGCCGGGTTCGCTGTGCAGCATCCAGCCGGTCACCGGGTGACGTTGTCGGTGGTGACCGCCAGGTCGGCGCGGCGCGCGAGGTTCTCGCAGTCCCCGGGGACGGTGACCGCGAACGCACCAGCCGAGGTCGCCGTGCGCAAGCGGTCCTCCGGCGAGCGGCCGGCCATCCGGTCGGCCAGGTAGCCGGCCACGAACGCGTCACCGGCACCGACCGGGTCGACCACGGTGACCCGCGGGGCCGCCAGGGTGAACCGGGCGCCGCCGATCAGGGCCGTACACCCGCGGGCCCCGTCCTTGACGATCACCTCGGCCGGGCCCAGCCCGGCGAGCCCCTCCAGTGCTGGTTCCGCGCCGAGGAAGAGCGCCGCCTCCTCGGGGCCGGCGAACACCACGTCGGCTCGCGTGACCAGGTCGCGCAGGACCGGGGCGGCGTCGAACCGGGACCACAGTTTGCTGCGGTAGTTCACGTCCACCGACACCGTGACCCCGGCGGCGCGGGCCGTCTCGACGGCCTGGAACACCGCGATCCGCGCCGACTCGCTCAGCGCCGGGGTGATGCCGGTGACGTGCACGACGCCGGCCGACGTCAGCTCCGCGACCGGCACGTCTGAGGCGCACAGCCGCGAGCCGGCGCTCCCGGCCCGGTGATAGTCGACGTGGGTCAGTTCGCCGGTCCGCCGATAGCGCACCATCAGCCCGGTGAACGCGTCGTCCCGGATCGCCAAGGTGCGCACGCCCTCGCCGCGCAGCCGGCGCTCGATCAGGTCGCCGGTCGCGTCCGGTCCGATCCGGCCCAGCCAGGTGGCCGTGCCGCCGAGCCGGGCCACGCCGATGGCCACGTTGCTCTCCGCGCCCCCGATCGCCAGGGTGAACCCGCGCGCGTACTCCAGCAGCCCGATGCCGTCCGCGGCGACCAGGCCCATGGTCTCGCCGAAGGTGAACAGCCCGCCGCTCATGACCGCGCGAACGCCACCGCGTCGACCGCGTGGCAGGCGCGGTCGGCCAGGGCCGTGAGGCTGCCACCGGAGGCGGCGTCGCCGATCAGCGGCCCGCCCAGGCCGACCGCGGAAGCGCCCGCGGTCAACCAGGCCGCCACGTCGCCGACGCCGATGCCGCCGGTCGGCATGATCCGCACATCGGGCAGCGGGCCGTGCAGATCCTTGAGATACCGAGGGCCGACCGCGGCCGCCGGGAACAGCTTGACCAGCGGCGCCCCGCTGCGGGCGGCCGAGAAGATCTCGGTCGGGGTGAGCCCGCCCGGATAGAACGGCACCCCGAACGAACCCAGCGAAGGGCCGAGCACCGGCGAGACCAGGAACTCGGCGCCGGCGTCCACCGCGGCCTTGGCGTCATCCGCGGTCACGACGGTGCCGGCGCCGACGATCGCCTCCGGCGGCAACTGCCGGCGCAGCCCGGCCAGCGCGTCCACCGCACCGCGCGAGGTCAGTGTCACCTCGATCGCGGTGATGCCCGCCGCCACCAGCACGTTGGCCACCCTCGCGAACCCGTCCGCGGTGGGCGCGCGCAGCACCGCCACCACCCCGCAGCGCACGATCGCCTCGGTTGTCCTGTCTGCCTCCGCCACGCCGCCTCCCCTGGGGTTCGCCGTCAGTCCCGATCCTGCCCGACCGCCGGTCGGCGCAGAAGGGACCGGACCCGGTCGCGCCGCGACGCCGGCACCACCACGTCGGGGAAGACCGGGGGCGTCGGCGAGATGTCCAGTTCCTCGCGGACCGCCACCTCGAACTCGTGCATCACCAACGGCACCTGGGCGAGCAGTTCCCGGGCGTGCTTCTGCGGTTCCACCCCGGGCACCGGCGCCGGGCCACCGGTGGTGTGCAGTTTCTCCAGGAGCAGATGCGCGGCCAGGGCGGCGCTGCGGACCGGGCCGGAGGCGAGCAGCCGGACCCGGGCCAGCGCCGGGCCGACCTCGTCCAGGTACACCAGCGGGTCCGGTTCCCGGCCGCCGGCCGCGTATCCGGTGCGCAGCCGGTACACCACCCGCTCGAAGACCGCCATCAACCCGATGTAGGCGTCCTTGCGCTCGGTGTACCACCGCCGGGTCCTGCCGGCCCGGCTGCGGACGTGCTCGTCGCGCGCCGACACGATCATGGCCACTGCGGCCCCGACCACGCCGGACACGATGGCGATGAGGGGCAGGCCCCACCACGGGATCTCAGACACGCCCCCACCGTAGCGACGCCGGATCCGGACCTCGCGGTCACGCGCGGCGGATGTGACCGGGCGGACCGCGCCGGTCGGCTAACCGGCCAGACGTTCGAGCGTGGCGTCGATGGCGTTCACCGCTTCATCCACCACCTGGGCGGCGGTGAGCCGGGCGCCGCGCCGCCGGAGCGCGGTCAGCCGGTCCGGGCCCAGCCGTTCGGCGACCGCGGCGCGCGCCCGGTCCAGGCGCGCGGCCTCGGCCGGATAGAGCGAGGCCTCCGGCAGTGCCGCGTCGACCAGCGCCATCGCCTCGTCGGCGCCCACCCGCGCGAGCAGCACCACCAGGTTGCGCAACGCGTTGGCCTGCAGGATGTCGTTGCCGGCCCGGCGCCAGAGCAGCAGCACCTCCCGGAAGTCGGCGAGCGCGGCAGCCGGATCGCCGTGCCGGCTGCGGATCGCCGCCGCTGCGGTCTCGGCGGCGCCGCCGAACAGCCGGTCGTCCACCGTCGCGGCCAGCTCGACCGCCGCGGCGAGTTCGGCCAGGGCGCGGGGCGGGTCGAGGTCGCCAAGCGTCTCACCCAGGCCGTAGTGGGCCTCCACCCGCGCACTCGGGTTGCCGGAGGCGAGCGCGATCTCCATCGCGGATTCGGCGCAGCGGACCGCCGCCTCGCCGTCGCCCGACCAGGCCCGGACCAGTGCCTCACCGACCAGTCCGGCGGTCTGCACCGCCGGCCGCCCGGTGGCCAGGCCGGCGTCGGTCACGGCGCGGTAGTGCCGCAGTGCCGCCGGCGCGTCGCAGCCGATCAGCGCCACGTCGCCCAGCACCTCGTGCGCGCCCTGCGTGCCGTCCGGTGAGGCGGCCGCGCGGAGCGCGCGAGCGCCCAGCTCCCGGGCCATGTCCAGGTCGCCGCGGCCCCAGGCGTGACTGGCCGCGGCGGCCAGGGCCGGTGGCAGCCGCGGGTGGGCGGCCACCGGCACCGCGTCGTAGCCCCAGGCCAGCACCTCGTAGTGCTGGCAGTGGTAGCCGTACCGGTACATCGCCGCGGCCAGCCGGACCAGCACGTCCGGGTCGCCGGACTTGCGGGCCCGGCGCAGGTCGGGCAGCAACGCGTCGATCTCGCGGACCGCCGCGGCCTGGTCCGGGCCGTGCATCCGGCCGTCCAGGTCCTCGGCGGCGGCAACCATCGCGGCCGCGTGCCGGGCGAAGGTGGCCGCCGAGTCCGGCTGGGCGGTCAGCCGCTCCCCCGCGTACCGGCGCACCGTCTCCAGCAGGCGGTACCGCCGCGGGCCGTGCCGCACCACCAGCGACCGGTCGACCAGCGCGGCGAGCGCCGCCGCCACCCGGGCCCGGGGCAGCGCGTCATCGGCGGCCACCGCCTCGGCCAGCGCCACGGTGAAGTCGCCGGCGATCGCCGCCAGCCGGCACAGCACCCGCTGCTCGACCTCGTCGAGCAGCCCGAACGACCACTCCACCACGGCCCGCAGCGTCCGGTGCCACTCCGCTCCGGTGCGCCGCCCCCGGGTGAGCAGGTCCAGCCGGTCGTCCAGCCGGTCCCGCAGTTCGGCCACGCCCAGACCCGGCACCTGGGTGGCGGCCAGTTCGATGGCCAGCG
>DASSAL010000117.1:0-28514 GCA_035685405.1 Actinoplanes sp. | reverse complement strand
TCGTGCGCAGGCGCTTGGCATCGGCGAGTAGGTCGTTGACGGTCTTGTCCTTGTCGCGGAACACCCGGGTCTTGCGTGCAAGCACACGAGCAGGTGGCGGACTATGTGACCACCACGCCGCGGCTTAGTGCGCGACGCATCGCGGCTCTCATCATCCTCGCGGTGGGACTTCTCGCAGCGGCGCTGTACCAGGTTGGTGTGACCGAACGGCGCCAAGTGACCGGCCAGGCCCCACCGCACCTCACTTTCGTGCCGAGTCGAGTGCACTCGACCATCCGCGCGAGAGTGCGCATGTGCAGTCACCATCACCACCCATATGAGACGCGCGATTTGCTCCAGGCCGTCGCTGCGCAGAGCATCCTTCCGGGCACTCGCGGTCGGTCGTCTCGGCGCCCGGAGAGACGCTGATCTCGCGTGGAGACCGAGCTGCTCCAATACCTCGAAGTTGGCCCTTGATTGCTCTACGCCCGCCATCGCGACAGCGACAGCCGGGCCGCCACCCCGCCCCGGCCAACCGCCCAGCAGCCGGCACCGGGGGTGCAGTCCACGCCCAGCAGGTGCGCGTCGTCGAAATGCCGCCAGGTGCGACCGCCGTCAGTACTTATGTCGCTCCCGCTCGGACCCACCGCGATCGCGGTGCTCCGCTCCCCGGGTATCCAGGTAACTCCGTTGCGAAAGCCGGCCGGCGACCCGGCGGGCCACCAGGTGCGTCCGCCGTCCACCGTGACGGCCGCCTGGCCGGTGTCCGTGTCGGAGGAACCGCCGACGGCGATGCCGTGCCACCGGTCCCGGAACGACAGGGATCGCACGCCCGCGAATTCCCCGCCGGACAACGGCACGGTCACCACCCTCCAGGTGCGACCGCCGTCGGTCGTGCGGAAGACTCGGTTGTCAACGCCGGCTGGCGTTGCGGTGCCGAACCAGGCGTAGCGGTTGCCGGATGTCTGAAGGCACGTGCCGGTGGCCCGACCGAACTCGTCGTCGAGGGCCGGCGGCATCCCGGCGTCCGGCAGCACTCGCCACGATCGTCCACCGTTCACCGTCGCGGCGATGCGGAACTTGCCGCCGACGGGGTCACTCATCGCCAGGCCGCGGCGGTGGTCGAAGAAGGCGAAGCAGTTGTAGAACGCGGGGAGGGCATCCTCGAACACCACCCGCCAGCTATGGCCGCCGTCGACCGTGCGGTAGATCTGTGATGGCTCGTTCTGCCCGTCGCCCGTGGACAGCACCACGGCCTCGTAACGACCGAACGCCTTCACGTCGCGGAAGTTCTCTGTCGCGCCGCCTGGCGGGGTAACGTTGCGCCACGACCGGCCGCCATCGGTGGTGACAACCACGCTTCCGTCTGTGATCGGCGTGTTTTCACCGCCACCAACGGCCCAAATCACCGACTGGCTCGCCACGTCGGCGATGACGAGCCTGTTCGTGGTCGCGGTCTCGGCAAACCGCCAGGACGGCCCGCCAACGGCTGATGTGGAGGCGGCGGACGCTGGATCGACGGCGGCGCCGACCAGTGCCGCTGTGACGGCGAGGACAGTGACTGTGCGCATGTGTGCCTCCCCAATCAGAGCCGGTACCCGGACCGTCCCGCCGTCGGCGGCTCGGCACAAGGCGGCTGCCGGAAGCACGACAGAACCGGAAAGCAGAAGCAGTAGTTCAGGCACTCATCGCCGTTGACAAGGCGAGCCGCCGGGAGGCTAGCGATCAGATGGAGTCCCCGGAGCGGCGCATCAATAGCACCGTCAGGGTGCTACTGGAATCACGGCAGACACGGTACGAGCCGGCCACCATGCCGCTAGCACCCTGCGCTGGCGGCGAACCGCAGCCCGCTGACCACCTCGTGGCGGTACGAGCGAGCGTCGCTAACCACCGTCCGTCAGCCGTGCTGTGCGGCGGCCTTCCTGCCGAGTGTTCGCCGATAATCGGGCCATGGCTGCTGGCATCGACACCCGCGAGCTCCTTCAATCGCTCATCGGCAAGGAGATCTCGACCGTCACCGGCCGGCCGAATAGAGTGCTCGGCCTCGACGGCGACAAAGTGCTGGTGGGCACCGGCCGATCCCCAAGCGGTGAGCCGGTGCCTGTCGAATGGGTCAAGAACGGCATTCGACGTCTGACCGAGAACCGCGAAGTCGAGATCAGTGTCCCCTCGCTCGGTCACCGGAGCTCCTTCATCGGCGCCGTCTTGCTGCAATTGCCCGGAGCGGTACTTATTCAGGGACCGCCGAACCGGGTTCGCCTCGCCGACGCCGTGACCCAGTACCGGCTGGACGAAGCAGGCCAGGTCAACGCGTGGTGGTCCGGCGATCCGCGGCAGCGGTTCTGGCTGGAGATCACCGACCGACCCGACATCGGCGTCGACCTGCACTGCCCACAACGGGACGCGGCCGGCAACCGCAACCCGGGCTACTCCCTGATTTGGTGGGTCCGCACTGGCGACATCGTCTTCCACTACAGCCTCAACGAGCGGGCGATCGTCGCTTGGTCGCGCGCGAGCGGTGGCGTAACGGAGGCCCCGACGGTATGGCTATCACACCGCGGCGCGACGCGACGCCGGCTGCAGGTCGCACGCGCCCAGCCCGGCTGGTGGCTCGACCTTGAGGGTCCATTTCCGCTCGATCAGCCGCTGACCCTCGCAGTGGCCGCCTACCTTGGCCGCTACCGCGGCCAGTCCCGCCTGCACACCGGCTCCGACCTCGTGATCTTCTCAGGCGCGAAGGTCGTTCAGAACTGGCATCATGTACGTCACCCCAACACTGTGGATCATGAAGGGACTACCCGTGACGGAGCCGGCAAACTCAAAGCTGGACACCAACACGCCGCACTCCGCGAGGCTGTGGAACTACTGGCTCGGCGGCAAGGACAACTTCCAGCCGGACCGCGAAGCCGGTGACGCGATCGCCGGGATGCTGCCGTCGATCGTCACGCTCGCGCAGGAGGACCGGAAGTTCCTGCGCCGCTCCGTACAGCACATGGTCCGTGACGGCGGAATCCGGCAGATCCTCGACATCGGCACAGGCCTGCCAACAGCGAACAACACCCACGAGGTCGCGCAAGCCGTGGCCCCGGAGACCAAGGTCGTCTACGTCGACAACGACCCGCTCGTCCTGGTGCACGCCCGGGCGCTGCTGGCCGGCACCCCCGAGGGCAGACGGAGTACATCGAGGCCGACCTCAACGATCCCGAGACGATTCTACGCGCCGCTGCGGACACCCTTGATTTCACCAAGCCGGTCGCGCTGACGATGCTCGGCATCGTGCACTTCATCCGTGACGATCAAGCCGCGCAGGACGCCGTACGCGCCCTCGTCGACGCGGTGCCTTCCGGCAGCTACCTGGTAATCGCGCACGGCTGCTACGACATCAACACCGACGAGGCTAAGCGCATCGTCGACTTCTGGAACGAACGCGGCACCCCCAAGATCAAATACCGGAGCGCCGAGCAGATCGCCGAGTTCTTCTCTGGGCTCCGCCTGCTGGAGCCCGGCGTTGTGCCCTGCAACCGCTGGCGACCGGACGCCGACGCCGGCGACGTTGACGTCAACCAGTTCTGCGGCGTGGCCATCAAGGATTAGATCACGTGGCAAGACCTTGAACCGCCGCGGCCGCTGAGCCATTCATCGAACCAGAGGCGGAGCCGCGCCCAGCTCGACGCCTATGTGGAGGCGAAGCGGGGCTGACCCGCTCCGGCTTCATTCATCAGGACGGCGAAGTCGATCGCCGCGAGTGTGCGCCCGGTCTTTGTTGTACGGGGAACCGCGGCACCGCTGCACCTGATCGATACTCGCACTGATCTGCCGATGATAATGCGCCAGACTTTCCGGGAGCGGTGCCTCGATACCGGCGTAGGATGCGCCGTCGACAGCCCATGCTCTGCCGGTGTGGATAACGATTGGCGGGGGTTCTCGCCGTTACGGGTTCGGTTACAACCGCACCGAACGTTACTGCGAGATAGTCGCGTGAAGAACTGCTGATCGCCGAAATGTTGAAGGTGTTTCCGGTCGCTACGTACCTGGGCCGGACGTCAACATCTTCTCGTGCTAGGTCGATGTTGCTTGTGCATCATCATTCGATGGAGGGTTCGGGTGTTCCGCTGGCGCGGCGCATCAGGTCAAGGAGCAAGTCGCGGTGTTTGGTGACCTCGGGTGCGGTTAGGCGGATGCGATACCTGCTGAAGCGCTTGTCGTACTCCAGGGTTTCGATTCCAGAGTCATCAAGCAGTGCGGCGATCTCTTCGCTTCGGGGAATGCGGAACTCGGTGATGAGGTAGTCCTTGCGGGGCCGAAAGGACATGTAGAGGTCGGCGATGCCGTTTCGAGCCAGACCGATGTAGTACTTGGTGTATTTGGGTGCCAAACCAGGGGTGACGTCGTTGACCATTTCGAGTAGGGCGTCCAGGGCCGTGATCGAGCCGTGCGAGCCGCGGTTGAGCCAGTACGTGCGGTCGGTGGCTTGTCCGGGCTCGTCTTCCTCATCGCTGCCCAGCCGCATGAGGTCCAACACGGTAGTTGCGTTGACCGTGATGATGCCGCCTACGTCGAGGGCGCGCATTTGGATGGCAATGAGGGGGATGGCCTTGTTGAACAGGCTGATGACGTTGAGGAATCGGCTTGTTATGTCTTCCGCGACGATCACGGCGACGTGGTCGAACTGGGGGTAGCGGGCCTTCTCGATGTCCCAGTACTCGATTGTGCGAATGATGTGGGCCTCGTCGGTGGCACCCAGCTGAACCTCGACGACGTACCGTGTCGATGTCTCCGGATCGGACATCAGCAGATCGAGCCGCCCAGCTCGGGGTTGACGTCGCTCGACGTCTTTTATCACTAGATCACCGAGTCCGAGCAGCGTCGGATCCTCGGCTAGTCGTTCTTGGAGCCATTTCTCGTGGTACATCGGATGAGCCTTGAGGCTGATCGGCCGACACTTGCGGAACTCCACCGGATCGCCCCCTTGCTGACCTTAGGTCGCGAATCGCAGCATCTCACGAGCCGGCTCCGGAGGGGCGGCGTATCGACAAAGTGTTCCATGACCCGTCAGCCGCCAGACGTCCCGCTGACCTGGTCCGGCGACACGGCGCGGCATCCCCATTTGCCGCGATTCGCGCAGCCGTGGCTGAAGCCCCGGGACCCGACCGCGCCACTCCAAGACCTCGATGTGTGTGAACCGAAAGCCCATTATGGTGCGCGTCGGGTGGGTTGTGATCTGTCTTGTGCCAGGTAGGCATCTGCATTGGGTTTGACTCAATCCAGTGCATCGATATGGCGTGCTCTTCGACTATGACGGACGCACGTCAGGCCTAGCGGGTCGCCTGCAGGGCTGCGAGCAGGTCGCTTGCGGGGCCGTCGACGGGCCGTTGGGTGCTGCTGAGGGCCACGACGGCGACTGACTTCTCCGGGTCGAAGCCGACGAACGAGCTGAACCCGCCGGTGCCGCCGTTGTGCCAGAGCTGCAAATGGCCGCCCTGCCGGGCGTGCAGGCGGCGTCCCATCCAGCCGAGATGGGCCCAGGCGAACGGGTTGATTCGGTGCTTGACCTCGCGGGTGAGCCGGATCGCCGGGTCGGACTCGCCGGCCAGTTGTGCGCGAAGGAAGGTCACCATGTCCGCGGCGGTCGAGCGGAGGCCGCCCGCGCCGGCCAGGTCGGCCAGATTCCACGGCGGGGTCGGCCGGCCTCGGCCGGTGTGGCCTTGAATTAGGCGGCCCGGCGGGACGGTGACGCCGGTGTCGGTCAGGCCGAGCGGGGCGCCGATCTCGCGGGCGATCAGCGTCTCGTAGTCAGTGCCGGCTCGGTACGCCAGCGCCAGCCCGAGCAGGCCGGCGCCGAAGTTGGAGTAGCGGAAGCGGCGTCCCGGGGTGGCGCCGAGGCGGGTGCGGGCCAGCGACTGCAGGAGGCGGTCGGTTGTGCAGCCGGCGTACGGGTCCGGCGTGGCCGGATGCAGCAGCGCCTGGAGCAGCATGCCGGTGGGCAGACGGGGTAGGCCTGAGGTGTGCGTGGCGAGGTGCCGCAAGGTGATCTTGATGCCGTCGCGGGACGGCACCTGCGCGCCGGGCGGTAGCAGGTCGGCGAGTGGCTCATCCAGGCCGGTCATGCCGGCCACGGTGAGCCGGGCGAGGGTCAGCGCGGTGAAGACCTTGGTCACCGAGCCGACCTCGAACACGGCGTCGGTGCTCGCCCGGCCGGCCGCACGGATCTCCACGGCCTCGCCGGCCACGGCGGCGACCACCACGCCTGCGCGCTTGGCGGCCAACCGGTCCGCGGTCTGCTGGGCGAGGCTGCCAAGATCGGTCATGCCTCCATCCTCGGCCGCGGGCTTCCCCAGGACTGGATGCAATCAGCGCCCAGACTCAACCTTTTCACGCTTTTCACCCGACACAACAGGAGCTGGCGCGACCGGGGCCTCGGCCGGCTTCTCCACCGGGAAGAAGAAGCCCTTCACCGCCGGTGCCAGCGCACCGAGGCGGTTCATCTTCTTCGGCACCACCCAGCCGGCGTAGTCCAGCGGCCTGGGGTGGCCGTGGTCGTCGACCGGGCCGAGCGGCTGGTGCACCTCGTAGAAGCGGCCGTCTGGAGCGCGGCGGATGATGCCGGTCTCCACGCCGTGCGCGAGCACCTCCCGGTCGTGCTGCTGCAGACCCAGGCAGACGCGGGCGGTGACCCAGTACATCAGCGGCGGCAGGACGACCAGGCCGATCCGGCCGCCCCAGGTCATCGCGTTGAGGCTGATCTGGAACTTGTCGGCGATCACGTCGTTGCCGCCGGAGAGCGTGGCGATGATGAAGAACGTGAGCGCCATCGCGCCGACGCCGGCCCGCTCAGGTGCGTCCCGCGGCCGCTGGAGCAGGTGATGCGCCTGCCTGTCCTTCAGCCGCCGGGCCTCGATGAACGGGTAGAACATCGGCAGCGTCATCAGCGCACCCAGGCCCACCACGGCCGGCCAGAACAGCGGCGGGATGCTGTACCCGTCGCCGATCGGCAGGGTGATCTGCCAGGCCGGCATGAGCCGGACCAGGCCGTCCATGAACATGACGTACCAGTCCGGCTGGCTCGCCGAGGACACCTCGGAGGCGCGGTACGGGCCGAACAGCCAGATCGGGTTGATCTGGAACAGACCGGCCAACAGCGCGACCACGCCGAACACGGCCATGAAGAAGCCGCCCTGCTTGAGCGCGTACCGGGGGAACATCCGCTCGCCGACCACGTTGGAGTTGGTCCGCATCGGGCCGGGCCACTGGGTGTGCTTCTGCTTGAACACCAGGCCCACGTGCACCGCGATCAGGGCGAGCAGGGCGCCCGGGATGAGCAGCACATGGGCGATGTAGAACCGGCCGATGATCAGGTGGCCGGGGAACTCGCCGCCGAACACCGACGCCGACACCCAGGTGCCGACCACCGGGATGGACAGCATGATCGCCGAGGCGATCCGCAGGCCGGTGCCGGACAGGCCGTCGTCGGGCAGCGAGTAACCGGTGAAGCCGGCCAGGAAGCCGAGCAGGAACAGCGTTACACCGATCACCCAGTTCGTCTCCCGCGGCTTGCGGAAGGCGCCGGTGAAGAAGATCCGCGCCATGTGCACGACGATCGACGCCATGAACAGCAGCGCCGCCCAGTGGTGCATCTGCCGCATGAACAGGCCACCGCGAACCTCGAACGAGATGTTCAGCGACGACTCGAAGGCGGCGGACATCTCGGTGCCACGCAGCGCCGGATAGGCGCCCTGATACGCGACCTCCTTCATCGACGGGTCGAAGAAGAGGGTCAGGAACACCCCGGTGAGCAGGATGATGATGAACGAGAACAGCGCGATCTCGCCGAGCAGGAACGACCAGTGGTCGGGGAAGACCTTGTTCAGCACGCTCCGCAGCGGCGTCGCCACCTGGAAACGCTCATCGACACCCTTGCCCACGTTCGCGGGAACTTGGGCAACATCAAATTTCCGGCGCTTCATGGGCGCTCCCAGAAGTCGGGTCCGACGGTCTCCCGGTAGTCCGAACTTGCCACAAAGAAGCCTTCCGCGTCCACCGTGATGGGCAGCGCGGGCAGCCGGCGGCTGGCGGGTCCGAAAATCGGCCGGGCGTTCTCAGTGATCAAGAACTGGGACTGGTGGCACGGGCAGAGCAACCGGTTGGTCTGCTGCTCGTACAGGCTGGCCGGGCAGCCGGCGTGGGTGCAGATCTTGGAGAACGCGACGTAGTTGCCCCACATCACGCCCTGGTTGATGGGATCGCCGTTGGTGGCCCGCCGGGTCGCGTCGGCATCCTGGGCCCGCAGGTGGATCAGCAGGGTCGGAGAGTCGGCGTACTCGTTGGTGGCGCCACCGGGCACCCCGGGGAAGACGGTGATCTGGCCGCCGACGCTGACGTCGTCGGGCCGGATCGGGCTGCCGTCCTCCCGGATCAGCCGCACCGGCTGGTTGTTGTTCGCCACCGGGTCGAACCCGGTGTGGAACATCATCGGCTGCTCGTCCTTGTGCGGATTTTCGATCATGCCGCCGATCAGCGGTGCCGCGGCGACCACACCGAGCGGCGCCAGCCCCAGGGCGATCGCGCCCTTGAGCAGCGGCCGGCGCTGCACCCCGAGCTCGTCGGCCACGTACAGCATCGTCTGCCCGGTGATCAGCTGGTCGTCGGAGCTGGACGGCCCGTCGTGCCGCTCCTGGATCGACACCTCGTGCGGCAGCAGTTTCTTGGCCCAGGCCAGGATCGCGAAGCCCAGGGCCAGCAGCGAGATCCCCAGCGTCACGCCGAGCAGCGGGGTGTAGTAGTCGCTGAGCGCGTGGCCCAGCTCGAACCGCCACGGCCACCAGATGTACGCGACCAGGAACGCCACCGCCGCGGCCCCGGACAGCAGGAACAGCAGGGCGATCGCCCGGACCACCCGCTTCTCCGCCTTGGAGTTCGGGGTCGGGAACTGCGATTCGTACGTGACGATCTCGATGCCGTCGCGCCGCGCGCCCTCTTTGACGATCTCGAAGCGACTCAACCGGGGGTCGCGGACGTCGACCGGCTGGGTGCCGGACTCGGGCTTCCCGTCGTGCACAACCGTCATGACTGTGCCTTCCTTGTCATGCCCCCGTGGCCCTCGCCCGCGGCGCCGTGGCCCGGCGCCGGCCATTGCCGCTCGGTGCAGTCGGTCATGACTTCCCCGCAATCCACAGCGCCGTGAAGACCAGGATCGTGATACCGACGACGAAGATCGCCAGACCCTCGGTCGCCGGGCCGTACCGGCCCAGGTTGAACACGCCGCCCGGATCCTTGTCCTCCTGGATCTGCAGCGTGATGTAGGTGATCAGGTCGCGCTTCTGCTCCGGCGTGAGCTGGTTGTCGCCGAACACCGGCATGTTCTGCGGCCCGGTCAGCATGGCCGCGTAGATCTGCTCCGGGGTGGCGGCGTGCAGCGACGGCGCGTACTTGCCGGAGGACAGTGCGCCGCCGGCGCCACCGAAGCCGTGACAGCTGGTGCAGTTGATCCGGAACAGCTCGCCGCCGCGGGCCAGCGCCTCGGGGTTCTCCTCCAGGTTCTCGACCAGCTCGCCCTCCGGGATCACCGGCCCGCCGCCCAGCTCCTGGATGTACTGCGCAAGCTGCTGGGTCTGCGCCTCGTCGAACTGCGGCGGCTTCTCCTGCGCCTGCGCCTCCTGCCGGGCCATCGGCATGCGGCCGGTGCCGACCTGGAACTCGACCGCGGCCGCGCCCGCGCCGATCAGGCTGGGTCCGCGACCCTCGACGCCCTGGGCGTTCGCGCCGTGGCAGCTGATGCAGCTGTTGTCGAACAGCGCCTTGCCCTCCTGCGCCGAGGCGGACAGCGGGCGGTCGTCCTCGGCGTAGGCGCCCGGGGTTAACGCGCTGTACACGCCGCCGGCAAGCGCCAGGGCCGCGGCCATCCGGATCACCGCACCGGCCCGGCGGCGCGCCTTGCTCGGCGCGGACCGCCGCCGGCGGAACACCCGGAAGCTCCGGCCGGCTGGGGTGTCAGAACTCATGGGCTGTGTCCTCTGGGAGTTGACCTTGCGCACGGGCAAACGACGGGGCGGGACCGATCACTGCAGCCAATAGATCATGGCGAACAGCGCGATCCACACGATGTCGACGAAGTGCCAGTAGTACGACACGACGATCGCGGAGGTCGCCTGTGCCGGGGTGAACCGGCCCATCGTGGTCCGGATCATGTAGACGATGAAGGCGATCAGCCCGCCGGTGACGTGCAGACCGTGGAAGCCGGTCGTGAGGTAGAACATCGAGCCATAACCATCGGCCTGCATCGTGATGCCCTCGTGCACCAGGTGGCGGTATTCGTTCGCCTGGCCGAGCACGAAGATCAGGCCCATCACGAAGGTGATCGTGAACCAGCGCCGCAGCGCGAACACATCGCCCTTCTCCGCCGCGAAGACGCCGAGCTGGCAGGTCACCGAGGAGAGCACCAGGATCACCGTGAACGTCGTCGCGTACGGGATGTTCAGGACCTGGGTGTGCTCCTCCCACATGCTGTAATCCGCCGCGCGGATGGAGAAGTACATCGCGAACAAGGCCGCGAAGAACATGAGCTCGCTGGAGAGCCACACGATGGTCCCCACGCTGACCATGTTGGGCCGGGTCAGCGAGTGGATCTGGCTCTTGTCGATGGCTGAGGCGGCAGTCACGGCCTCATTATTGCCCTGCGATCGAGGGAACGTGCCGCGGGGGGCCAATCTGACACGCCACGTGTCCGATTGGCCCTTCCCGTCCGGCACGTGACGTGACCCGGCGCGACGATCTCCGCAGCACACGGCCTAGCCTCGAACCGTGCATCCGGTCGAAACCGCCACCCTGGCCGCCGCCGGCGGCGATACTGTGCCGCCCCCGTTCACCGTCGCCCAGATCTTCACGCAGATCCGGCTGACCAGCGTGATCGCGGTGTTGCTGCTGGTCGTCGCCGCGCTCTACCTGTACGGCGTCTACCGGCTGCGGGCCCGCGGTGACTCGTGGGCGCCGGGGCGGACGGCGGCCTTCCTGATCGGCGGGCTGGGCTCGATCGCCGCGGTGACGGTGACCGGCGTGGAGGCGTACGACACCACGCTGGTGTCGATCCACATGATCCAGCACATGGTGCTCTCCATGGTCGGGCCGATCTTCCTGGCCCTGGGCGCGCCGGTCACGCTGGCCCTGCGCACCCTGCACGGCGCGCCGCGCAAGACGCTGCTCCGGTTGCTGCACACCCGGCTGGTCCGGGTGGTGACCTTCCCGCTGGTCGCGTTCGGGTTGTTCATCATCAACCCGTTCGCGCTCTACTTCACCGATCTGTACCGGGCCACCCTGGAGCACGCCTGGCTGCACGAGCTGGTCCACGTGCACTTCATCGTGACCGGCTGCCTGTTCTTCTGGCCGCTGCTGTCGCTGGACCCGCTGCCCAACCGCTGGCCGTACCCGGCGCGCGCGCTGCTGATGGTGCTGTCCGTGCCGTTCCACACGGTGCTCGGACTGACCATCATGCAGAGCACCACGCTGCTCGGCGGCGACTGGTATCCGAACCTGGACCTGAGCTGGGCCGATCCGAAGAGCGACCAGGTGGTGGCCGGCGGCGTGCTGTGGGCCGGCGGCGAGTTGGTCAGCGTCACCATGCTGGGCATCCTGGTGTGGCAGTGGATCCGCCAGTCCGAACGCGAGGCGAAACGGATCGACCGGGCGCTGGACCGCGACGAGGCGGAGCGGGCCGGTCCGCTGCGCTCCGCGGGCGCCGAGCAATAGACCGGTTCGGTACGATCAGCACGCACCGCGCTCACCGACGATCGGACGATCGATGACCGACCAGTACACCGTCCTGCTCTACAGCGACGACCCCGCCGTGCGCGACACGATCCGGCTGGCCATCGGCGCCCGGCCGGCGGCCGATCTGACGGTCGAGTTCGTCGACGCGTCGACCTGGGAGGACTGCCGCCGGCTGCTGGACGAGTACGAGATCGACCTGATGGTGCTGGACGGCGAGGCGGCCCCGGCGGGTGGCCTCGGCATCGCGCGGCAGATCAAGGACGAGTACGCCGAACCGCCGCCCATCTGCGTGGTGATCGCCCGGGCCGCGGACCGCTGGCTGGCCGCGTTCGCCCAGGTCGACGCGACGCTGGTCTACCCCCTCGACCCGGTCACCACCGGGCAGACCATCGCCGGCATGCTGCGCGCCCGCCGCGACGGCGCGATCCCGCTCGGCACCATGGGCACGCTCGGCCAGTAACCACCCGCTCCCCCCGACGGAAAGGCCCCGCCATGGGCGCACGAACCTGGCCGAACCTGCTGAGCACCGTGCTGGCCGGCGGTGAGCTCGACGCGCCGGACACGGCCTGGGCGATGGGCGAGATCATGGCCGGCAACGCCTCGCCGGTGCAGGTGGCCGGCCTGGCCGTCGCGCTGCGCGCCAAGGGTGAGACGCCGGGCGAGATCGCCGGACTGGTCGAGGCGATGCTGGCCAACGCCACCCTGGTGGAACTGCCGGAGGAGACCCGGGCGGCCGCGGTGGACGTGGTGGGCACCGGCGGCGACCGCGCCCACACGGTGAACATCTCCACCATGGCCGCGATCATCGTGGCCGCGGCCGGCGTGACGGTGGTCAAGCACGGCAACCGGGCCGCCTCCTCCGCGTGCGGCACGGCCGACCTGCTCGAGCACTTCGGCATCCCGCTCGACCTGGGACCGGCCGGCGTGGCCCGGACGGTGGCCGAGGCCGGCATCGGGTTCTGCTTCGCGGCCCGCTACCACCCCGGCATGCGGCACGCCGCGGTGCCCCGGCGGGAGTTGGGTGTGCCCACGTTCTTCAACATGCTCGGCCCGCTGACCAATCCGGCCCGCCCCCGGTCGGCCGCGGTCGGCTGCTTCGACCGGCGGATGGCGCCGGTGATGGCCGAGGTGTTCGCCCGGCGCGGCGACTCGGCCGTGGTGGTCCGGGGTGAGGACGGCTTGGACGAGCTGACCACGGCGGCGCCCACCAGGGTGTGGGTGGCCCGCGACGGCAAGGTCGAGGAGGCGGTGATCGACGCCACCGACCTGGGCCTGCCGCGCAGTTCCCCCGGCGACCTGCGCGGCGGCGACGCGGCCGTCAACGGCGACGCCGCCCGCCGCGTGTTCGCCGGTGAGACCGGCCCGATCCGCGACGCGGTGCTGCTCAACGCGGCCGCGGCGTTCGCGGCGCAGGCGGGCTTCCCGGGCGCGTTCCCCGAGGCGCTGCGGGCCGGCATCACCCGGGCCGCCGAGACGGTCGACTCCGGCGCGGCGACCGCGTTGCTGGACCGCTGGGTGGCCACGGCACGGGCGGCCAAGGCGGCCGAGTCCGGATGACCCACCCGGGCCGGCGGGACCGGGTGCCCGCCCGGCCGGCGGGACCGGGTGCCCGCGCGGGCCGGCGCGGCCGGCGGGCCGCCCGGCCGGCGTGACAACACGCCGGGCCAGCATGCTTCGTGTTGCTGCGATACCGTGGCAGCGTCGGAAATTACAGCCGGGTAATTCCACCTTCCGTCGAAGAGGAGCCACCCGTGGACGATCGCGAACTGCGCTGCATCATCTGTGACCGCGAGATGCTGTTCGAGGTGCCGCCGTGCGCTGACGGGCATGACGCCGACTGCCCGGAGCTGGTCTGCACCCGCTGCGGCGCCGCCGAGTTGCTCTTCCCGCTGCCGCTGCGACTGTCCCAGCCACCCCGCCGCCGCATCGCCCCACACCAGCGCCGGGCCGCATAGCCGCCGGGCCGCATAGCCGCCGCGCCGCATAGCCGCCGCGCCGCACCGACGCCGGCTTGCCCCGGTCCGGGACCGGCACCCCGCAATCGCCGCCGGTGAGATGGCAGGCGATTGCCGCGGAGCGAAGCGGAGCCAGCCAGCTCAGCGAACTCAGCTCAGTGTTCGGCGGTGTGCCGGGTGCCTGAGTAGTACTCGAACAGCAGACCGCAGGAGAAGAAGATCACCATGATCAGGCCCAGCGCGATCAGCCACCACATCCAGAACACCAGGCCCAGGCCGGCGATCGAGGCGGCCACCGCCAGGCCGAACGGCCAGTAGCTGCCCGGGCTGAAGAAGCCGATCTCACCGGCGCCCTCGGCGATCTCCCCGTCCGGCCGGTCCTCCGGGCGCGGGTCGATACGCCGGGCGACGAACCAGAAGAAGCCGCCGCACATCGTGCACAGCAGGCCGGACAGGATCAGCGCCACCGTGCCGATCCACTCCACGCCGCCGTATTCGCCGTTCGTCCAGAGCGCGTAGAGGAGCGCCATGGCGAACAGGAAGGCCGCGACGGCGCCGAAGATCTTGTATTCGGTGCGCACCTGTTAACCCCTACTTCCCTGCGGCGTTCGTGGCCTGGTACCAGCTCTGATCCTGACGGCGGCTCTCCAGCGGGCGGGTGGTGGTGGCGTACCGCTGGTCGCCGGTGAAGCCGATCGCCTCCATCGCGGCCGGCGTGTCGGCGCCGCCGCGCTTGGCCTCCAGGAACTGGTCGAACCGCTCCGGCGAAACCACCACCAGCTCGAACTGCATGAACGCGTGGTACGTGCCGCACAGCTCGGCGCACCGGCCCACATACCGGCCCGGGCGGTCGAGCGTCACCTCGAACTTGTTGCGGATGCTGCCCGGGAACACGTCCCGCTTGAACAGCATCTCCGGCACCCAGAACGAGTGGATGAGGTCCCGGCTGGTCTGCTCGAACCGCACCGTACGCCCGGTGGGCAGCACCAGCAGCGGGATCACGTCGTCGGTGCCCAGCGTGCTGGCCACCGTCTCGGCCTCTTCGCCGGGACCGGAGCGGTAGTTGAACTGCCAGTTCCACTTGAACGCGACGACTTCGACGGTCTGGTCGGGGGTGTTCGAGACCCGGTCCACCTGGGTCTGCACGATGGCGGTGTAGTAGAAGAGCACACACACGATCAGTACCGGCGTGACCGTGTAGAGCACCTCCATCGGCATGTTGAACCGGGTCTGGACGGGCAGCTCGTCACCGCGCTTGCGATACCGGATCACGCACCAGAAGATCAGCCCCCACACGAAGACGCCGACCGTCAGGGCCGCGATGCACGACGCGATCCAGATGTCGTACATGCTGTGCGCCTCGGTGGTGATGCCGTTGCTCGGCCATCCGAAGTGGCCGACCTTGCTGCCGATGTCCTCCGCGGCGCAACCCGCGAGCAGGGTCAGCAGCGTAGCGGCGCCGAGGCTCACCCCGGCGAGCCGGAGCACCCGCGGCCGCGTGGTCGTACGTTGAGCGCCCACCTGCTATTGCCTCCCATGCAGCGCCGCCGACGTGCCGGTTCCCTGGCCGAACCGGACACCGGCGGCAAGGCGTGACCGACGGTCGCACACTACTCGACCAGGCCCTACCGTTCCGTTCCGGGGTCCGTTCACATCTGTGCACCTGCGTACCCCGGACAACCGGACGATACCGTTCCCAGGGTGGAATACACGGGTGATCACGCCGGGGCGGGCACCTATCTGGACGCGGCGACCGCCGCACCGCTGCATCCAGTGGCCCGGGAGGCGCTGCTCGCGGCCCTGGACGACGGCTGGGCCGACCCGGACCGGGTGTACGCGAGCGGCCGCCGGGCCCGCCGGTTGCTCGAGGCGGCGCAGGCGGCCGCGGCGGAGAGCCTGGGCGTACGCCCGGACGAGCTGTCGTTCTGGCCGTCCGGCACCGCCGCCGTGCACGCGGCCGTGCTCGGCGGCCTGGCCGGCCGCGAGCGTGCGGGCCGCATGCTCGTGCACTCGGCGATCGAACACTCCGCCGTTCTGCACTGCGCGGCATGGCACGGCGCCGCCGCCGAGGTGGGCGTCGACCGGCAGGGCCGGCTGGACCTGGACGCCTGGCACCGCGCGGTGGCCGCGGACGGGATCGCGCTGGCGGCGCTGATCAGCGCCAGCCACGAGGCCGGCACGGTGCAGCCGGTGGCGGCGGCCGCGGAAGCCGCCGAGCGGGCCGGCGTGCCGCTTTACACCGACGCCGCGCAGTCGGTGGGCCGGATGCCGGTGCCGCCCGGCTGGGCCCTGCTGACCGCCAGCGCGCACAAGTGGGGCGGGCCGCCGGGTGTGGGACTGCTCGTGGTCCGCAAAGGCGCCCGCTGGCGCTCCCCGTACCCCGGTGATGATCGTCATCGACCGCAGGCCCCCGGCGCGCCGAACCTGGCGGCGGTGGTCGCCGCCGCGGCGTCGCTGCGGGCCGTCCGGGCCGAGGCGGCGACCGAGGGGGTACGGCTGTCCGCGCTGGTCGGGCGGATCCGGGAGCGGGTGGCCGCGACCGTGCCGGACGTCGAGATCGTCGGTGACCCGGTCGAGCGCCTTCCCCACCTGGTCACGTTCAGTTGCCTATACGTGGACGGCGAAGCCCTGCTGCACGCGCTGGACCGGGCCGGGTTCGCGGTGTCCTCCGGCTCGTCCTGCACCGCCTCCACGCTGCGCCCCAGTCACGTGCTGGCGGCGATGGGCGTGCTCAGCCACGGCAACGTCCGGGTTTCGCTGCACCGCGGCACCACCGAGGCGGACGTCGAGCGGTTCCTCGCCGTGCTGCCCGGGGTGGTCCGGGACATCCGGGCGGAGGCGGGACTGTGACGACCCTCGACTGCCTCGGCCAGCGCTGCCCGCTGCCGGTGATCGCGCTGGCCCGGGCCATCCCGACGGTCGGCGTCGGTGACACCGTGACCGTGCTCGCGGACGACCCGGCCGCCGCGAACGACATCGCCGCCTGGTGCCGGATGAAGGGCCAGCGGCTGGTCGAAGCGGACGGCACGCGCTTCACCGTGCGCCGGATCAGCTGAGGTACGCGACCACCGGCGGCACCGGATCCTTGGCCAGGTAGGTGTCCACCACCAGGCGCGGGCCCAGGTACGGCTCGTACTCCGCCTGGCGCTCCAGCACCCGCACCCAGTCCGGGATGCCGTCGTGGTCGCGGGCGGCGTACCGGGCCTCCACCCGGCGCCGGTGCTCGGCGTCGTCGCCGCACACCACCTCCACCACCCGCAGCGGCACGTCCATCCGATCGGCCAGATCGGTCCACAGCTGCCGGGCCGACCGCACCGGGTTCACCGCGTCGATGATCACGTGGTGCCCGATCCGCAGCTGGACCTCGGCCAGCGCGGCCACCACCGCGTACGCGGCGAACCCCGGCCGCGGCTCGGTGACGTCGTGGCGCTGCAGGGTGAAGTCGACGGTGTCCACCGCGAGCACGGTGGCCGGAAGCTCGGCCGCCACCTGCGCGGCCAGCGTGCTCTTCCCGACGCCGGGCAGACCGGCGAAGACCGCGAGCACCATCGCGGGCTACGCCGGCAGGTGCGGCTTGATCTCGGCGGCCGCTTCATCGCCGTACGAGTCCGCGATGCGCTTCGCGAAGTCCTCGGCGCGGATCTCGTACTCCTGCGGGCCGACCGTCTCCAGCACCAGCGCGGCCACGAGCGAGCCGACCTGGGCCGCGCGCTCCAGGCCGAGGCCCCAGCTGAGCGCCGTGAAGAAGCCGGCCCGGAAGCCGTCGCCGACGCCGGTCGGGTCGTCCGGGATGACGTCCCGGGCCACCGGCACGTGGATCGGGTCGAGGCCCCGGCCGGTGATCTCCACGCCGTCCTTGCCCAGCGTGGTGACCCGGACCCGGACGTGATCGAGCACCTGCCCGGCGGTGAGGCCGGACTTGCTCTCCAGCATCGAGCGCTCGTACTCGTTGGTGAGCAGGTACGTCGCGCCCTCGATCAGGCCCATCACGTCGCCGCCCTCCATCCGGGCCAGCTGCTGCGACGGGTCGGCGGCGAACGTGTACCCGCGCTCCCGGCACTCGGTCGAGTGCCGCAGCATCGCGGCCGGGTCGTTGGCGCTGATCAGCACCAGGTCCAGGCCCCCGGACCGGTCGGCCACCGGGCCCAGCTCGATGTTGCGGGCCTCGGCCATCGCACCGGCGTAGAACGAGGCGATCTGGTTCAGGTCGTCGTCGGTGGTGCAGACGAAGCGGGCGGTGTGCGCCACCTCGCTGACGTGCACCGAGCCGCAGTCCACGCCGTGCCGCTCCAGCCAGGAGCGGTAGTCGGCGAAGTCGGCGCCGACCGCGCCGACCAGGATCGGCTGCAGGCCCAGCTGGCCCATGCCGAACGCGATGTTGGACGCCACGCCGCCGCGCCGGACCACCAGGTCGTCGACGAGGAACGACAGCGACACCTTGTGCAGCTGGTCGGCGATGAGCGATTCGGCGAACTTGCCGGGGAAGTGCATCAGGTGGTCGGTGGCGATCGAGCCGGTGACGGCGATCTTCATGGCGGCCCTCGATGGTGTGAACGGGGGGTTACCTGCTGAGCCTAGCGGCCGGCCGGACATGCCACAGGCCGCCCTCCGGCTGGGAGAGCGGCCTGTGAATGTACTAGACCCCGCTCGGCAATCAGTGGAACGAGTCGCCGCAGGCGCAGGAGTTCTGCGCGTTCGGGTTGTCGATGGTGAAGCCCTGCTGGTCGATCCGGTCGGCAAAGTCGATGGTGGCACCGGTCAGGTAGGGCGCGCTCATCCGGTCGACCACCACCTCGACCCCGTTGAAGTCGGAGACGATGTCGCCGTCCAGCGACCGCTCGTCGAAGAACAGCTGGTAGCGCAGACCGGAGCAGCCACCCGGCTGTACGGCGATGCGCAGGCGCAGGTCGTCGCGCCCTTCCTGCTCGATCAGGGACTTGACCTTGACAGCGGCAACGTCGGTCAAGATGACGCCGGCCGGCGCGGCGGCCGTGGTGGCCTCGGTCGACTCGGTGTGCGCTTCAGTGGTCACGTGTGGATCTCCCGGTAGTCAGGCCTTCAGTCCTGCCAAGGGCGCCGGCGGGGCTGCGGACGGCGGTTCTGCCGTGATAGACAACGCTACTGCTCTCCGCCCTGATTCCCAATCCGGGTTACCCGGATCACGCTTCAGTCCTTTTCCGGGTGGTGGGTGGGGTCGGCGGACGTTCGGCTCCATTGTGCGGCCAGCCGGGCGCCGATCTCCCGCAAACCGCGCTCCGGCTCGGCCATCGCCCGCTCGGCGCTGCCGAAATGCTCGGTGAGCGAGCGCAACTCGGTGACCCCGGCACTGGCCGCCTCCCGCTGCCCGGTCTCCACCCGCCCGGCCACCACCACGCACGGCAGGCCGCGGTCCCGGGCGCCGTTCGCCACCCCGGCGGCCACCTTCCCGCGCAGGCTCTGGTGGTCGAACGACCCCTCACCGGTGATCACCAGGTCGGCCCGGTCCAGCTCGGCGGGCAGGCCGATGGCCTCGGTGACCAGCCCGATGCCGGACACCACCCGGCCGCCCAGGGCCAGCAGCGCGGCGCCGATCCCGCCGGCCGCGCCGCCACCGGGCATGGTGGTCAGACCGGCGACGCCGAACGCCCGCTCCAGCACACCGGCGAAACGCTCGAGCGCGGCGTCCAGGCGGAGCACCGCCTCGCGGGAGGCGCCCTTCTGCGGGCCGAACACGTTGCTCGCGCCGTGCAGCCCGGTCAGCGGGTTGTCCACGTCCGTCGCGGCGACCAGGGACACCTGCCGCAGCTGCGGGCGGCCGGCCAGTTGGTCGGCGGCGGCGAGCGCGGCACCGCCGTACGGGAGCGCGAAGCCGGCCACGTCCACCGGCCCGGCGCCCAGTGCGGCCAGCATGCCGGCGCCGGCGTCGTTGGTGGCCGATCCGCCGAGCCCGATCACCACCTCGGTCGCACCGGCCTCCACCGCGCCGGCGAGCAGCAGGCCCAGGCCGTACGAGGTGGTGATGTCCGGATCCCGCTCGCCGGCGCTCAGCAGGTGCAGGCCGCAGGCCTGCGCGCTCTCCACGTATGCGGTCTGGTCCACCAGCAGCACCTCGCCGCGGGCCGGGCGGCCCAGCGGATCGACGGTCGCCACCGGCAGGCGGCGCCCGCCGAGCGCCTCGGCCAGCACCGCCACGAACCCGGGGCCACCGTCGGCCAGCGGGCGCAGCACCGTCTCGTCGCCGGGCGCACGCTCCCGCCAGCCCGCTGCGATCGCCCGGGCGGCCTCCGGGGCGGACAGCGTGCCGGCGAACTTGTCCGGGCAGATCAGGACACGCACGGTGCGAAGGTACAGGTGAATCTCAGCGGACTGGGTAACAGTCGTCCCATGCCCAGCCTCATGCAACGACTGCAGAAGTTTCTGGCCAGCCCGCAGGGCCAGCGGGTGATCCGCGACGGCCAGCGCCAGCTCGCCAAGCCGGAGAACCAGGCCAAGGCCCGCCGGCTGCTCGCCAAGCTGCAGGGCCGCCGCCGGTAGGGACAGGCCCGCCGCCGGTAGGTGCCCGGGCCGCCGCCGGCTACATGAGTGGCCGATGACACTGTCTTCGCCGGAGGCCGACCGGCGGCCCTGTGAAACCATGGTGCCGTGACGTCGACCTGGACCGAACCCGCCAGCACCGCCACCGCCCTGCTGCTGCTCGGCCGCGGCGCCGACCCGGCCAGCGAGCGCGGCGTGGACTGCCCCGGCGACCTGCCCGCACCCAGCGACCCCGGCCTGGTCGAGCGGGCCCGGGCGGCCAAGGCGGCGCTGGGTGACCGGGTCTTCGTGCTCGGCCACCACTACCAGCGCGACGAGGTCATCCAGTTCGCCGACGTCACTGGCGACTCGTTCAAGCTGGCCCGGGCGGCGGCGGATCGGCCGGACGCCGAGTTCATCGTGTTCTGTGGCGTGCATTTCATGGCCGAGAGCGCCGACATCCTCACCTCGCCACGGCAGCAGGTGGTGCTGCCCGACCTGGCGGCCGGCTGCTCGATGGCCGACATGGCGGTGCTGGGCCAGGTGCAGACCGCCTGGGAGCAGTTCGAGGACCTCGGCCTCGCCGACCAGGTGGTCCCGGTCACCTACATGAACTCGTCCGCCGACATCAAGGGCTTCGTCGGCCGCGCCAAGGGTGTGGTGTGCACGTCGTCCAACGCGAAACGGGCGCTGACCTGGGCGTACGGCCAAGGGTCGAAGGTCTTCTTCCTGCCCGACCAGCATCTGGGCCGCAACACGGCGGTGCTGGAGATGGGTTTCGCCCTCGACGACTGCGTCCTCTACGACCCGCACAAGCCGAACGGCGGGCTCACCGGCGAGCAGCTGCGCGGCGCCGGGATGATCCTCTGGCGGGGGCACTGCTCGGTGCACGGCCGGTTCACCATCGACAGCGTCCGGGAGGTGCGCGAGCGGGTGCCGGGCGTGTCCGTGCTGGTCCACCCGGAGTGCCGGCACGAGGTGGTGCGGGCGGCTGACCGGGTGGGCTCCACCGAGTTCATCATCCGGGAGCTGGACGCCGCGCCGGCCGGATCGGCGTGGGCGGTCGGCACCGAGCTCAACCTGGTGCGCCGGATGGCACGCAAGCACCCGGACAAGCAGATCATGTTCCTGGACCGGACGGTCTGCTACTGCTCCACGATGAACCGCATCGACCTACCGCACCTGGTGTGGGCGCTCGAGGAGCTGGTGGCCGGCCGGGTGCCGAATCAGATCGTGGTCGACCCGGACACCGCGCACTACGCCCGGGTCGCGCTGGACCGGATGCTGGCCCTGCCGTAACGCACACGCTGCGTGACCGAGCTTTGTCCGTACGCACGAATGTTCTTTGGCTTGCCTTAAGCCTCAGCAATTCGTGCCTCGATGGGCGTTGTGGCGACCTCTGCGTCTGTCACTCAGGGCTATGCTGCCCGGGCCCCTCACATTCACCGGGCGCTCCCCCGCGCCGCTACGGAGGTTCCGTTGACCGACGACGTCCTGGTTGTGCACGGCGGCTCACCGCTGCACGGACAGATCCGGGTCCGTGGCGCCAAGAACCTGGTTTCCAAGGCCATGGTGGCCGCCCTGCTGGGTGAGACGCCGAGCCGGTTGTACGAGGTGCCGGCCATCCGGGACGTGGAGGTGGTTCGCGGCCTGCTCGAACTGCACGGCGTGAAGGTCAGCGACGGCGAGTCGGACGGCGAGCTGGTGATGGACCCCACCCACGTGGAGACCGCCAGCAGCGACGAGATCAACGTGCACGCCGGGTCGAGCCGGATCCCGATCCTGTTCTGCGGTCCGCTGCTGCACCGACTGGGTCACGCGTTCATCCCCGACCTGGGCGGCTGCCACATCGGCCCGCGGCCGATCGACTTCCACATCCAGGCACTGCGGCAGTTCGGCGCGATCGTCGACAAGACGCCGGAAGGCATGCACCTGACCGCACCACACGGCTTGCACGGCACCAAGCTGGAACTGCCGTACCCCAGCGTGGGCGCCACCGAGCAGGTGCTGCTCACCGCGGTGATGGCCGACGGCGTCACCGAACTGCGCAACGCGGCCATCGAGCCGGAGATCCTCGATCTGATCTGCGTGCTGCAGAAGATGGGCGCGATCATCACCGTGCACACCGACCGGGTGATCGAGATCCAGGGCGTGCCGCGGCTGCACGGCTACCGCCACCGGCCGGTCCCGGACCGGATGGAGGCGGCCAGCTGGGCCGCCGCCGCGCTGGCCACCCGCGGCGAGATCGAGGTGCTGGGTGCCCGGCAGGCCGACATGATGACCTTCCTGAACGTGTTCCGCTCAATCGGCGGCGAGTTCGAGATCACCGACGAACGGCCCGGGGTGACCGGCGGCATCCGGTTCTGGCACCCCGGCGGCGAACTGCAGGCCGTCGCGCTGGAGACCGACGTCCACCCCGGTTTCATGACCGACTGGCAGCAACCGCTGGTGGTGGCGCTGACCCAGGCCCGCGGCTTGTCGATCATGCACGAGACGGTGTACGAACAGCGCCTCGGCTACACCGACGCGCTGAACCAGATGGGCGCCACCATCCAGGTCTACCGCGACTGCCTGGGCGGCACCCCGTGCCGGTTCGGCCGGCGCAACTTCAAGCACTCCGCGGTCATCGCCGGGCCGTCCAAGCTGCACGCGGCCGACCTGGTCATCCCGGACCTGCGCGCCGGGTTCAGCCACCTGATCGCGGCGCTGGCCGCCGAGGGCACCTCGCGGGTCTACGGGGTGGACCTGATCAACCGCGGGTACGAGCACTTCGAAGGCAAGCTGGCCGCGCTCGGGGCGCAGGTCGAGCGGCCGCGGCTGGTGGCGTGACGCAGATCGGGCGGCGGCGCGGTGTAGGCCCCGCCGCCGCGCTTGGCTACCCTTTCTGACGTGCCCTCGCTCTTTCGCCGCAAGCCCGCCGAACCCGCTGACACCGCCCCGGCCGACGCCCAGCCCGCGCCGGAGGCGACACCACGCCCGAAGGGTTACACACCGAGCAAGAAGGAACTCGGCGTGGCCACGCCGAAGCGCACCAGTGCCGGCCGCCGGGTGGGCGCACCGGCCCCGGCGAACCGGCGCGAGGCGTACAAGGCGATGCGCGAGCGGCGGCGCGAGGAGCGGGCCGAGGCGGCGGCCGGCATGCGGGCCGGCGACGAGCGATACCTGCTGGCCCGCGACCGGGGACCGGAGCGCGCGCTGGTCCGCGACATCGTCGACTCCCGGCGCACCGCGGGCACGTACTTCTTCGTCGGCGCGTTCGTCGTGATCGTCGGCTCCGGCAGCTGGATGCCGCCGGCCGTGCAGCTCGCCGCCACCATGCTGTGGACGCTGCTGGCGCTCGCCGTGATCGTGGACAGCGTCCTGATCAGCCGCCGGATCAAGGCGCTGATCCGGGAGCGGTTCCCGAAGACGACGCAGCGGATGGGGTCGCTCTATCTGTACGGGATCATGCGCGGACTGACGTTCCGCCGGATGCGGGTGCCCAAGCCGCGCATGGAGCTGGGCGACCGGGTCTGAGGACCGGCTCCTAAACGGCCGGTCAGCCGGTTTCCGGGCCGGTCAGCCGGTTTCCGGGCCGGTCAGGGCAGGCCGGCCAGCCGGAGCAGCGCCGCCGTTGCGGCCGCCGCGACCACCACGACGACGAACGGCATCCGGCGCCAGGCCAGCACCGCGCCGACGGTCACGCCGGCCGGGCGGGCGACGCCGGCCAGCTCGGTGCCGTCCATCAGCGCGGCGGTGATGGCGAGGGCCGCGAGCAGGGCCGCGGCGGCCATCGGGAGGACGCGCTGCAGGTGGTCGGACAGGTCCAGGCGGTCGCGGAGCACCACGCCGGCCAGGCGCATGGTGTAGGTGCCCACGGCCAGGGTGAGGATTGCGGCGATCAGCACGACGACACCTCCCGCTCGGCGGACGCGGCGGACGCGGTCGAGTTGCCGGCGGGCCCGGCGGACGTGCCGGCCGACTCTGCGGACGCGGGGGACACGGCGGATCTGCCTGCGGTGGGCGCCGCGGGCGGTGCGGGCCGCCGCCGGCGCGGTACGACCAGCGCGAACAACCCCAGCAGTGCGCACAGCACCGGCAGGCCGGCCGGCAGCACCGGCGTCAGCAGCACCGCCAGCGCGGCGCCGGACAGAGCCACCACCCGGGTGTCCCGGTCCCGCAGGGACGGCAGGATCAGCGCGATCAGGCCGGCCGGGAAGGCCGCGTCCAGGCCCAGCGTGGCCGGGTCACCGGTGGCGCCGCCGAGCAGGACGCCCAGGGCGCTGCCGGCGTTCCACGACGTGAACAGCGTGACGCCGATCAGCCAGTAGGTGCGCCGGCGCCGGACCGGGTCCGGCTCGCGCAGGGTGAACGCCACCGTTTCGTCGGTCATCAGGTGACTGCCGATCAGCCGGTCGCGCCAGCGGGTCCCGATGGTCTGCGCGACGGCCAGGCCGAACGGCAGGTGCCGGGCGTTGAGCAGCAGGCCGGCCAGCACGGCGGCGATCGGGTTTCCGGCCGCGATCAAGCCCACCGCGAGGAACTGGGCGCCGCCGGCGAACACCAGCGTGGACATCAGGAACGGCACCCACGTCGGCAGCCCGTACGCCACGGTGATCGCGCCGAACGACGCACCGACCGCGACCATCGCGGCGGCGATCGCGGCGGCGTCCCGCAGCAGAGACGAGTCCGTTCGTTGTACCGTACGCATGGTTTGACATAGTGAACGGCCGACGAATCGTTCGTCAAACCGAACGGATCGACCGACGGAGCGAACAGTGCAACAGCCGTCTCCCCCGCTGACGACCATCGCCGCAGCTCTGCGCCGGGAACGCGAGCGCGCCGGCATCTCGATCGCCGAACTGGCCCGGCGCGCCGGTGTGGCGAAGTCCACGCTCTCGCAGCTGGAGGCGGGCACCGGCAACCCGAGCATCGAGACGCTGTGGTCGCTCGGCGTGGCGCTGGGGGTCCCGTTCAGCAACCTGGTCGAACCGCCGGCGCCCAGCGTCCGGGTGATCCGCAGCGGCGAGGGCCCGCGGCTGGCCGCCGACCGCGCCGACTTCGTGGCGGCGCTGCTGTCCGCCGGGTCGCATCACACTCGGCGCGACATCTACGTGATGGAGCTGGAGCCGGGCCGCCCCCGGGAAGCGGAGGCGCACGTGCCGGGCAGCGTCGAGCACGTGGTGGTCGGCGCGGGACGGCTGAAGGCCGGGCCGTCCGGCGAACCGGTCGAGCTGGGTCCCGGCGACTACGTCGCGTTCCCGGGTGACGCGCCGCACCGTTACGAGGCGCTGGCCCCCGGCACCTGGGCGGTGCTCGTCATGGAGCACGTGTAGGGGCGGGCCACCACCTCCTCGATGTCCGGCTCGACCAGACCCTTGGCCCACCCAGCAGTACGTGGCGAGCTGCGCCGCGTCGTGTCCGCCGGGCCGGCCACCGGCCACCGCCAGCAGGACGTAGCAGCGCAGGAAGCCGACCACCATGTGGTGAACGCGCCCGCGACGGTGGCCTGGCGGTACGTCGCGTACCGTCGGAAGCCGGACCGGACCAATGCACCGAACGTAATCACCGCAGCCCGGCCCGGGCGGCCCGGAGAGATCGTCAGCACCCTGGCGTCGAGCCCGTGCACGCCGCTAATCTCCTCTCCGTACCCCCCGCAGTGGAGCCGGGCGACTCTACCCGGTGCCCCGGCCCGCCACCGCGCCATTTCTGACAAGGTGGAACCCACCGTGACGGAGCGTCGCCAGCCATCCCGCCCGCCGGGCGCGCGATGAACGGCTGGGGTTCCCACCTGGGCGGCGGTTGGGACGACGAGCCGGCCTGGCTCTACGAGATCACCTGGGAGTGGGAGCCGCTGCCCGGCCAGCGTTACCCCGGCGACCCGGGCCGGCGCCGGCGGGCCGTGCACGTTCCGGTCTCCGAGGTGTCGGGCGATCCTGAGGTGTCCGGCGGACATCCGCGGTCGGAATCATCGATGCTGCCCGGTCCGCGCCCGGAGCCGTCGTGGAATCGGGCGGTGCCACTGCCCGAGCGCATGCCGGACGAGGGCTGGACAGCGCCCGGCCGGCGCCCGTACATCGGCCCGGCGGGTTCGGGGCCGCGCGCGGCGGACGGCCGCCCCGGGGCGGCGGCACCGTCCGCGCCGCAGCGCCCGGCGCAGCAGGTGTGGGCGGCGCCGGATCAGCGCGGTCCGTCCTACCCGGCGCGGCACCCCGGCCCGGCACCGGAGCCGTGGGAGCACGGTCCCGCCGATTCCCACCGGCCAGGTTCGCCTGCCTCCGGGCATCGCGTGTCCGGCCCGCCACCGGCCGACGTGCGGCACCCGCGCCCGATGTCGCCGCCGCGGCCGGCGTCGCCCTTCGAACAGACCCGGCCGATCCCGCAGGAGGTGCGGCCGCAGTTCCGCGACGCCCCGCCACCGGTCCAACACATGCCGCCCCCGTTCTACGGCACCGCGCAGCCCACCCTGCGCGACGCCCGCCCACGCTCGACCGGGACGCCGCGCCGCGACGTCCCGCCCGGCGACGCAGTCCGGCAGCCGGCCTTCCCGCCCGGCGACGGCATCCACCAGTCCGCCGCACCGCCCGGCGACGCAGTCCGGCAGCCGGCCTCCCCGCCCGGCGACGGCAGCCGGCAGCCGGCCGCCTACCGCGTCGAGCCGCCGACGGACGACGGGGAACCGCACTACCCCGGTCCTTCCGAGGTGCTGGCGTCGCATGCGCGTGGGCCGTCCGGTCGCCCGGCACCGCAGCCGCCCGGTCCCCGCCGAGCGCCGGAGGAGCCGCCCGCTCCGCGGCACCCCGGCGAACGGTCGCACGCCATCGAGCCGACCGAGATCTATCGTCCCCGGCCCGCCGGACCGGGGTACCGTCCCGCCCAGCCGACTCCGTACCACCCGGGGCCCGCGGACCGGACCGGCTACCCGACGGCCGAGCTCCCCGGCCGGACCGCCCACCCGATCTCGGGCGGCCGCGCCGCCTACCCGGTGTCCGGGGATCGGCCCGCGTATCCGGCGAGCGGCGGGCCGGTCCCGCCGTACGGTCCCGGGTCCAGCGAGCACCTGACCCCCTACCGGTCCGGGCCGGGCAACCAGCCACCGGCGCACCGGGACGGCTATCAGGACGACCGCGCCGCATCGCCGGCCGAGATGCCGCCACCCGGGTACCCCAGCGTGCGACCGGTGTCCGCAGCGGCCGGGCACCCGATCGCGCCGGGCACCCCGCCCGGGCCGCTGCCACCGCGGTGGGACACCCCGGAGGTCTACCGCCAGATGCGGCGGCCGATCCCCGGGGACCCGCAAACGGCCGCCACGCGCAACCTGTACGGCCCGGCCCAACGCCATGTGCACGCCGAGCCGCACGACACGGCGTCGCTGCCGGCGCCGGCGTCCGGAGCGGTCGACGCCGAAACCACCTGGGCCGGCACACCGACATCCGCGCCGAGTGTTTTCGGGACGGCGGCGCCAGACCAGACCGATCCGCGGATCGAGCGACCGCAGCATCGTCCGGCGTCGCCATGGGAAGCGCCGGGTGCCGACCCGGCCACGACCCTGGCCGGGCCCATGGCCGCGGCGCAGCTACCCACTCCTCCTTCACCGGTTGCTCCCCCGCTCCCTGCCGAAGCACCGGTCACAGCACCGCCCGCGCACGACTACGCGCCGGTGGAGCCGGTCACCGGGCCGCCCGCATCGTCGGCGCCTGCCCGTCCAGCGGCCCCAGCCGCCGACACGACCAGGGAGCCGGTCGCCGCAGCAGAGCCGATTGCCGCCACCCCGACCGACACGCCCAGCCCGACCGACACCGCCACCCCGACCGACACCCCCGGCCCGACCGACACCGCGATCCCGCCTGACACCGCCGCCGACCAGCCCAACGCTTCCCACCAGCCCAGCGCCACGGAGGGGCCGATCGCCGTAGACGTGCGGTGGGCGGAGACGGTGACCAGGCCGGTGACGGGCGAAGGGCTGCCCGACTCGCGCATCTCCAGCTCGGAGAGTGACGATCGGCAGGCGTCGGCCGAGGACGACCTTCATGGGCTCGGCTGGCGGCTCAAGATGTTCGGGCTGGGCGCCGTCACCACGAAGCCGGACGAGGACTCGGGACCGGCCGCTATCGGCGACACGCCCGAGGTCGGGACGCCCGAACCGGAAGCGGCGCCGAAGGAGAACTGGTTCGCGCCCGCCACGGACACCGGATCCGCCACGGCGGAGCCGGCGGCCGCCGGCACAGAACCGGCGCCGGACGACGGCGCCACCAGCCAGCCGGCGCCGGACGACGCCCCCACCAGCCAGCCGGGGCCGGACGACGCCCCCACCAGCCCGCCGGGGCAACCCGGCACCGCCACCAGCCA
>DASSAL010000116.1:0-13705 GCA_035685405.1 Actinoplanes sp. | reverse complement strand
AACTGGACGAACGACCTTCCCGACCCGGGCGCGGTCTGGCCGAGCGGAGCCTGCGCGACGGGATGCCGCTCCGGCGGAGTGGGTGTGCCGCTCGTACAGATCAAGATCATTCCTGGGCCGTCTCTGGGCCGTCTGGGCCGTCTGGGCCGTCAAACGACCACCAATGCCGACCGACGCCCACCAGTAATGACGTACGAAACGCCAGCTCAACGGCCATAAGAACCGCCATGACCAGGAGGGCGACGGACGAGCCGGCCTGTACGCCGGATTCTGTGCCCGGCGATCTCCCGATCGCCGGCGGCGGTCATCCATCTCGGCCGGCCGTTGCCGGCCGGCTCGTGCGGCCTACCCGCAGGCTCGGACGAGCAGCCCTCGAACGCCTGCGCCGGTCACCGCCTCGCGGCGGTGGCCTTGCTTGGCCTTGCTCCGGGTGGGGTTTACCGAGCCACCCCGGTCACCCGGGGTGCTGGTGAGCTCTTACCTCACCGTTTCACCCTTACCGGCGCGTACGCCGGCGGTTTGTTTTCTGTGGCACTGTCCCGCGGGTCGCCCCGGGTTGCCGTTAACAACCACCCTGCTCTGCGGAGTCCGGACGTTCCTCGGCGGCGCCCCTGGGGGTGCCGACGCGACCGCCCGGCCGACTCGTCCGTCGCGGAACCATTCTAGAACGCGCGATAGAGCAGCAGCAGACCGATCACCGTGCCGAAGGCGACGATCAGGACCTTGAGCACCGCCGCCGGCAGCCGCCGCGCGAGCCTGGCACCGGCGTACCCGCCGGCGACGGTGGCCGGCGCCAGCACCAGCACCGCGCCCCAGTGGATCGGCGCGAACAATGCGAAGACCACGACGGTGACCAGGCCGACCGCGGCGGACAGGACGTTCTTCAGGGCGTTGATCCGGTTCAGTGTCTCGTCCAGGATCAGGGCGAGCGCGGCGACGTACATGACACCGAGGGCGGCGCCGAAGTAGCCGCCGTAGACGGCGCCGACGACGACGACGATGTGCAGGGTGATCGCGCGCCGGCGGGGGGAGAGGGCGCGCGGGTGGCCGACCAGGCCGCGCAGCCGGTCCTGGAAGGCCAGGGTGGCCGCGGCGCCGAGGACCAGGAACGGCACGATCAGCTCGAACGCGCGGGCCGGGGTGAGCAGCAGCAGCGCGCAGCCGGCGGCGCCCCCGGCGACGCTGGTGGGCAGGATCGCCCGCACCAGCCGGCGCTGACCGGCCAGCTCGGCGCGGCTGCCGACCACGCTGGAGACGTACCCGGGGAAGACACTGACCGAGTTGGTGACGTTGGCGTCCACCGACGGCAGCCCGGTCGCCAGCAGGCTCGGGAAGGTGATCAGCGAGCCGCCGCCGGCCAGCGCGTTCACCGCGCCCGCCAGCAGGCCCGCGCCGACCAGCAGGGCGATGTGCGCAATATCCATGGCGGGTCGAATGTACGGCTGATCAGAGGTCCAGGCGCATGACCACGCGGCGCGGGGACGGCCGGGCGATCACCCGGAAGCCGCGCGCGGCGAACAGCGGCTCGGTGCCGAGGTAGAGGTGAGTCCGCTCGTACGGGCCGGGACCGGCCAGCGGGAAACCCTCGACCGCCGTGGCGCCGCGTGCCCGGGCCTGCTCCACCGCGGCGTCCAGGAGGCGCCCGGACGTCCCCTGGCGGCGGTGTCCGACCCTGGTGAAGAAGCACGGCACCAGCCACACCGAGTCGTCCTCGCCCGGGTCGCGGGCCGCCTTGAGGATGGGTGAGCGCAGCGCCCGCGCGTACCGTGACCGGGGTCCGGCCGCGCACCACCCCACCGGCGTCCCGTCGTCGTAGGCCAGCACGCCGAACGGTGTCCGCGACGCCGCCGCGAGCTCCCGGAAGCGATCCCGGTTGCCGCCGGTCCAGCCGGCACTGACGTCCTTTCCGGACGACAGGAACCACATGCAGAAGCAGCCCCGGGTGGTCGCGTTGCCGGCGAACAGGTCGGCCAGATCGTCGCATCGGCGGCCGTCCAACGGATGAGTGTCCACACCGCGAGGCTAATAGCGCCCATCGCATGAATGAGTGCCTGGTGTGAACGGGTCCTCTGTGGGGATTCGTTGACGTGCAAGTTGCACACTCATAGTGTCGATAAGGTGACTCAACGTTTAGGGGTGGATGCTGAGTGACTGTCACGATCGGCATCAACGGGTTCGGACGGATCGGTCGATGTCTGACCCGGATCGTCAGTGCTCGGCCCGACGCGGGCGTCCGCATCGGCGCCATCAACGACCTCGCCACCGTCGACCGGCTGGCGTACGGCCTGCGCCGGGACAGCACCCGGGGCACATTTCCGGGCACGGTCACCGCCCGCCCGGACCGGCTGGTGGTCAACGACCAGGCGATCCGGACGTTCAACCACGCGCAGCCGGAACGCATCCCGTGGGCGGACGCGGGCGTGGACGTGGTGATCGAGGCGACCGGCTGCTTCCGGTGCGGCGTCGCGGCCCGGCGGCACATCACCCACGGCGGCGCGCGCAAGGTGGTGATCAGTGCCTCCGCCGAGAATCCGGACGCCGTCCTGGTCTACGGCGTCAACCACCACACGTACGACGACATCCGGCACGACGTCGTCTCGCCCGCCTCCTGCGGGGTGAACGCGCTGACCGTGCTGGCCAAGGTGCTGCTCGACCGGTTCGGCCTGCACGCGGTGAGCACCTCGGTGATCCTGGCGATCCAGGGCTGGCAGAAGGTGCACGACGGCCTGATCGGCGCCTCCCGCAACGACCCGCGCCTGGGCCGGGCCGCCGGCGAGAGCATAATCCCGCACAACCACGTCGTCGGGGACCTGGTGCAGCAGGTGCTGCCCGGGATCGGCGACATCATGTACAGCTACTACTGCGTGCCCACGCCGGTCGGTTCGCTGGCCGAGATCTCCGGGCGGCTGGCCCGGCCGGTGCCGGCGGAGGAGATCAACCGGGCGATGGCCGAGGCGGCTGCCGGCCCGTTGCGCGGCGTGCTGGCGTACGACCCCGACCCGACCGTCTCGATCGACGTCAAGAACAACCCGGCGTCCTGCCTGTTCGACCCGTCCGGAACGCAGACCACCGCGGACGGCGGCGTGCGGGTGCGCGGCTGGGTCGACAACGAGTGGGGCTTCTCGAACCGGCTGCTCGACCTGGCCCGGCTGGTCGGCACGCCCCGCGTGACGCCGGCCGTGGTCGGCTCCGCGCGGGCCAGCTGGAGCGTGTTCTGACCCGGCCTAGAATCAGACGTGATGATCACCGACGATGAGTTACGGGCGGCCGCCACGCTGATCGCCGGACGGGTACGCCGTACGCCGCTCGCCCCGGCCGCACCCGGCATCTGGTTCAAGCTGGAATACCTGCAGCACGCCGGTTCCTTCAAGACGCGCGGCATGGTCCATCAGATCATGGCCGCCGGGAAGCTCCCCGCCGCCGGCATCGTGGCGGCCTCCGGTGGCAACGCCGGGCTGGCCGCCGCGTACGCGGCTCGCGAACTCGGCGTCCCGGCCGAGGTGTACGTGCCGGTGACCGCCCCGCCGGTGAAGGTGGCCAAGCTGGCCAAGCTCGGTGCCCGGGTCACGCAGACCGGAAGCGAGTACGCCGAGGCGTACGCTGCGGCCGTGCTCCACGCGGAGGCCACCGGCGCGAGGTTCTGCCACGCGTACGACGATCCGGACATGGTGGCCGGCAACGGCACGCTCGGCCTGGAACTGGCCGAACAGGGCGAGTTCGACACCGTGCTGGTAGCCGTCGGCGGCGGCGGTCTGATCGCCGGGGTGGCGGCGGCGCTGCACCGGACCGCGACGATCGTCGCCGTGGAACCGGAGACCTGTCCGTCACTGCACGCCGCGCTGGCCGCGGGTGGGCCGGTGGACGTGCCGGTGTCCGGGGTCGCGGCCGACTCGCTGGGCGCGCGGCGGGTGGGCGCCATCGCGTACCGGACCGCGCTCGCCACCGGCTTGCCGTCGATGCTGGTCGAGGACCGCGCGATCGTGGAGGCACGCCGCCGGTTGTGGGAGGACTACCGGATCGTGGTCGAGCACGGCACCGCGGCCGCGTACGCCGCACTGACCTCCGGCGCGTACCGCCCGGCGCCCGGCGAACGTGTGGTGGTGCTGCTCTGCGGCGCCAACACCGACCCTTCCGACCTGGCCTGACGGCCGGACGGGCTCAGTCGCTGGCGGATCCCGCCGAACGGTCTAGACGTGGGCATCGAGAACGTCACCAACCGGATCGCCGACATCCAGAGCCGGATCATCGCGTTGCAGACTCAGGCTGCCACCCAGGCCTCGACCACCACGAAGGGCACCCAGAGCACGTCCGGCACCGCCTTCGCCAACTACCTGTCCAATGCGGTGGCCACGCAGACCGCGGCGCCGGGAAAGTACGCGCTGAACAGCAAGGGGATTCCGACCGACCTGGCCGCGTACGGCAACGGCAAGATCCCGAAGACCGCGCTGCAGGAGGTGGGCACCAGCGGTCACCGGCTGTGGGCGCCGGCCGCCGAGCAGCTGACCAGGCTGATCGCCGACGCGAAGAAGGACGGCGTGACGATCGGCATCACCGACTCGTACCGGTCGTACGGGGAACAGGTGGATCTGGTCCGCCGCAAGGGCCTCTATTCGCAGGGCGGGCTGGCCGCCAAACCGGGCACCAGCGAGCACGGCTGGGGCATGGCCGCCGACCTGGACCTGAACGCCAAGGCGCTGTCCTGGATGCGGGCCAACGCGGCCCGATACGGCTTCGACGAGAACGTCCCGCGCGAGTCGTGGCATTGGGCGTTCAAACCCGAGAGCGCTTGACGTACGCGCAACCGAAGAGTCCCGCCGCGACGGGCCGGCTGGGTGCGGCGAACGGCCGCACCCTGCCTCCGGCCCGATGGGCGGTGCCGCCCCCCGTCTCGCCCAGCGCGCCGGTCCCGGCGGCGGCGTGCGGCGGCGCCGGTCCCGGCGGCGGCGTGCGGCCGTGCGTCCCGCCGGCGAGCCGTCACGGCTGTCCGTCAGACCCGGCAGAGCAGCTCGCCGTGCACCAGCGACAGCCAGCCGTCCGGGTCGGCCGCCCACCGCTGCCAGCCCCGGGACATCCGCTCCAGGTCGTCGCGGCCGGCCAGGCCCGCGTCGACCGCGGTGCGCGCGATGTCCGACTCGCGGACCCGCTCCGCCCACATGCCACCCCACCAGGCCCGGTCCTCCGGGGTGGCGAAGCACCACGTGCTGGACGTGGCGACCACGTCGGTGAAGCCGGCCGCGTGCGCCCAGGCCAGCAGCCGGCGGCCGGCGTCCGGTTCGCCGCCGTTGTGCCGGGCCACCCGCCGGTACAGGGCCAGCCACTCGTCCAGCTCCGGCACCTGCGGATGCCAGGCGAAGGCGGCGTAGTCGCTGTCCCGCACGGCGACCAGGCGGCGCGCCACCCGGCGCATCTCGCGCAACGCGGCCACCGGGTCGCGGACGTGCTGCAGGACCTGGTGGGCGTGCACCACGTCGAACGCGTCGCCGGGGAACTGCAGAGCGTGCACGTCGCCGACGGCGAAGGTGACGTTGGTCAGGCCGCGCCGCTCGATCTCGGCGCGGGCCAGGCCCAGCGCGGCCTCGGTGATCTCCACGGCGGTGACCTGCGAGACCCGGCCGGCCAGGTCGGCGGTGATCGTGCCGGGGCCGCATCCGGTGTCCAGCACCACATCCCCGGAAGTCAGCTCGGGCAGCAGGTAAGCCGCCGAATTTTCTGCGGTGCGCCAGCGATGCGAGCGGAGAACCGATTCGTGATGCCCGTGGGTGTACCGCGCCATGCCGTGCCACGCTCCTCCAGTGTGGGACGCCGCTCCCAGAATACGGAAGCCGCCACGGTGCGAGCGAGGTCAGCCCGTACCTTGGACGGCATGCAGATCGGCATCGTAGGTGCGACCGGCCAGGTCGGCGGCGTCATGCGCCGCATCCTGGCCGAGCGCCGGTTCCCCGCAGACCAGCTCCGGCTCTTCGCCTCCGCCCGCTCGGCGGGACGCACCATCCCGTGGCGCGACGGTCAGGTCACCGTGGAGGACGCCGCGACGGCCGACTTCCGCGGGCTCGACATCGTGTTGTTCTCGGCCGGCAAGGGCAGCTCCAAGGAGTACGCGCCCCGCGTGGCCGACGCCGGCGCGGTGGTCATCGACAACTCCTCGGCCTGGCGGATGGATCCGGACGTACCGCTGGTGGTGGCCGAGGTGAACCCGGACGCGGCCCGGCGGCGGCCGAGGGGCATCATCGCCAACCCGAACTGCACCACGATGGCGGCGATGCCGGTGCTGCGGCCGCTGCACGACGAGGCCGGGCTGGTGGCGATGGTGACGGCCACGTACCAGGCGGTGTCCGGTGCCGGGCTGGCCGGGGTCGCCGAGCTGGACGAGCAGATCAACAAGGTGGCCGACCGCGCCACCGACCTGACCCACGACGGCGGCGCGGTGGAGTTCCCGGCGCCGCGCTCGTTCGCCCGGCCGATCGCGTTCAACGTGCTGCCGCTGGCCGGTTCGATCGTCGACGACGGCAGCGACGAGACCGACGAGGAACAGAAGCTGCGCAACGAGAGCCGCAAGATTCTCGGCATCCCGGATCTCAAGGTCTCCGGGACCTGCGTCCGGGTGCCGGTCTTCACCGGCCACTCGCTCCAGGTGAACGCCCGCTTCGCCCGGCCGCTCACCCCGGCGCGGGCGCGCGAACTGCTGTCCACCGCGCCCGGCGTGGAGCTGTCCGACGTGCCGAACCCGCTGCAGGCGGCCGGGCGCGACCCGTCGTACGTCGGCCGGATCCGCGCCGATGAGACGGTGGAGAACGGGCTGGCGCTATTCATCTCCAACGACAACCTGCGCAAGGGCGCGGCCCTCAACGCGGTCCAGATCGCCGAGCTGGTGGCTGGCGAGATCCGCTGACAACGGCCCGCACAGAACCCGCCCCGCCGTCCGGCGTGGGCGGGTTTGTCGTTCGATCGGGGAGTCTTCGGCACAATCCACAGTGGAAATTCCGGACTTTTTGCCCGAATCGGTAGCGCATGGTCGGTTTGCGGTGCACAGTGATTTCATGAACGACAGTGGGCCTGGCGGGGGCGGCTATTTCTGGTGCCTCCGGCACAAGCGGGTCGAGTCCGGGGACGACATGTGTCCCGCGCAGTACCGGCTCGGTCCCTACCCTTCCGCGGACGACGCCACGCGGGCACTCGAGACGGTCGAGAAGCGCAATGCGGCGTGGGATGCCGAGGATGCCCGCTGGACCGGGGAGGAGAGCTAGGCCGGCGCCGACTCCTGTGTCCGAGCCGGATTTTCGCCAGTCTCCACGCGGAGACGAGCCCGCAGTCATTCGCAAGGGGGAACACGTCCATGGCCGCTGCCATGAAATCCAAGACCACCAAGAGCAGTACGCCCAAGCCGGCCGCCGCTCGCACCGCAACCACAAAGCCGGCCGCCAAGCCGGCCATCCGCACCACCGCAAAGCCGGTCACTGCCGCGAAGCCGGCCAGCGCCGCGAAGCCGGCCACCGCCAAGCGTTCCACCGCCGGGAAGCCAGCCAGCGCCGCGAAGCCAGTCAGCGCCGCGAAGCCGGCTGCCGCCGCGAAGCCGGCTGCGAGGTCGGCCAGCGCTGCCAAGCCGGCTGCGAAGTCGGCTGCGAAGTCGGCCAGCGGCGGGAAGCCGGCTGCGAAGCCGGCCGGCGCTGCCAAGTCGGCCGCTGCCCCGAAGTCGGCTGCCGCAAAGCCGGCCTCCGCGGTGAAGTCGGCTGCGAGGTCGGCCACCGCGGCGAAGGCGACGGCCAAGGCCGCGACCAGGTCCGCGGTTGCGAAGGCGGCCCCGGCCAAACCGGCCGCGGCGAGGTCGGCGGCCACGAAGAAGACCGCCGCCAAGCCCACGGCCAAGCCCACGGCCAAGGCCGGCGCGGCCGCCGGCCGGACTGCCACCAAGGCCGGCGCGGCCGGCGGCCGGACTGCCACCAAGGCCGGCGCGGCCGCCGGCCGGACTGCCACGACCGCCAACCGGGCGGCGAACAAGCCGGCCGTGGCCAAGACCCGCCCGGCGAGCAAGACCACGCGATCCACCACCGCATCCCGGTCCACCGCCAAGAAGGTGAGCGCCGCGGCGGCCTCCACGACACCCAAGGCCACGGTGGTGAAAGCGCCGGCCGCGAAGTCCACCGCGGCGAAGTCCTCGGCCGCCAAGTCCACCGCGGCGAAGTCGGCTCCGGCTCAGAAGGCGACCGCCAAGAGCACGGCCAAGAAGTCCACCGTCACCAAGGCGGCCGCAAAAAAGACGCCGGCCAAGAAGGCGACGTCCACGAAGACCGCGGCCAGCAGAACCGCCGCCACCAAGACCGCCGCCACCAAGACCGCGGCCACCAAAGCCGCGTCGAGCAAGGCAACGACAACCGCCAAGAAGGCACCGGCCCAGAAGGCGCCGGCCCAGAAGGCGCCGGCCAAGAAGGCACCGGCCCAGAAGGCGCCGGCCCAGAAGGCACCGGCCCAGAAGGCACCGGCCCAGAAGGCACCGGCCAAGAAGGCACCGGCCAAGGCCACCGCCACCAGGAGCACCGCCTCGAAGGCCGCCGCCACCAAGGCCGCCGCACCCGAGAGCGCCGCACCCAAGAGCGCCGCGAAGAAGGCGCCCGCCCGCAAGGCCGTCAACGCCGCCTCGGGCAGCCGCACCACTACCGCCCGCAGAGCGACCAACGCCAAGCCGTCCGGCATGGCGAAAACGTCGGCCACCAACACCGACCCGGTCCGGGCCGCGTCGTCGCCGGCCGCGGCACGCACGGCGGCCGCGGGCAACGCGCGTGCCGGAATCGCCGCCCGCAAGGTCGCGGCCAAGCGCAGCTGAGCAGGCACCAACCAGGGAGGGGTCACGCCGCGGCGTGGCCCCTTCCGGCCTGGTAGGAATGAGCCGTGCCGATCAAACGGGTGTGGGCGCCGCGGATCGATTTCTCCGTGCTGCGCCGCGAGTTGAAGCTGCCGGCCGAGTTCCCGGCCGCCGCGCTGGCCGAGTCGGAGACCGCGGCGACCGGGACGCCGCTCCCGGAAACCGACCTGACCGACGTGCCGTTCGTGACGATCGACCCGCCCACCTCCCGCGACCTCGACCAGGCGCTGCACCTCAGCCGCACCGGCGCCGGCTACCGGGTGCGGTACGCGATCGCCGACGTGGCCGCGTACGTCCGGCCCGGTGGCCCGCTCGAGGCGGAGACCTGGGCCCGCGGCCAGACCGTGTACCTGCCCGACGGCCGGATCCCGCTGCACCCGCCGGTGCTGAGTGAGGATCGGGTGAGCCTGTTCCCGGACGTGGACCGGGCCGCCGTGGTGTGGACCATCGACCTGGATTCGGACGGCGCGACCACCGGCGTCCGGCTGGAGCGGGCCCGGGTGCGCAGCCGGGCCAAGCTGGACTACGCGGGCGTGCAGGCCGAGGTGGACGCGGGCACCGCCGGGGAGCCGTACGCGCTGCTGCCGGAACTGGGCACGTTGCTGGCCCGGCGCGCGGACGACCGGGGCGCGATCAATCTGCCGCTGCCGGAGCAGGAGGTCGAGCCGCACGGCGACGGCTGGCGGCTGGTGCTGCGCGCGCCGCTGCCGGTGGAGGAGCACAACGCGCAGATCTCGCTGCTCACCGGCATGGCCGCGGCCGAACTGATGCTGGCCGGCGGGATCGGTCTGCTGCGCACGATGCCGGCGCCGCGGCCGGAGGCGGTGTCCCGGCTGCGCGCGGCGGCCCGCTCGCTGGCCATCGAATGGCGGCGCGACACCCCGGTCGGCGCGGTGGTGGCAGCGGTGGACCCGGGTCGCCCGCGCGGTGCCGCGTTCCTGGATCAGGCCGCCGAACTGCTGCGCGGTGCGGGATACACGGCGTTCGCCGGGGAGTCGCCGGGGGAGACCGGCCACAGCGGGGTGGGTGCGCCGTACGCCCATGTCACCGCCCCGCTGCGCCGGCTCGCCGACCGGTACGCGACCGAGGTGTGCCTCGCGCTGCATCACGGGCGGCCGGTGCCGGAATGGGTGCGTACCGCGTTGCCGCAGTTGCCGAAGACGATGGCCGACACCGACCGGGTCGCCTCCGCCGCCGGCCGGGGCGCGATCGCGCTGGCCGAGGCGGTGCTGCTGGCCGGCCGGGTGGGGGAGGTGTTCGACGCCGGGGTGCTGGACATCGACGACCGGCCGCGCAAGACCCCCGGCGGCACGGTGGCCATCGACGACCCCGCGGTACTGGCCCGCTGCCACGGCGACCTGCCGCTCGGCGAGCGCATCCGGGCCCGGCTCGCCGTGGCCGACCCGCAGACCCGGACGGTGGAGTTCGAACGTGTCTAGGGCAGCTGCGGCACGCCGTCGGCGGTCAGCGGGAAGGCCGGGTTGTAGGTGATCTCCCAGAGGTGCCCGTCCGGATCGGTGAAGTAGCCCAGGTAGCCACCCCAGTCGGTGGCGCTGCCCGCCTTGACCAGCACCGCACCGGCCTGCACCACCGACCGCAGCGCCTCGTCCACCGCCGCCGGGCTGGCCACGTTGACGGCCAGCAGCACGCCCCGGAAGTCACCCGACTCGCGCGGGGCGATGCCCGCGTCCGCGCTGATGTCCTCGGTCTTGACCAAAGACAGCAGGGCGCCGGCGGTCTGCAGGAAGCTGACCACCCCGGGTACCGAGGCGGGCGACAGGCGCCAGCCGAGCGACTCGTAGAACTCGGTGGACCGTGCCACGTCGGCGACACCGAGCGTGGCGAGGCTGACCCGGGGCGGGCATGACATGGCACGGAGTCTGCCATGTCATGCCCGGCCCGCGGCCTACTCGAAGGTGTGCTCGGCGGCCGGGAACTCGCCGTGGCGCACCTCGTCGGCGAACCGCCGGGTGGCGTCGCCCAGCACGGTGGCCAGGTCGGCGTATTTCTTGACGAACCGTGGCGCCCGGCCCGTCCGCAGGCCCGCCATGTCCTGCCAGACCAGCACCTGCGCGTCGGTGTCCGGCCCGGCCCCGATGCCGATCGTCGGGATGGCCAGTTCCTTGGTGACCGTCTTGGCCACCTCGCCGGGCACCATTTCCAGCACCACGGAGAAGGCGCCGGCCTGGGCCACCGCGTGCGCGTCGGCCAGCACGTCGGCGCCGTCGTTCTCCCGGCCCTGCACCCGGTATCCGCCGATGGCGTGTTCGGACTGCGGGGTGAAGCCGATGTGCGCCATCACCGGGATGCCGGCGTTGGTGATCGCCTCGATCTGGGCGGCGACCCGCCGCCCGCCCTCCAGCTTGACGGCGTGGCAGCCGCCCTCCTTCATGAACCGGACCGCGGTGCGCAGGGCTTGGGTGGGGCCTTCCTCGTACGAGCCGAACGGCAGGTCGCCGACGATCAGCGCGGTCTTGGTGGCCCGCACCACGGCCCGGACCAGGGGGAGGAGTTCGTCGGCGGTGACCGGGACGGTGGTCTCGTACCCGAAGACGTTGTTGGCCGCGGAGTCACCGACCAGCAGCACCGGTATGCCGGCGGCGTCGAAGATCGCGGCGGTGTACATGTCGTACGAGGTCAGCATCGGCCAGCGGTCGCCGCGGGTCTTGGCGGCGAGCAGATCGCGGGTGCGTACCCGGCGGGTCGGCGGGCCCCCGTACAGAGTGGGAATGTCAGACATGATGATCTCCTTCCCTCGAGGCCGCGAGGTGTGCGGTCCCCGGGTCTGAGATCGATGGTGGCACCGATCCCGGCGCGTCGGTCAGGGGTCAGTGCAATGTTTCACACACCCTCCCGGCTGAGTTGATGTCCGCTACGGCAAGCCTTCGCGGAAGCGGTTCGTCATCGGCAGGCGGCGGTCCCGGCCGAACGCCTTGATGGAGATCTTGGTGCCCGGCGCGGACTGGCGCCGCTTGTACTCGGCGACGTCGACCATGCGCAGTGTCCGGTCCACCAGCGCCGCGTCGTGCCCGGCCGCGATCAGGTCGTCGCGGCCCCGGTCGCCGTCGATGTAGCCGCTCAGGATCGCGTCCAGCACTTCGTAGTCGGGCAGCGAGTCGGTGTCCAGCTGACCGGGGCGCAGCTCCGCGGACGGCGGCTTGACGATCGAGTTCTCCGGGATCGGCGGCTCGGCGCCGCGCCGGGCCGCGTCCGCGTTACGCCACCGGGCCAGCTTCCACACCAGCGTCTTGGGTACGTCCTTGAGCGGGTTGAAACCGCCCACCGAGTCGCCGTACAGGGTGGAATAGCCGACCGCGAGTTCACTCTTGTTGCCGGTGGTGAGGACGAGGTGGCCCTCCTGGTTCGACAGCGCCATCAGGATCACGCCGCGGACCCGGGCGTGCAGGTTCTCCACCGCGACGCCGGACAGCGACATGTTCGCCAGGAACGCGTCCACCATCGCCTGGATCGGCTCCGACCGGTAGTCCAGCCCGGTGCGCTTGGCCAGGTCGGCGGCGTCGTCGCGGGAGTGCGCCGACGAGTACCCGCTGGGCATCGAGACGCCGACCACCCGCTGCGCGCCCAGCGCGTCCACCGCGATCGCCGCCACCACCGCCGAGTCGATGCCGCCGGACAGCCCCAGCACCACCGAGCGGAAGCCGTTCTTCTCGACGTAGTCGCGCAGCCCGAGGGTGAGCGCCGACCAGATCTCCGCCTCGTCGTTGACGCGGTCGGCGATGCCGCCCACGGCGGGGCCGCCGGTGAGCGGGCGGGGCGCCAGCGGCACGTCGATCCGGCGCACCGCCATGTCGTCGTCCTCGCTCGCCGGCACCTGCTCGGCGCCCGCGTTGGGCGCCGGGTCGGCGCCCGGCAGGTCCAGGTCGTGGACCAGGAGCCCCTCGGTGAACTGGCCGGCCCGGGCGAGCAGCTCGCCGTCCCGGCCGACGACCATCGAGTCCCCGTCGAAGACCAGTTCGTCCTGGCCGCCGATGAGGTTCACGTACGCCACCGTCGCGCCCGCCTCCGCCGCCCGGCGCTTCACCAGCGGCAGCCGGACGTCGTCCTTGTTCAGCTCGTACGGCGACGCGTTGATGGTGACCACCAGGCCGACACCGGCCCGCCGGGCGGCGGCGAACGGGCCGCCGGCCTGCCACAGGTCCTCGCAGACGGTCAGCGCGACGTCCACGCCGCCGTAGCGCACCACGGTGAGCGAGTCGCCCGGCTCGAAGTACCGGTCCTCGTCGAAGACGCCGTAGTTGGGCAGGTGGTGCTTGAAGTAGGTGGCCTGCACCTCGCCGCCGAGCAGCAGCGCGGAGGCGTCCCGGCGGCCGCTGCCCGGCACCGCGTCCGCGCTGGTCGGCGCCGGGCCGTCGGCGTCCACGTAGCCGACCACCACGGCGAGGTCGCCCAGGCCGTCGGCGGCCAGATCGGCGGCGAGCTGCCGCAGGGCGCGCTGCGAGGCGGCCACGAACGAGTTGCGAAAGACCAGGTCCTCGATCGGATAGCCGGTCAGCATCATCTCCGGAAAGGCGACCAGCTGTGCGCCCGCGTCCGCGGCGGTGCGGGACCACCGGCGGACCGCCGCCGCGTTGCCGGGGATGTCCCCGACGGTCGAGTTCACCTGGGCGAGGGCGACACGAAGCGTGGGCATAGAATCATTGTTCCCCACCGCGACCGGCGGGCCCGGTCATGGTCAGCGTAATCTCGGCGTAACGGGACCCGGGGACACTGGCGTGCCGGGATTGCGGAACGAGGGGTGGACGTGGACCGACAGCAGGAGTTCGTGCTTCGGACGCTGGAAGAGCGCGACATCCGGTTCGTCCGGCTATGGTTCACCGACGTGCTGGG
>DASSAL010000115.1:0-22171 GCA_035685405.1 Actinoplanes sp. | reverse complement strand
GGGTGCGCAGTTCGGCCGGCAGGACCAGCAGGGCGACCAGGACGCCGACGGCGCCGACCGTGGCGAAGCCCCATGGGGGGCTCTGCCAGTCCATCACCGCTCCGGCGAGGGGAGCACCCAGGGCGACGCCCACGGTGAGCGACGAGTTGTGCCAGCCCATCGCTTCGCCGCGGGCGGCGGCCGGGATCATGCGGCTGACCGCGTCAGCGGTGGCGGTGATGGTGGGGGCGCAGAGCAGGCCGGCCGGGAAGATCAGCAGGGCCAGCAGCCACCAGTGATGGCCGCCGAGGCCGACCGGGATGGTCAGCACCGCCATCGGTGCGAACAGCGTGACCGGTGACAGGCCGCGCTTCACCGTGCCGTACGCGAAACCGCCGACCAGCGAGTATGCCGCCCAGAGGCCGAGCACCGCACCGGTCCACTCGACCTCGCCGGTGGACCGCAGCACCGCGACCACCGCCACGTCGGTGCCGCTCAGCACCAGCGTGCTGGCCGCGGTGATGGCCAGCACGCCGATCAGCCGCGGCGTCATCCAGCTGCGGCGCGGCACCCGGACGTGCGGCGACACCGGGTCCTCGTCGTGGCTGCGGATCGGCGGGTTGAGCAGATAGAGCCCCACGCCGGACACCAGGATGCCGGAGCCGACCGCGTACATGGCGATGTCGGCGCCGGCCGTGGTGGAGATCAGCACGCCCAGCGCCGGCCCGGTCATGAACGACAACTCGGTGGTGATCGAGTCGAGGGCGAAGGCGGGCAGCCGGTGCGACTCCGGCGCCAGCGCGGCGATCGACTGCCGGGCCACCGCGAACGCGGGCAGCGCCAGGAACCCGCCGACCAGCGCGGCGATCAGTAACGCCCAGTACGGCATGTGCGGGGAGGAGAACCAGAACAGCACCTCGGCGACCGTGGTGAGCACCAGCACCGGGCGCAGCCCCCGGCGGTCGGTGATCCGCCCCAGCACCGGCGCGCCGAGCGAGCCGCCGATGGTGAACGCCGCGCCCACCATGCCGGCGGCGAAATAGCCCAGCCCGAGATCCAGCACGACGTGCAGGGTCAGCGTCACGGTGCCGGCCGTGATCGGGATGCGCGCCAGCGTCGCCGCGACGAGCAGCGACTTGAGGCCGCGCAGGGCGAGCGTCTCCCGATACGGGGTGAGGGTCATGCTTGCGATTGTCGCGTGCAGGTACGACAGAATCCGAGCGAGTTAGACGGGGCTCACCACGGGGGTGCCCGTCGTCGCGATCGACGCGGCCCGGAATTCCTGCATCGCGGCGTCGGTAGTGGCCTGCGCCACGCCGGCGGTGAGTTCCAGCACCACGGTGGTGTCGAAACCGGCGGCCTTGGCGTCCAGCGCGGTGGCCCGTACGCAGTGGTCCGTCGCGATGCCCACCACCTCGACCTCGGTCACGCCGCGCTCGCGCAACCATTCGGCCAGGCTCACACCGGACGACGAGAAGCCCTCGAAGCCGGAGTACGCCGCGGCGTGCTGACCTTTGTGGAACACCTCTTCGATGCGGTCGGTGACGAGTTCCGGGTGGAAGTCGGCGCCGCCGGTGCCGACCACACAGTGCGCCGGCCACGAGTCGACGTAGTCCGGGTTTGCGCTGAAGTGGGCGCCCGGGTCGATGTGCCAGTCCTTGGTCGCCACCACGTGATCCCACCGGTTGCCGGCCCTGTCCAGGACCAGCGAGATGCCGGCGGCCACGGCGGCGCCACCGGACACCGCGAGGGAACCGCCCTCGCAGAAGTCGTTCTGCACGTCAACGATGATCAAGGCGCGGGACACGGGGAAAGCCTATCGGAAGGTGACCGGTACGGCCGGGTCGCCGGCGGACAGCTTGAGGCCCTCCCACGGTATCGAGATCAGATTCTGCCGCAGATGGTGCCGAGATTCGGTCAGGGTGGGCGTCGGTCGGGGCGTACCGCCGGCGATGAACTTCTGTTGCAGCAGCCGGTCGTTGGCCTGGTGGTCGGGCACGCCCTGAGAGACCACGACCTCCTCGATCGCCGTACCGGTGGGCTTGTGCCGGCGGACCGCGGTCTTCCGCCCGCCCACCGTGGACTTGTTCTCCGACCGTTTCACCACCGGCCGGCCGTCCACCTCGACCAGCTTGTACACCAGCCCGGCGGTGGGCGCGCCGGACCCGGTGACCACGGCGGTGCCGGCGCCATACATGTCCACCGGCTCGGCCGCCAGCGCGGCGATCGAGTATTCGTCCATGTCACCGGACACGATGATCTTGGTTTCGGTGGCACCCAGCGAGTCGAGCAGTTCCCGGGACTGCTGGGCGAGGACCGACAGGTCGCCCGAGTCGATCCGGACGGCTCGCAGGTCCGGCCCGGCCACCGCGATGGCGTTACGGATGCCCTGGGCGATGTCGTATGTGTCGACCAGCAGCGTGGTGTTCTTGCCGAGCGCCTCGACCTGGGAGGCGAACGCGGCCGGCTCCGCGTCGTGCAGCAGCGTGAAGGCGTGCGCGGAGGTGCCGCTGGTCGGAATGCCGTACCGGGCGCCGGCGGCCAGGTTGGAGGTGGAGGCGAAACCGGCGAGGTAGGCCGCGCGGGCTGCGGCCACGGCGGCTTCCGCGTGCGTACGGCGGGAGCCCATCTCGATGATCGGGCGTCCCCGGGCCGCGGTGACCATCCGGGCGGCCGCCGCGGCGATCGCGCTGTCGTGGTTCAGCACGGACAGCGCCAACGTTTCCAGCACCACACCCTCGGCGAACGTCCCGGACACCGTCAGGATCGGCGATCCCGGGAAGAACAGTTCGCCCTCGGCGTACCCGTCGATGTCGCCGGTGAAGCGGTAGTCGGCGAGCCAGGCCGCGGTGGGCTCGTCGACGACGCCGGTCCGGCGCAGGAAGTCCACCTCGGCCGCGTCGAACCGGAACTTCTGGATCAGCTCGATCAGCCGCCCGGTGCCGGCCACCACGCCGTACCGCCGGCCGTTCGGCAGCCGCCGGGCGAACACCTCGAAGACCGAGCGCCGGTGCGCCGTGCCGTCCTTGAGCGCGGCGCTGAGCATGGTGAGCTCGTAGTGGTCGGTGAACAGCGCGGGCGAGAAATCGGTCACTCGATTACCTTATTGCGGCCCGGACCGCAGCGCCGGGGCCAGGGGCCTCGCGGCCGGCTCGGCCCCCGGCTCTGACCTGCTCTTCCGCGGTGCGGTTCCACCATCGGCCGGATCCGGTGGCACGATGGGGGGCATGGCGTTGCCACAGGTTGCTCCCGTCGAGGCGCCGGAGATCGAGGAGGTCCCGCTCGACGACACTCCCTGGGTCACCATCGTCTGGGACGACCCGGTCAACCTGATGTCGTACGTGACCTGGGTGTTCCAGAAGCTCTTCGGCTACAGCCGCGACCAGGCCGAGAAGCTCATGCTGGACGTGCACAACAAGGGCAAGGCAGTGGTTTCCACGGGGACTCGGGAGAAGATGGAGCTGGACGCGACCCAGTTGCACGGTTATGGCCTGTGGGCCACGGTGGATCGGGCGTGACGATGTTCCGACGCAAGGGCGGCAAGTGCGTCGCCACCTTCGCCATCGACGAGGTGCGGGTGCTGCGCAAGGTGGCCAGCGAGGTGGTGGACCTGCTGACCGACGGGTTCGACCGCGCCGACCCGGTGGTCGCCCGGCTGTTTCCGGACATCTATCCGGACCGCCCGGACGACTCCGCCGAGTTCCGCCGCTACACCGACGGTGAGCTGAAGACCACCAAGATCGATCAGGCCGGCGCGATCCTGGCCGCGCTGCCCGACGACGGGCCGGGCGAGGTACGACTGGACTACGAGGCCGCCGAGGCCTGGCTGCGCGCGATCAACGACGTACGGCTGGCCATGGGCACCCGGCTCGACATCTCCGGCGACACCGACCTCGGCGACGAACTCGACGACGCGGTGCTGCACGATCCGGCGTCTAGCCGGGTGTTCCAGCTGTCCGTGTACGCGTACCTGGGTTACCTGCAGGAGTCCCTGCTCAACGTGCTACCCGAGATCGAGTAGCTCGTCGTCACTGAGGGAGAGGTCCGCGGCCCGCACCGAGTCGGTGATCGACTCCGGGCGGCTGGCCCCGGGGATCGGGATCACCCGCGGCGACTTGGCCAGCATCCAGGCCAGCGCCACCTGCTGCGGGCTCACCCCGTGCCGCTCGCCGACCGCGGCGAACCGCTCCGCCTGCCCACCGAGGAAACCGGCCTTGCCGATGCCGCCGAGCGGCGACCAGGGCAGGAACGCGATGCCCATCTCGTCGCACAGCCGCAGCTCCGGCTCGGACGACCGGAAGGCCGGCGAGAACTGGTTCTGCACCGACACCAGGCGGCCGCCGAGCACCTCCTGGGCGACCCGGATCTGGTCGGGGTCCGCGTTGGAGATGCCGGCCATCCGGATCTTGCCCTCGTCGAGCAGGTCACGCAGGGCGCCGACGGAGTCCGCGTACGGCACGTTCGGGTCCGGGCGGTGAAACTGGTAGAGCCCGATCGCGTCCACACCGAGCCGCTTCAGCGACGCCTCGGCGGCCTGCTTGAGGTACGCCGGGTCGCCGTTCTTCGTCCACGACCCGTCGCCCGGCCGCTGGTGCCCGCCCTTGGTGGCGACCAGCACGGTGGAGGTGTCGCCGTTCCAGGTGGCCAGCGCCTGGGCGATCAGCGTCTCGTTGTGGCCGACCTCGTCGGCGTGGATGTGGTAGGCGTCGGCGGTGTCGATCAGCGTGACGCCGGCGTCGAGGGCGGCCAGGATCGTGTCGATGGAGCGCTGCGAGTCCGGCCGACCCTCGATGGACATCGGCATGCCGCCGAGTCCGATCGCGCCCACCTGGACATCTCCGATGGTCCGTTGCTTCATGGTGCACCACCTACCCGGTGTGGGCACGGCCACGCCCGGTCGGCGCAAATCCCCGGGTAATGTGAAACACGTGCTGACCATCGACAGCGCGATCATCGACGCGATCGTCGCCCACGCCCGCCGGGACCACCCGGACGAGGCGTGTGGCGTGGTTGCCGGGCCGATCGGCAGTGACCTGCCGACCCGGCACATCGTGATGGACAACGCCGCCCGGTCGATGACGTTCTACGAGTTCGACTCCATGGAACAGCTGCGGGTCTGGCGCGAGATGGACGACAACGACGAGGAGCCGGTGGTCATCTACCACTCGCACACCGCCACGGAGGCGTACCCGTCGCGCACCGACATCTCGTTCGCGGGTGAGCCGAACACGCACTACCTGCTGGTGTCGACCCGCGACCCGGATCGCGAGGAGATCCGGTCGTTCCGTATTGTGGACAGCGTGGTGACCGAAGAAGAGGTCAACATCGTGGATGCGACGGTAGACGCGTGATGATGTCGCCGGTCCAGTCGTTCATGTTCGGGCAGAGCCCGGCGTCGGTCTTCTATGAGTGTCGCTGACCGACTCCCTCGCCCCGTCCTCGAACAGAAACGACCAACAGGAGCATCACCGACATGGCAATCGAAGTTCGCGTTCCCACCATCCTGCGCAGCTACACCGGCGGCGCGAAGACCGTCGAAGGCTCGGGCGACACGCTGTCCGGTCTGATCGATGACCTGGACGCCAGGCACAACGGCCTGAAGGGCCGGCTGATCACCCCCGAGGGTGGCCTGCACCGCTTCGTCAACATCTACGTCAACGACGAGGACGTCCGGTTCCTCGGCGCCCTCGACGCGAAGCTGAACGACGGCGACTCGGTCACCATCCTGCCGGCCGTGGCCGGCGGCGCGTTGGGGTTCGCCGCGATCGCCGCGCTGCTCAGCCCGTCCAACCGCCCCACCGCCACCCTTGAGCGGACTGAAGGCTCGTCCGACCGCCCCACCGCCGCCCTTGAGCGGACTAAAGGCTAGTTGTCTTATGGCTCGCTATGAGAGCCTGCTGGACGCGTGCGGGGGCACGCCGCTGGTCGGCCTGCCCCGGCTGTCACCGACGGTGCCCGATGGCGCCCCGCCGGTGCGTCTGTGGGCCAAACTCGAGGACCGCAACCCCACCGGCAGCATCAAGGACCGCCCGGCGCTGTTCATGGTGCGCGAGGCTGAGGAGTCCGGCCGGCTCCGCCCGGGTGACACCATCCTGGAGCCGACCAGCGGTAACACCGGCATCTCCCTGGCCATGGTGGCCAAGCTGCGCGGATACCGGCTGGTCTGCGTGATGCCGGAGAACGTCTCCGCCGAGCGGGTCCAGCTGCTCCGGATGTACGGCGCCGAGATCATCTTCTCGCCCGCCGCGGGCGGCTCGAACCAGGCGGTGGCCACCGCGAAGCAGATCGCCGCCGAGCATCCCGACTGGGTGATGCTCTACCAGTACGGCAACCCCGGCAACGCCCGCGCGCACTACGAGACGACCGGCCCGGAACTGCTGCGCGACCTGCCCACCATCACCCACTTCGTGGCCGGGTTGGGCACCACCGGCACGCTGATGGGCACCGGGCGATACCTGCGGGAGAAGGTCGACAGCATCGAGATCGTCGCGGCCGAGCCGCGGTACGGCGAGCTGGTCTACGGCCTGCGCAACATCGACGAGGGGTACGTCCCCGAGCTGTACGACGCGGAGGTGCTCAACCGCCGGTTCTCGGTCGGCACCCGCGACGCCGTGCTGCGCACCCGCCAGCTGGTCGAGGTGGAGGGCATTTTCGCCGGCTTCTCCACCGGCGCGATCCTGCACGCCGCGCTGGCGGTGGCGCACGAGGCGGTCAAGGCCGGCCGGCGCGCCGACGTGGCGTTCGTGGTCTGCGACGGCGGCTGGAAATACCTCTCCACCGGCGCATACGGCGGCACCCTGGCCGACGCCGAGGACGCCCTCGAAGGCCAGCTCTGGGCCTAGCCGCCCCGCCCCCCGCCCCGCGGCCCGCCCGCCCCGCGGCCCGCCGGCTCCCCGCCCCGCGATCTTGGACTTCTGGCTGCCCTTATGAGGCCGATGTCGCTTTTGTGGGCCGCCACAACTCCAAGATCGCGGGGCGTTGGGGCTAGAAGGGGCGGCCAGGAGGACGTCGGCGGGGCTGGGGGCTAGAAGGCGGCGGCCAGGAGGACGTCGGCGGTGAGGGGGACGGCGGCGGCGGCCAGCAGGACGTAGGGGAGGCGGGGGCGGTGGATGGACAGGAACGCGCCCACCACCAGGGCGACGCTGAGCAGCCCCAGGACGACCAGCAGCGGCACGTACCAGAACGGCACGCCGCCGCCCAGTACCGAGACGAACCCGCGGACGCCGACGCCGACACCGGCCAGCCCGAGCGCCGAGGCGTACAGCGACAGGATGAGCAGCCGGCGGGTGCCCGGCGCCGGGTCGTCGGCGGCGGGGAAGCGGAAGTACGCCTCGCGGTCGCCGCTTTCCGCCGGTTTCCCACCGGGCTCCCAGCCGAACGGCACCACGCCGGTCGGCGAGTCCAGATCCGAGGTCACGACGCCTCCACTGGGTATGTTGATGGTCTTCACCCTGTGCAACGCGGACGGATCACAATGCGTAACGCGTGCAGTAATGACCGAGGTCACGGGCGGTGTGATGTACGTTGTCGATTTCGCGACAAATCGATCAGACGTTTACCCGGTGCGCGGGGCGCGGCGTACGCTTCGCAGCGTGATTGACTGGTTGCCCGAGGGATCCGCATGCGACTGACCGTCCTCGGCTGTGCCGGCAGTTTTCCCGGCCCCGAGTCGGCCTGTTCCGCCTACCTCGTGGAGGCCCAGGGCTTCCGGCTCCTGATCGACTTCGGGGCGGGTTCCCTGTCGGCGCTGCAACGGTACGCCGACCTCAACGCGATCGACGCAATCATGCTCACCCACCTGCACGCCGACCACATGCTGGACGCGTGCAACTACGTGGTGGTCCGCCGCTACGACCCGGCCGGCCCGAAACCGCCGCTGCCGGTCTATGCCCCGCTGGGCGCCGCCGAGCGGATCGCCGCCGCATACAGCTCAGAGGCCGAGCCGGTGGACGACGTCTACACCTTCTTCCGGCTGGAACCGGGCACCTTTCCGATCGGGCCGTTCACGGTCACGGTGGACCGGGTGAACCATCCGATCGAGACCTTCGGCGTACGGGTGGAGCAGGGCGGCCGGGTGCTGGCGTACTCGTCGGACACCGCGCCGTGCGAATCGCTGCTGCGCCTGGCGCAGGGCGCCGACCTGTTCCTGTGCGAGGCGAGTTACCTGGACGGCATGGAGAACCCGCCCGACCTGCACCTGACCGGCGGCGAGGCGGGCGAGGCGGCGACCAAGGCGGACGTACGCCGGCTGCTGCTCACCCACCTGGTGCCCGCCTGGGGCAGCGAGGCCTCTACAGTGGATGCCGCCTGTGCGGCGTTCGCGGGACCGGTAGAGGTGGTTCGGCCGGGTTCCCGCTACGATCTGTGAGCCCTCGAGCCTCTCCCTTGGAGTGCACTGCATGCGCATCGTCCGGCTGGCCAACTTCGTCTCGGCTCGATCCGGTGGTCTTCGTACAGCGCTCCGCAACCTCGGCGAGGGCTACCAGCGCGCCGGCCACCAAGCCGTCCTGATCGTCCCGGGCCGGCAGTTCTCCGACGAGATGACGTCCCAGGGCCGGGTGATCACGCTGCCCGGCACGAAGTTGCCCCGGACCGGCGGGCATCGCGTGCTGGCCGGCCGGCGGAAGATCACTGAGCTGCTGGACGGCCTGGAACCGGACCGGATCGAGGTCTCCGACCGCGCCACGCTGCGCTGGACCGGCCGCTGGGCCCGGCAGCGCGGGGTGAAGTCGATGATGGTCTCGCACGAGAGCTTGGCCGGGCTGCTCGGCGTCTGGGGCATGCCGGCCCGGGCGCAGCTGGCCGACCGGCTCAACCGGCAGACCGCCGAGATGTACGACCAGATCGTCTGCACCACCGCGTTCGCCGCCGCCGAGTTCCGCCGCGTCGGCGTACCCAACCTGGTGGAGGTGCCGCTCGGCGTCGACCTGCGCGCGTTCCATCCGAGCGCGGCCGACCCGGCGGTCCGTGCCCAGTACGCCCGCCCGGACGAGACGCTGATCGTGTACTGCAGCCGGTTGTCCGCCGACAAGCGGCCCGAGCTGGCGGTGGACGCGGTGGCCGCGCTGCGCGGCCGGAACGTACCCGCGGTGCTGGTGGTGGCCGGGGACGGCTCCCGGCGCACCGCGCTGGCCTATCGCGCGGCGCGGCTGCCGGTCCGGTTCGCCGGGCACATCGGCGACCGGTCCGCCGTGGCGGCGTTGCTGGCCGCGGCGGACGTGCTGGTGGCGCCCGGCCCGGTGGAGACCTTCGGGCTGGCCGCCCTGGAAGCGCTGGCCTGCGGCACGCCGGTGGTGGTGAACCGGGCCAGCGCGCTGCCCGAGGTGGTCGGCGCGGCGGGCGTCGCGGTGCGGGGCACCGCGGAGGCGTTCGCGGACGGCGTACAGCAGCTGTTGGATCGCCCGGAACCGGACCGCCGTGCCGCCGCCCGAGCCCGGGCCGAGCTGTTCGGCTGGCCGCAGGCGGTCGAGGGCTTCCTGCGCGCGCACGGTGCCCTGCCCGACCCGGCGCCGGTGGTGACCCGCCGGCACCGGCCGGTGGCGGCGCTGCGACCCGCGGTCCCGGCGCGTGCGATGTCGCGGGTGTGGGCTGCCCGGGCCGACGCCACGGGGGCGGACGACACCGCCACGGCGCGTTACGCCTAAGGTGACGGGCATGCCACCCCGTCCTGACGGCCGAGCGGCCGACGAGTTGCGTCCGGTGTCCCTGACCCGCCGGTGGAGCATCCACCCGGAGGGCTCGGTGCTGGTGGACTTCGGCAACACCCGGGTGCTCTGCACCGCCAGCGTCACCGAGGGCGTCCCGCGCTGGCGCAAGGGCTCCGGCCTGGGCTGGGTGACGGCCGAGTACGCGATGCTGCCCCGGGCCACCAACACCCGCGGCGACCGGGAGAGCGTCAAGGGCAAGGTCGGCGGCCGCACCCAGGAGATCTCCCGGCTGATCGGCCGCAGCCTGCGCGCCTGCATCGACCTCAAGGCGCTGGGCGAAAACTCGATCGTGCTGGACTGCGACGTGCTGCAGGCCGACGGCGGCACCCGCACCGCGGCGATCAGCGGCGCATACGTCGCCCTGTACGACGCGGTGACCTGGCTGGCCGGGCGCAAGTCGCTGGCCGGCAAGGTGGAGAAGGTGATGCACCGCTCGATCCAGGCGGTCAGCGTCGGCATCGTCGACAGCGAGGCACGGCTGGACCTGATGTACGACGAGGACGTCGCCGCCGAGGTGGACATGAACATCGTCTGCACCGGCGACGGCGACTTCGTCGAGGTGCAGGGCACCGGTGAGGCCGGCGTGTTCCGCCGCGACCAGCTGGACGCCCTGCTCGACCTGGGCCTGCTGGGCTGCGCCGAGCTGGCCGCTGTCCAGCAGAAGGCCCTGAGCTCGTGAAAAAGCTGCTGCTGGCCACAGCCAACCGCCAGAAGCTCACCGAGTTGCAGCGCATCCTGGACGCCTCGCTCGGCTCGTCCCGGGTCACCCTGGTCGGCCTGGGCGACTTCCCGGACTACCCGGACGTGCCCGAAACCGGGCTGACCTTCGGAGAAAATGCGCTGATCAAGGCCCGCGAAGGCGCCAAGCGCACCGGGCTGCCCACGGTGGCCGACGATTCCGGGCTGGCGGTGGACGCGCTGAACGGCATGCCGGGCGTGTTCAGCGCCCGCTGGTCCGGCCGGCACGGCGAGGACGACGCCAACCTCGACCTGCTGCTGGCGCAGATCGGCGACGTGCCGGACGAGCACCGCGGCGCCGCGTTCGTGTGCGCCGCCGCCCTGGTCCTGCCGAACGGCCGCGAACACCTGGTGGAGGGCCGGCAACCGGGCCGGATCATCCGGACCCGGCGCGGCACCGGTGGCTTCGGCTACGACCCGATCTTTCTCGGCGACGGGCAGGACCGGACCAACGCCGAGCTGACCGCGGAGGAGAAGGACGCGATCAGCCACCGCGGCAAGGCGTTCCGGGACCTGGCCAAGGTGGTCGCGAAGGAGCTGCGGTCCTGAGCCCGGACCAGACCTAGATGAGCCGTCCGACCGCGGTCTCGATCGCGTCGCGTAGCCCGCGGCCGGCCACCACCGCCCGGACCTGCTCCAGCACCGGCGCGAGGAACACGTCCGGCCCCGGTTCGCCGCCGCCCGCCAGCGCCGTCACGGCGGCCCGGCCGGCCGGCGACGGCGTCAGCGGCGCCCGCAGTTGCAGACCGCGGACGGCGGCCAGCAACTCCACCGCCAGCAGGCTGGTCAGGTTGTCCAGCACGGTGCGCAGCTTCTTCGCCGCCGCCCAGCCCATCGACACGTGGTCCTCCTGCATGCCGCTGGTCGGCAGCGAGTCCACCGAGGCCGGTGCGGCCAGCCGGCGGTTCTCCGCGACGATGCCGGCCGCGGTGTACTGCGCGATCATCAGCCCGGAGTTGACCCCGGCGTCGGGGGACAGGAACGGGGGCAGGTGCCGCGACCGGGTCACGTCCAGCAGGCGGTCCACCCGGCGTTCGGCGATCGCGCCCACCTCGGCGGCGGCGATGGCCAGGAAATCGGCGGCGAAGCCGAGCGGGGCGCCGTGGAAGTTGCCGGTCGATTCCACCCGGCCGTCCGGCAGCACCACCGGGTTGTCCACCACCGACCGCAGTTCCCGCTCGGCAACCGTGGCGGCGAAGGCCAGGGTGTCCCGGGCGGCGCCGGCCACCTGCGGGGCGCAGCGCATCGAGTATGCGTCCTGCACCGCGTGCGCCAGGTCGTCGCGGTGCGAATCCATGATCGCCGAGTGCTGTAGCAGCCGGTGGATGTTCGCCGCCGACGCGGTCTGCCCGGGATGCGGCCGGATGGCGTGCAGCTCGGGCCGGAACGGCCGCTCCGAGCCGAGCATCGCCTCGATGGCCAGCGCCGCGGTGACGTCGGCCATGGTGAACAGGTGCTCGGCGTCCGCCAGCGCCAGCAGCAGCATGCCGAGCATGCCGTCGGTGCCGTTGATCAGGGCGAGGCCCTCCTTGGCGGCCAGGGTCAGCGGCCGCAGCCCGGCGGCGTGCAGCGCCTCGGCGGCGGCCGTCCGGGCGCCGTCCTTGCCCACCACCCAGCCCTCGCCGAGCAGCACCAGCGCGCAGTGCGCCAGCGGCGCCAGGTCACCGGAGGCGCCGAGCGAGCCGTGTTCCGGCACCCACGGTGTGATGTCGGCGTTGAGCAGGTCGGTCAGGCCGCGGGCCAGCGCGGGCCGGACCCCGGACAGGCCCAGGGCCAGCGACCGCACCCGCAGCAGCATCATCGCCCGAACCACCTCGCGGGGCATCGGGTCGCCGACCCCGGCGGCGTGCGAGCGGATCAGCGCATGCTGCAACTCGGCACGGCGCTGCGGGGCGATGGACGTGTTCGCCAGCGCGCCGAAGCCGGTGGAGACGCCGTACACCGGCCGGCCGGACGCCTCGATCCGGTCCACCAGGGAGCGGCTGCGGGCCATCGCTTCGATGGTGGCCTCGGCGAGATCGACGCGGGCGTCGTGCCGGGCGACGGCGAGCACGTCGGCGGACGTGACGCCGGTGGGTTGGATGACGACGGTGGTGGTCATGAGGGCACTCCGTTGTGCAGGACGGTGCGGACCAGGGGAACCCCGGGCCGGTAGGCGAGATGCAGATGGGACGGTGCGTCGAGCACCGCCAGGTCGGCGCGGGCGCCGACGGTGAGCCGGCCGACGTCGTCGCGGCGCAGCGCCCGGGCGCCGCCCGCGGTGGCCGACCACAGCGCCTCGGCGGGCGTCATGCCCATCTCCCGCACCGCCAGCGCGATGCAGAACGGCATCGACGACGTGTACGACGAGCCCGGGTTGCAGTCGGTGGCCAGCGCGACCGTGACACCGGCGTCGAGCAGGGCCCGGGCGTCGGGGTACGGGGATCGCGTGGCGAACTCCGCCCCGGGCAGCAGCGTGGCGACGGTGTCGCCGCCGGCCAGCGCGTCCAGGTCGGCCCCGGTCAGGTGGGTGCAGTGGTCGGCGCTGGCCGCGCCCAGCTCGACGGCGAGCTGCACGCCCGGCCCGGCCTCGAGCTGGTTGGCGTGGATCCGCGGTTGCAGGCCGGCGGCGATGCCTGCGGTGAGTACGGTCCGGGCCTGCTCGCCGGTGAACGCGCCGCGGTCGCAGAACACGTCGATCCACTTGGCATACGGCGCGGCCGCCGCCAGCATCGGCCCGGTCACCAGGTCCACGTAGGCGTCCGGATCGCCATCCGGCACGACGTGCGCGCCCAGGAAGGTGGTCTCGTCGGTGAGTTCCCGGGCCAGCCGCAGGCTGCGGGCCTCGTCGTCGACGCTCAGGCCGTATCCGCTCTTGATCTCCACCGTGGTGGTGCCCTGCCGGCGCATCTCGCCGACCAGCTTGCGGGCGTGGGCGAGCAGGTCCGCGTCCGAGGCGGCCCGGGTCGCGGCCATCGTGGTGCGGATCCCGCCGCCGGTGTACGGTGCACCGGCCATCCGGGCGGCGAACTCGGCGGCCCGGTCCCCGGCGAAGATCAGGTGCGCGTGGCTGTCCACGAACCCGGGAATCACCGCGGCGCCGGCGGCGTCGATCCGTTCGTCGGCGGCGGGTGCCGCGGTGCGCGGGCCGATCCAGCCGATCCGGTCGCCGTCGATCACCAGCGCGGCGTCCCGCCGGGGCGTCCCGTCGTGGGTGACCAGCTCACCGATGTCGTCGATCAGGATGCTCACCCGGTCACCGCCTCGCGCAAGGCCTGCGCCACGTCGAACCCGGTGTGCCGGCCGTCGGCGACGATGTGCCGGCCGTCGGTGATCACGTCGGTGATGTCGGCGGCCGCGGCGGCAAAGAGGATCTGGTCCGGCTCGGCGCCGGCGGTGCGGACGCTGCCGGCGCCGATCGCCACCAGGTCGGCCCGCTGCCCGGCCGCGATCCGGCCGGCGTCGGCCCAACCCAGCGCGGCGTGGTCGGTGGCGGCCGCGATCAGCTCGCCGGGTGTGAAGCAGCCGCGTTGCTCGGTGGCCAGGCGTTCGTGCATCTCCAGCGCGCGCGCCTCCTCGAGCAGGTCGATGATCGCATGGCTGTCGCTGCCCAGGCTCAGTCGGCTGCCCGCGTCGGCCAGCGCCCGGGCCGGCCCGATGCCGTCGGCCAGGTCCCGTTCCGTGGTGGGGCAGAAGCAGACGGACGACCCGGCCAGCAGGCCGACGTCGCCCGGCGACAGGTGGGTCGCGTGCACCGCGGTGGTGTCCGGACCCAGCACCCCGTGCCGCTGGAGGAGTTCCGCCGGGGTGCAGCCGTGCACGGCCCGGCAGGCCTCGTTCTCCGCGCGCTGCTCGGAGAGGTGGATGTGCACTGGTCCATCGACCGGCCGCAGCTGGTCGGCGGGCACCGCCCGGATCGAGTGGAAGGCCGCGCCGATCCGGGCGCGGCCGGTACCCTTGACCGCGGCAACGCGTTCCCGCCAGCTGTCGAAGGTGCCGTCGCCGAACCGCCGTTGCACTCCCTCCAGCGGTCGCCCGTCCACACTGGACGTGAGATAGAGCGTGTCGAGCAGGGTGATCCGGATGCCCGCCTCGCGGGCGGCTTCGAGCAGCGCGTACCCCATCGCATTCGGGTCGTCGTAGGGGGTGCCGTCCGGGTTGTGGTGCAGGTAGTGGAACTCGCCGACGCAGGTGACGCCGGCCATCGCCATCTCGCCGTAGACCGCCCGGGCCAGCCCGAAGTAGGTGTCCGGGTCGAGCCGGCCGGCGACGTCGTACATCAGCTCCCGCCAGGTCCAGAAACTGCCCCGGGCGTCCTGGGTCCGCCCGCGCAGGGCCCGGTGGAAGGCGTGCGAATGGGTGTTGGCCAGCCCCGGGAGCACCACTCCGCGCAGCCGGGTGCCCGCGGAAGGCGCGCCGGGCTGCACGCGGCTGAACCGGCCGCCCGCGACCTCGATCAGCACGTCCCGCTCGATGCGGCCGTCGACCCAGGCGTGCTCGGCGTGGTACCTCATGTCAGGTCCCCGAGCGCCCGGGCCAGCGCCTCGACACCGACCTCGCAGTCGGCGTCAGCGGCGTGCTCGGCGGGTGAGTGCGACACGCCGGTCGGGTTGCGGACGAACAGCATCGCGGTGGGCACGTGTGCGGACAGCACGCCCGCGTCATGCCCCGCGCCGGTGGGCAGGATCGGCGCGTTGCCCAGCAGCCGGGCCAGCCGCTGCGCCAGCGCGGTGTCGAACGCCACCTCGGACGATACCGACTCCGCCTGGACGGTGACCCGGGTGCCGTCCCGGCCGGCCCGCTCCACCGCCCGCTTGACGATCGCCTCGACCAATGTGTCCAAGGTGGACGTCTCGGCTGCGCGGGCATCGAGCCAGCCCCGGACCAGCGACGGGATCGCGTTGGTGGCGTTCGGTTCCACCGCCACCCGGCCCATGGTGGCGTGCGCGCCGGCCAGCCGGGCCTCCTTGTTCGCGGCCAGCACGGTGTACGCGAAGGTCAGCATCGGATCGTGCCGGTCGGCCATCCGGGTGGTCCCGGCGTGGTCACCGTCCCCGGCGAAGTCGAACCGCCACCGTCCGTGCGGCCAGATCGCGCTCGCCACGCCGACCGGCTCGGTCAGGTTGCGGCCCTGCTCGATGTGCAGTTCGACCACCGCGCTGATCCGCTCGAGCAGCGGCAGCGCGCCGGCCGGCCGCCGGCCGAGCGCCGCCTCGAACGTGACACCACGGTCGTCGCGCAGCCTGGCGGCAGCGGACCGGTCGATCGCGCCGGTGAGCAGCCGGGATCCCAGGCAGGGTACGCCGAACCGGCCACCCTCCTCGTCGACGAACGCGGCCACGCACACCTTCCGGTCCGGCGGGAGCCGGTCCACCGCGAGGAAGGCGCTGACGATGCCGAGCGGGCCGTCGTATCCGCCGCCGTGCGGCACCGAGTCGAAGTGCGAGCCGGTCAGCACGGTGCCCGGCGCCCACGGCTCGGCCCGCCACGCGAACAGGTTGCCGTTGCCGTCCTCGGTCACCGTCATGGCGCGGCGGTCCGCCTGGGTGCGGAACCAGTCGCGCAGCACGAGTTCCGGCTCGCTCAGCGCATACCGCAGATAACCACCGCTGTGCGGATCGCGGCCGATCGGCGCGATCTCCGCCCAGAGGTCCGCGAAGCCCGTCATGGGCTGTCCTGCATCGGGATGCGCACGCCCGCGGCGGCGGCCGACTCGTAGCCGGCGTCCACGTGCCGGATCACCCCCATGCCCGGGTCATTGGTCAGCACCCGCTCGATCTTCTGCCCGGCCAGCGCCGACCCGTCCGCCACGCACACCTGCCCGGCGTGGATGGACCGGCCGATGCCCACCCCGCCGCCGTGGTGGATGGAAACCCAGCTCGCTCCGCTCGCGGTGTTCACCAGGGCGTTGAGCAGCGGCCAGTCGGCGATGGCGTCCGAGCCGTCGGCCATGGCCTCGGTTTCCCGGTACGGGGAAGCCACCGACCCGGAATCCAGGTGGTCCCGGCCGATCACGATCGGCGCGGACAGCTCACCGCGGGCCACCATGTCGTTGAACCGGACCCCGGCCCTGTCCCGCTCGCCGTATCCGAGCCAGCAGATCCGGGCCGGCAGGCCCTGGAAGGCCACCCGCTCGCCGGCCAGCCGGATCCACCGGCCGAGCCCTTCGTGGCCCGGGAAGAGATCCAGGATCGCCCGGTCGGTGGCGGCGATGTCGGCCGGGTCGCCGGACAGCGCCGCCCAGCGGAACGGTCCCTTGCCCTCGGCGAACAGCGGCCGGATGTAAGCGGGCACGAAGCCGGGGAAGGCGAACGCGCGCTCGTACCCGCCCAGCTTGGCCTCGCTGCGGATGGAGTTGCCGTAGTCGAACACCTCGGCGCCGCGGTCCAGGAAGCCGACCATCGCCTCGACGTGCCGGGCCATGGATTCGCGGGCCCGGTCGATGTACTCGTCCGGCTTGGTGAGCGCGTCTCCCGGGTCCATCCCGATCGGCACGTAACTCAGCGGATCGTGCGCGCTGGTCTGGTCGGTCACGATGTCGATCGGCACACCTCGGCGAAGCAGGTCGGGAAACACCTCGGCAGCGTTTCCGACCACCCCGACGCTGATGCCCGCTTTCTCGGACTTGGCGCGTTCGGCGCGGGCGATCGCATCGTCCAGGTCGTCGGCGATCTCATCGAGATAGCGGGTGTCGAGCCGGCGCTGCAGTCTGCTGCGATCGACGTCGACGATCACGCACACGCCGCCGTTCATGGTGACCGCGAGCGGCTGGGCGCCGCCCATGCCGCCACAGCCGGCGGTCAGCGTCAGCGTTCCGGCCAGCGAGCCACCGAAGCGTTTCGCGGCAACCGCGGCGAACGTCTCGTACGTGCCCTGCAGGATGCCCTGCGTGCCGATGTAGATCCACGAGCCGGCGGTCATCTGGCCGTACATGGTGAGGCCGAGCCTCTCCAGGCGGCGGAACTCCGGCCAGGTGGCCCAGTCGCCGACCAGATTGGAGTTGGCGATCAGCACCCGGGGCGCCCATTCGTGCGTCCGGAACACGCCCACCGGCTTGCCGGACTGCACCAGCAGCGTCTCGTCACCCCGGAGCGCGTCCAGCTCGCGCACGATGGCGTGGAACGACGGCCAGTCCCGGGCTGCCCGGCCGGTGCCGCCGTAGACGACCAGATCGTCGGGCCGCTCGGCCACCTCCGGGTCGAGGTTGTTCATCAACATCCGCTTGGCGGCCTCCTGCGGCCAGCCGTGCGCGGTGATCTGCGGTCCGCGTGGCGCCTTCATGACGTCCCCTCCTTCACGCTTCGAAGATGTGCCGGCGTACGGCGGTGGCCTCGAACTCCTCCAGCCGCCGCTGGGCCGGCTCCGGCGCCGCGTCGCACATCGCGTGCAGCAACACCATGGCCATCGCCATCGGCCCGGCGTGCAGGTCGAACACCAACTGGGTGCCGACCGCCGCGGGCAGCGTGACGTCGGCCAGCTCGGCGGCCGGGCTGACCGCCGAGTCGGTGATCGCCACCACGGCGCAGCCGTCCGCCCGGGCCTCTCGCATCACCTCGAGCGTCTCGCGCGGATAACGGGGCAGCACGATCGCCAGCATCGCACCGGCACCCGCGGCCCGGGCCTGATCCAGCCGGTCCAGCAACTGCGAGCCGCCCGCGTCGAGCATCCGCACGTCGGGGTGCACCTTCGCGGCGAAATAGCCGAAGTAGGCGGCCAGCGGCGCGGCCGCCCGCAAGCCCAGGACCGGCAGCGGCCGGCTGGCCACCAGCATCTTGGCCGCCTCGCGGACCGCGGCCAGATCGCCGAGCTGCTCGCGCAGCCGGTCCAGGTGGCGGGCCTCGGCGCGCACCGCGCGCTGCATTTCGTTCTCGGCCGCGGCGTCGACCGGTGTGGTGACGGTGAACGCTCGCAGCTGCCGGCGCAGTGCCGGATAACCGGAGAACCCGAGCGCCATGGCGAACCGGGTCACCGACGGCTGGCTCACCCCGGCCAGCTCGGCCACCTCGGCCGCGGACAGGTACGCCGCGTCCGGGGCGTGCTGCACCAGGCTGTGCGCGATCCGCCGCTGGGTCGGCGTGAGGCGGGCACCCTGAAACAGATCCAGCATCCGGTCACCATTCACAGATGCAGCGTATGCATGAAAACTTTCACGCACCAGGGGTGTGCGACGCTGTGGCATGCGGATCGCTTCGCTGCACACGTACCCGGTCAAGGGCTGTCGCCGGCTGGACCACGCCGAAGCCGCCGTCGAACCCTGGGGCCTGAGCGGTGATCGGCGCTGGATCGTGATGGACGGCGACGGTGTCGGCATCACGCAGCGCCGGGTGGCCCGCCTGTCCCAGCTGCGGGCCCACCCGCAGCCGGGCGGCCTCCGCCTGGCCGCCCCCGGCATGCCGCCGGCCCGAGTCGCCGAGCCGGTCGACGGGCCGCAGGACGGCGTCCGGGTCTTCGCCCACAAGACGCCCGCCCCGGTCCGCATCGCCGACGACGGCGGGTGGACGGCCCGGTTCCTCGGTGTGCCGGCCCGGCTGGCCTGGCAGGCCGACCCGACCGGGCGGCCGATCGCGGACGCGCGGGTGGGCGACCGGGTCAGCATGGCCGACGGCCACCCGATCTTGGCGACCACCACCGCCTCCCTGTCCGCCCTGAACGACTGGCTGGTGGAAGCGGGCGAGGAGCCGGTGCCGATGACCCGGTTCCGGCCGAACCTCGTGGTCGACGGCGCGCCACCGTGGGCCGAGGACGACTGGCGCGGCCGGCGGCTGCGGATCGGCCCGGTGGCCGTCCGGGCCGCCCAGCCCTGCGACCGCTGCCTGGTGACCACCATCGATCAGGACACCGGCGAGAAGACCGGGCAGCCGCTGAAGATGCTCGGTCGGCGCCGGCGGTTCCCGGACGGGCTGCTGTTCGGGATGAACCTGATCCCCGATGTCACGCCTGACGCGGCCCACGTCGTCCGGGTGGGTGACGAAGTCACCGCGCTGTCTTAGGTCTGTCTTAGGAACGTTGCCGCCCGCGGGCGGCGTGCGCAGGATGCCCCAGTGCCTGCCTCTCGTCTTCTCAGCCCGCCCTGGCTGGCCACCGGCGGCGCGGTCGTCCTGGCCGGCGTCGTCGGGGTCGCGCTGCTGGTGCAGAGCGGCGGCTCGGCCTGCGCGGCACCGCCGTCCACCGCCACGAAGAGCGGCAAGGCCACCTTCTACGACCTCGGCAGCGGCACCGGCAACTGCTCGTTCCCCGGCGCGCCGGCCAACGACCTGTTCGTCGCCCTGGGCGCCGGCGAGTACGCCGGCGCCGCGGCGTGCGGCAGCTATCTCGACGTCACCGGTCCCAAGGGCAAGGTCCGGGTCAAGGTGATCGACAGCTGCCCGCCGTGCGGGCCCGGCCACATCGACCTGAGCCGCACCGCGTTCCGGAAGATCGCCGACGAGATCGACGGCATCGTGCCGGTGCGGTACCGGCGGGTGGCCAACCCCGCGGTGCCCGGCCCGGTCAGCGTGCGGATCAAGGAAGGGGCGTCGCGGTACTGGTTCGCCGCGCTGATCGACAACCACGGCCAGCCGCTCACCTCGGTGAAGGTGGCCGGCCGCGGTGGCAGCTTCCGGACCGCCACCCGCGAGGACTTCAACTACTGGATCATCGAGGGCGGCGCCGGTCCGGGCCCCTTCACCGTCAGGATCACCGACGTGACCGGGCGGACCCGGACACTGCCCGGCATCAGACTGTCACCCGGCACCACCCAGAAGACCGCGGTCACCGAGTCGGCTGCGGTCACCACAACCGCGCCGAAGCCGAAGCGGACGGTGAGCCCGTCCCCGCCCCCCTCGCCCTCACTCTCTCCGTCGGCTGCCGCCGCGCTGCCGGAGTCCACCTCGGCGCCGGAGCCGCCGCCGACCACGGTGGCCGCGCTCCCGGCCGCCTCGTCCTGTTAAAGATCCCGCCAGAGGTAGATCTCGTCCCGGTCGTCGCCGGGCGCCACCCGCAGCGCGCCCGGCAGCCGGCCCACCTCCCGGTACCCGAGTCGCTCATAGAACCGTTCCCGTCCGGTGCCACCCCGCACGGTCACCGCCAGCGCTGCCAGGCCCAGCTTCCGCCCGGCCTCGGCCGCCTGCCGCATGATCGCGGTGCCGTACCCCCGGCCCTGGCTGCCCGGCGCGACCATGACACGTTTGAGTACCCGCCAGTGGTCCTTGAGGTGGTGCCCGTTGTCGGTGATGAACAGCAACGCCACCAGGTCGTCCCGGTCGAATCCGGCCAGCAGGTGGTCGGCGCCGTCCCGGACCGCCGCGAAGGCTCGCTCCGCGGTGGGCCGGACATCGGCCGGCGTGACCGGAGCGACGAAGCCCACCGCCCCGCCCGCGTTGGTCACGTCCACCCACAGCGCGAGCACGCGATCCCGCAGGTCGGCGGTCAGGTCCGGGTCGAGCACGAAGGACAACGACATGCGCACATCGTGCCGCGTGGTGCGGAAGGGGGGACTCGAACCCCCACGCCCGTCAGGACAAAGGCTCCTAAGGCCTTCGCGTCTGCCATTCCGCCACTTCCGCCGGCGCAGCCGAGTCTAGACGTCCGGGGCGCTCAGTCGATGCCGAGGTCGCGCCGCAGCTTGGCGACGTGTCCGGTGGCCTTGACGTTGTAGAGGGCGTGTTCGATGGTGGCGTTCTCGTCGATCACGAAGGTGGAGCGGATCACCCCGGTCACCGTCTTGCCGTACATCTGCTTCTCGCCGTACGCGCCGTACGCCGTCAGCACGCTCTTGTCCTGATCACTGACCAGCGGGAAGGTGATCGCGTCGCGCTCGCGGAACTTCGCCAGCTTGGCCGGGGCGTCGGGAGAGATGCCGACCACCTCATAGCCGGCCGCCTGCAGTGACGCCAGCGAGTCACGGAAGTCGCAGGCCTGCGTGGTGCAGCCGGGGGTCATGGCGGCGGGGTACGCGTACAGCACCACCTTGCGACCGCGCAGGTCCTTGAGCGCGAGGCGATCGCCGGTGTCGGTGGGCAGCGTGAAGTCGGGTGCGGCATCGCCGGGCGCGAGTCGGGTCTCGGTCATGGCTGCACCTTAGTACCGGCCCGGAGCCGCAGCAGGCCGGCCGCGACCATGCCCACGCCCACCCCGATCGCCATCAGCACGGCCACCCTCGCGAACCACGCCGGCCCGGCCGCCGGCACCACGGCCGCCCGGAACACCCCCTGGTTGGCGAACCCGCCGAAGAGCGCCAGCACCGCACCGGCCAGCGCGGTGCCGAACGGCGTGCGCCAGAAGCCGGCCGCCACGGCCGCCACCGCGGCCACGAACAGCACGGCGGAGATGCCCGCGTCGAGCGCGCGCAGCACGGCGTACCCCAGCAGGATCGTCCCGGCCGCCACCGCGGACACCGCCGGCGTGAGCGGATGTCGCCGCCCGGCCACCGTCACCGCGGCTGCCAGCAGCACCGCGCCGGCCCACCAGGCCCACGCCGGCGGCGGTGGCAGGTAGTCGAGGGTGCCGCGGACCGCGAACGTGCGGGTCTCCTGGCGCAGCGGCACCGACCACTCGCGCAGCCGATGCCGGCGATCCGGTTCAGCGGCTGCGGCCGGCGGCCGGTCGTCGCCCATCCACCGGGTGCGCTGATCGTGCCAGCGCACGCTCTGGTCGTCCGACACGCGGCGCCACTGCGGGGGCGCGGTGGGGTCGGCGGTGGCCGGCAGCGGGGTGTCGCCGGCCAGGGTGCGATTGAGGTACGTGGCCGGGGAGTTGACGTTCTCGTACGTGCCGTCCGGCCGCCCCTC
>DASSAL010000114.1:0-4771 GCA_035685405.1 Actinoplanes sp. | reverse complement strand
ACGACGACCTGTCCCGCGATGCCCTGGCCGAGCACCTGCCGGACATTCTCGGTGCCGGGTACAGCGTCAGCCTCTTCACCAACTGGTCCAGCACCATGGTCAACCTCGTCTGGGTCAAGCGGCCGGACCCGATGCCGGACGGCCCGTTCTACGGCGCCCGGCCGGCGGACGGCCCGCGGCACCCGGTCCCCGGACTGCCCGCCGACAACAGCACCCGGCAGGCCGGCGTGCCCGGACCGTGGCACGCCCGGCTGCCGCACTTCCGGATGGAGTTCACCCCGAGCACCGGCGCGGAACTGCAGTCGGAATACATGGTGTCGCGCGAGCGGGCCCTCGATGCGATCGACGTGGTGGCCGGCGTCCGGGCGAGGATCGCGCCGGTGCTGCAGGTCAACGAGCTGCGCACGGTGGCCGCCGACGACCTGTGGCTGAGCATGAACTACCAGCGGGACAGCCTGGGGCTGCACTTCACCTGGATCGCCGACACCGAGGCCGTGTTGCCGGCGGTGGCCGCCGTCGAGGAGGCCCTGGCGGGCCTGGAGGCGCGCCCGCACTGGGGCAAGGTGTTCACCATGGACCCGGCCACGATCCGCAGCCGCTATCCGCGGTTCGCCGACTTCACCGAGCTGGTGAAGCGGTACGACCCGGACGGGAAGTTCCGCAACGCCTGGCTCGACGACCTGCTCGGCTGACCGGTCCGGTCACGCCGCACTCGAGGGCAGCATCATCCGGTGGGCGACCACGGCGTGGGTGATGCCCTTCAGCGTGGCCGGCCTCGGCGTCGCGCGGCCGGCGTGTGGTCCGGCGGCGGCGTATGCGGCCGGACCGACCTGCAGCTCGCCCGGACCGGCCAGATCGCACAGCCGTTGCGCGACCGTGACCGCGCGGCCCCACACCCCGAACTCCGCGGGTTCGAAGGACGGGGTGACCAGCACGTCGCCGTATTCGATACCGACATGGACGGCGGGCCGACGATCGGCAGCGGCCAGCAGGGCCAGCCCGGCGCGGACCGCGCGGCGCGCCTCGTCGCCGCGCGGATCGGTCAGCCCGAACACGGCCATGAAACCGTCACCGAGCACCTGCTGGATCTCCCCGCCGTGCCGGCGGACGACCGCCACGAGCCGGTCCATCAGTGGGCGGACCACCTGGTACACCAGTTCCGGATCGGTCGTGTCGACCAGTCGCGTGAACCCGCAGATGTCCACGAACAACACCGCGACCCGCCGGCGGTACGAACTCGCGCGCATGATGTCCCTCCCCCTGTAGCCGGGTTGCGCTGATAGGTCGGCACCGGAGGGCGTTCCGGTTCACCGGCCGGCCGGATCGCGCGGGGTTGTGCAGATGGCGCAGCACGGCGCACCGGCATGAACCCGCCGCCCGCCGCCGTCGACTAAGAGATGTGGACGCTGACACCCGCTCGGATCGCGACCTGCTCGCCGCCTTACCCGGCGGAGATCGCGACGCCCTGGCCGTCCTGTACCGGCGGCACGCGCCGTGGCTGGTGCTGCGGCTGTCGCAGCGCTGCAGCGACGCCGACATCGTCAACGATGTGGTTCAGGACACCTTCGTCGCGGTGTGGCGGGGCGCCTCGCGCTACCGGAACGACGGCCCGGCGGCGGCCTGGATCTGGGGCATCGCCATCCGCCGCCTGATCGACCGGTTCCGCGCCCACCGTCCGGTCACCGTGCCGCTGTCCGACGCGGTGGTGCAGCCGGAGCCGTCGGTCGAGGAGCGGGTGCTGCTCGGCATCGAGCACGGCGATCTGGCCGGTGCCCTGCGGCACATCGCCCCGGAATTGCGGGCGGTCGTCCGCGCCACCATTCTCGACGGGCTCACCAACCGGGAGGCCGCACGTCTGCTCGGTATCCCGGTGGGCACGGTCAAGACCCGGCTGATGCGGGCCCGCGCGGCGCTGCGGGAGGAGCTGGTATGAGCGGCTGGCACCTCGATGACGACCTGGCGCGCCGCTATGCCGCCGGCCTGGCCGATCCGGTGCTGGCCGCGTCGATCGAGACACACGCGATGACCTGCCCGCTGTGCCGTGAGCGGCTGGCCGCCACCGTGCCCGACGAGCGGCTGTCCGAGATCTGGAACCAGGTCACGGTCCGCCTGGACAGCCCGCTGCGCCGGATCGTCGCCGCGCTCCGCAGCGCGAAGCCGTCCTGGCGCGCGCGGATGGCGATCCTCGTCATCGCGCTCTCCGCCATGTTCCTGCCGGCGTTCTCGTTGTCCTGGAGCGCCGATTCGCTGCCCGGCGACACTGCGCCGGTGTCGGCACCGGGCGCATACCTGGTGGATCCGGCGAGCCAGGCGGCCGATCTGCCGGCCGCGCCGGGCGAGACCGGTCTGGCCCTCTGGTTGGCCGGCGGGCGCAACGGCAGCACGCCGGACGGCGACCCGCCGGACCGGGTCGTCCTGGACCTCGACGTGGCGGACCTCCTCGGCATCGGACCGGCGACGGTCGGGATGAAACCGGTCCCCGGTGGCCGTGCGAAGGTGATTCCGCGCGCAGCGGTGGTCGGCGGCGCCTCCGGTTCCTGGGTCTACACCCATCGCGAGCCGCACCTGCTGGTCCGGGAGCGGATCGACATCGATCGGGTCGAGCGGGACGTGGTGGTGCTGGCGGCCGGCCCGCCGGCCGGCACGCCGATCGTCACCTTCACCGTCGCCTGAGTCAGTCCAGCCGGTAGATCAGGTCCGGTCCAACGGTCTGCCGGGTGATGCTCAGCCCGTCGATCGCGGCGCTCAGCGACGCCTCGTACGGGCCGCCGATGACCCGCTCCCGCACCACCACGACGCTGCGGATGCCGAGCTCGCGCAACCGGGCCACGGCCGGCGCGCTGGGAAACGACCGCATCAGGTCGCGCAGCTCCTGCCGGATCGGCGTGATCACGCTGCTCGAGCCGTTCGCCGTCACCGGGAACCCGTCGGTGGACCACAACATCACGTTGAGGTCGCTGCTGTCGTCGAACGGCAGCACCAGCAGCGGGGCGGCCGCTTCGGCCAGGGCCACCGGAGCGGGCGGCACGCGGATGTGGTCCATCTTGGGCAGACCCTCGATCAGGACCAGCAGCAGCAGCGGCACGGTGACGACCCGGACCGCCACCGGCCGGAGGTCCGGGATCGTCGCCGCGCGGACCCACCGGGCGAGTTCGGTGACGAACCCGGCCGCCAGGATGCCGAGCAGCAGGGTGGGCCACACCACCAGCCGGCCCGGGGTGCGGCTGCCGTCGAAGCCGGGCAGGTAGTCGTACAGCAGCCGGAACAGCGGAGTGTTCGGGCCCAGCGAGAACAGCACGCCGACGGCGATGCCGGTGGTCAGGAACACGCGCTGGCGTACCGTCCAGATCGAGGTGAGCAGCCCGGCGAAGGCGAGCCCGTACAGCACGAACCCGCAGAGCAGCGCCTTCTCCGACGGTATCTCGCCGAGCGTGCCGCGGACGGCGTCGTGCCAGGTGCCCCAGGGCAGCGAGGTGCGCGGCGCCACCACGTAGCCGCGCAGCGTGGGCGAGAACACCGAGACGTAGTCCAGCGAGCGGAACGTCTCCGGGTGGGCGGCCCGCACCCCGAGGTACGCGGACGCCATCGCGCCGGACACCGCGGCGAACACCAGGCCACCGGCCAGATCCAGCAGAACCAGCCGCCGGGGCAGCCGGGGCCGGCCGGTGACCAGCCATCCGCCGGCGGCCACCAGGCAGGCGCCGGCGAGCATGTAGAAGAACGGCAACCCGATGCCGAAGCCGAGCGAGATCTGCCATGCCGCGACGAGCCAGCCGCCCAGTGCCCAGCCCGGCCGCACCCGGTCCGGGCGGTACCCGTGCCGCAGCGACCAGCCGTGCCCGCGGGCCAGCATCGCCAGGGCGAGCGGGATGCCGCCGGTGGAAAGGATGTTCAGGTGTCCGTCGTGGCCGTACCGCCAGGGCGCGTAGGCGAAGGCGGCGCCCGCGATCGCGGCGCCGACCCGGTTCGCGCCGAGCTGGCGGGCCAGTGCGTAGGCGCCGGCGGCGGCGAGCGCGAAGGCCAGCACGAAGAGGATGTTGTAGCGCAGCACGGCGGCGTCCACGCCGTCGCCGATCAGCCCGGCCGGGGCGTACCCCAGCAGGGTGTCGCTGAGGGCCAGCCCGCCGCGATCCGGGTAGAACGCGTTGGTGTCCCACAGCCGCGCCGGGTCGTGCCGGATCGCGTGCCCGGTCCAGGCGAGCAACCAGGCCTGCCCGGTCGGGTCGGCGCTGTCGCCGATGATGGTCCCGACCGGATCGCCGAGCCCGTTGCGGACCAAGCCCGCCGACGCGACCATCAGCACGATCGGCGGCAGGATCCAGATCATCAGGACGGCCAGCACCAGCGCCGCCGCCCCGGCCACCGTCCATTCGTGAGCCGCGATTCGACGCAACCGCACCCTGTCCCCCCGTGCGTGCGCGGGAACTAGAGGAGATCGCGCATCGCGGTGGTGAGCATGCTACGCCAGTGTGGGAGCGCTTCCAAGCCGGTGCCTGCCCAGCGCTCGTGGCCGAGCACCCCGAACGCCGGGCGGCGCGCCGGGCGGGGAAACCGGTCGCTGGTGGTCGGGCGGACCCGGGCCGGGTCCAGTCCGGCCTCGGCGAACACCGCCTGGGCCAGCCCGAACCAACTGGTCCGTCCGGCGGCCGTGCCGTGGTAGACGCCCGGCCCGGCCCGGCCCGTCGCGGACGCACCGGCCAGCGCCACGAGCTGCTCGGCGAGCGCCTTGGACCAGGTCGGCGACCCGTGCTGGTCGGCCACCACGTCGACG
>DASSAL010000113.1:0-11913 GCA_035685405.1 Actinoplanes sp. | reverse complement strand
GGATCAGACGCCACCGGCTCGGACGTCGCCACCGGCCCAGACGCCACCGGCCCAGACGCCACCGGCCCAGACGCCACCGGCCCAGACCCCACCGGCCCAGACCCCACCGGCCCAGACCCCACCGGCCCAGACCCCACCGGCCCAGCCGGCGGCGGGTCAGCCGCCGGCGCCGGCCGGCGGGATGGCGCATGCGCCCACCGCCGCGGCGCGGGCCGAGGCGCCGGCCATTCCCGCGCACATGTTGCCGAACCGCACGCCCGCCCAGTTGCTGACCATTGCCCGTCAGGGCCTGATCGAGGCGGCGCAGACCCGGTCCGAGGGCCAGCGATACGCCACCGCCCACATGGCCGCCCTGCGCGCGGCCGCCGCGGTGCTCGCCGCCCGGGCCCGGCCGGCCGCACCGACCCGGCGCAGCCGGGTGACCAGCGTGTGGTCGCTGCTGGTGCTGGTCGCTCCCGAGCTGAGCGAGTGGGCGAGCTACTTCGCCCTGGGCGCGAGCAAGCGGTCCGCGGCCGAGGCCGGCATCCCGCGGGTGGTGAGCCCGCGCGAGGCCGACGACCTGTTGCGTGCCGCCGAGCAGTTCGTCGTGGTGGTGGAGTCGGCCCTCGGGCTGACCTACCAGCCGCCCTTTCCCGAACCCCGACTGGCCGCCTGAGCCACCACAGCCCGGCCGCTGATCCGGACTCACCTTCCCCGGGTCCGCTTCAGCGGCCGGCCACCTCCGCGGCTTCCCCTTCGCTTCCCCCGCGGATCGCCTTCTGGACGCTTGACCACTGCTTCAGGAATTCACCCACCGCGCGGCGAAGGGTTGGCAATGACGCACGTCTCCCGGACTCCCACCGCGCCGCCGTCGGCCGCGGTGCCATCCGCCGCGGCGCCGTCTTTCGCCGCGTCGCCTTTCGCCGTGTCGCCGTCTTTCGCCGCGTCGCCTTTCGCCGCGTCACCGGCCCCGTCGCCTTCCACCGCGCCACCGTCGGCTGCGTCGCCGTCGGCTGCGTCGTCTTCCGCCGCGTCGCTCTCCGCCCGGCGTGGCGATCGGCGGGTCTGGGCGTGGCTGCTCGCCGGCTTTCTCCGGCGCTGGAACGGGCCGCCATCCGACGACCCGGCCGGCGGCCGCCAACCGCCCGGCACGGATGCGCTCTTTCTCGGCGGGATCTTTCCGCCCAGCGAAGAGGTCATGGGGCTTTCCCTCGCCCCGTCGAGAAGGGAGTACGACCCGGACAGGTAGCGGCCGCCTCCTCTTCGGACGGCGGATGAGAACCAGGAACAGAACGAGGCGAGTGGCGATGGCGGGGCGCATGATCAACGGTGCGGCCGCTCTTGCTGAGCTGATCCGGCCGGCCGGCGACGTCGATCGGTCCGGGCTGCACCGGGTGCTGCCGGTGGTCCCTGAGCTGAGCGGCCTGCTGCCGGGCGGTGGCCTGCGCCGGGGCAGCACCGTCGCGGTCGTGGCCGGGTGGGCCGGCGCCGACGCAGGGCCGGTGACTGCTTTTCCGGCGGGCCCGGTGACTGCTTTTCCGGCGGGCCCGGTGGCCGCTTTTCCGGCGGGCCCGGTGGCCGCTTCTCCCGCGGGGCCGGTGGCCGCTTCTCCTGCCGACCCGGACGAGAAGCCCGCTGCGCATTCTGCCGCCGGGCCGGGCAAAGCGTCGTCGGCCGCCGCGGTTCCCTTACGGCCGGTGCACTCTGCTGCGTCCCGGCCGGTGGGCCGTGCGAAGTCGTCCGCGAATCTCACCCTCGCGCCCACCGCGGCGCCCGTGCTGCCGGCCGGCGCGCCGGGGAACGGGGGCACCTCGCTGTTGCTGGCACTGCTGTCGGCGGCGTCGCGGTCCGGCTCCTGGTGCGCGGTGGTGGGCGTACCGGCGCTCGGTGTGCTGGCCGCGGCGGAGAGCGGGATCGCGCTGGACCGGCTGGCCCTGGTGCCCAATCCGGGGCCGGACTGGCCCACGGTAGTGGCCGCCCTCATCGACGGGGTGGACGTGGTGGTCACCGCCGTACCGGGGACGGTCTCCGCCGCCATCGCCAGCCGTCTGGTGGCCCGGGCGCGGCAGCGGGGCAGTGTGCTGGTGCCGTTCGGGCGGTGGGCCGGGGCCGACGTGACCCTGCAGGTGACGCAGGGCCGGTGGGACGGGCTGGGCGCCGGGCGGGGACGGCTGCGCCGGCGTCGGGTGACCGTGATGGCGCGCGGGCGTGGGGCGGCGACCCGGCCGCGGGAGATCACCCTGTGGATGCCGGGGATCGACATACCGGCTCCGCCGGTGGGTTCGTCCGCGCGGGGCGAGATGCCGGCGCGCCGGCGTGCCCACCTGACCGCGGTGGGTCCGGCGTGAGCGGGACCGATGTCGCGGGCGTCCGGACGATGACCCTGTGGTGCCCGGACTGGCCGGTGATCGCGGCGGAGATTGTGGACGGGGTGCCGGCCGCCGGGGCGGTCGTGGTGCTGCATGCCAATCGGGTGCTGGCCTGCTCCGAAGCCGCCCGTGCCGACGGCGTCCGGCGAGGGCTGCGGCGGCGGGAGGCGCAGAGCCGGTGCCCGCACCTGGTGGTCGTGGAGCACGACCCGGCGCGGGACGCGCGCGCGTTCGAACCGGTGGTCGCCGCGGTCGAGGAGGTCGCGGTCGGGGTGGAGGTGATCCGGCCGGGCGCCTGTGCGCTGGCCGCGCGGGGGCCGGCCCGGTACTTCGGCGGCGAGGAGGTGGCGGCCGAGCGGATCGTCGAGCAGGTGGCTCAGGCCTGCGCGGTGGAGGCCCAGGTGGGGGTGGCCGACGGGGTGTTCGCGGCGGGGCTGGCCGCGCGGGCCGGGCAGGTCGTCGCGCCGGGTGGGACGCGGCAGTTCCTGGCCGCGGTGCCGGTCGAGGCGCTCGAACGGCCCGAGCTGACCGATCTGCTGCGCCGGCTGGGGATCAAGACCCTCGGGGACTTCGCCGCGCTGCCGGCGTCCGATGTGCTCAGCCGGTTCGGGTTCGACGGGGCGCTGGCGCACCGGCTCGCCGCCGGGTACGACCATCGGCCGCTCGCCGTCCGCAAACCGCCGCCGGATCTGGACGTCTCGGACACGTACGACGAACCGCTGGACCGGGTGGACGTGGCCGCGTTCGCCGGCCGGGTCCTCGCCGAACGGCTGCACGACGGCCTGGCCGCGCACGGTCTGGCCTGCACCCGGCTGGGCATCGAGGCGGTCACCGCGGACGGCCAGGAACTGCACCGGGTCTGGCGGCACGACGGCACGCTCACCGCGGCGGCCATCGCCGAGCGGGTCCGCTGGCAGCTGGACGGCTGGCTGACCGGCGCCCGCCGCGGTGCGCCGAACCGCCCGACCGCCGGCCTGGTCCGGCTCCGGCTGATTCCCGACGGCGTGCTGGTCCACCTGGGACTGCAGCCGGGCCTCTGGGGTGACGCCGGCGCCGAACGCGAACGCGCCCACCGCGCGCTCAGCCGGGTGCAGGGCCTGCTCGGCCCGGAGGCAGTGGTGACGCCGGTGCTCACCGGTGGCCGGTCCGCCGACGACCAGGTGCGCCTGGTCCCGTGGGGGGACGAACGGGTACCGGACCGGCCGGCGGCACCGCACACCGAGACCTGTCCCGGTCCGGCCACCGTGCCGGTGCTGAGCCCGGGCGAGGCGGAAGCGAAGCGCAGCGACAAAACGGATGATTCGGAAGCAACGAAAAAGGAGGAAAAGGAAGGGGGAGCGGCGGGACGGGAAGGACGAGCGGCCGGCCGGGACAGGGGAGGAGCGAGCCGCCCGAGCCGGGAGCCGCCGTGGCCGGGCCGGCTGCCGCAACCGTCCCCGGCCGTGGTGCTGCACCAGCCGCTGCCGGCCGTCGTGCTGGACGCGGGCGGCGAGCCGGTCGGGGTCAGCGCCCGCCTGGAACCCACCGGCGACCCCGCGGAACTGCTGCTGCCGAACGGCGCGCGGATCGGGATCGCCGGCTGGGCCGGGCCGTGGCCGGTGGACGAACGCTGGTGGGCGCCCGCCGAGGCCCGGCGGCAGGCCCGCTTCCAGATCGGCGTGACCGACGGCCGAGCCTTCCTGATGACGCTGTCCGGTGGCCACTGGGCGATCGAGGCGATCTATGACTGAGGGGCGCTGATGGGATTCCACAATCCGGTGCAGCCGTGGTCGAAACTGGAAGGGGCACTGAGCGGGCATCCGGTCGTCGACCCGCTCGCGGTGGATGCCGACGGCGGCGACTCGCCGGTGTGGAGCCGCAAGCGCGGGCCGTATCACGCGCCGGCGCTGATCAGGAGCGACGAGCCCGTTGTGCCGTACGCCGAACTGCACTGTCACACCAACTTCAGCTTCCTGGACGGCGCCAGTCATCCGGAGGAGCTGGCCGAGGAGGCGGCCCGGCTCGGCCTGACCGGGCTGGCCGTCACCGATCACGACGGCTTCTACGGGGTGGTGCGGTTCTCCGAGGCGGCCCGCGAGCTGGGCCTGCCCACCGTGTTCGGCGCCGAGCTCTCGCTGGACCTGTCCGGTCCGCAGAACGGCGAGGCCGATCCGGAGGGCCGGCACCTGCTGGTGCTGGCGAAAGGACCGGAGGGGTACGCCCGGCTGGGCCGCACCATCGCCGAGGCGCAGCTGGCCGGCGGGGAGAAGGGCAAGCCGGCGTACGGGGACCTGGACCGGCTGGCCGGGCACGTGGTGGTGCTGACCGGCTGCCGCAAGGGCACCGTCCCGTACGCCCTGGCCACCGGCGGCCCGGACGCGGCGGCCCGGGAACTCGACCGGCTGGTCGACCACTTCGGCGGGGACAACGTGGTGGTGGAGCTGACCGACCACGGCAACCCGTACGACGGCGACCGCAACGACGCCCTGTCCGCGCTGGCCCAGAGCCGCCGCCTGCCGGTGGTGGCCACCAACAACGTGCACTACGCCACGCCCGGCCGCCGCAAGCTGGCCACCGCGCTGGCCGCGGTCCGGGCCCGGCGCAGCCTGGACGAGATCGACGGCTGGCTGCCCGCCGCCGGTACCGCCCACCTGCGCAGCGGCGCCGAGATGGCCCGCCGGTTCGCCGCCTGTCCGGGCGCTGTCGCGTACGCCGCCGACCTGGCCGCCGCGCTCGCCTTCGACCTGCACCTGGTGGCGCCGCAGCTGCCGCCGTACCCGAAACCGGACGGGCACACCGAGATGAGCTGGCTGCGCGAGCTGGCCCTGCAGGGCGCCCGCGCCCGGTACGGCCTGCCCGAGGAGATGCCGGAGGTGTACGCCAAGCTGAGGTACGAGCTGGACATGATCGAACAGCTCGACTTCCCCGGCTACTTCCTGGTCATCTACGACATCGTGCGGTTCTGCCGGGAGCAGGACATCTACTGCCAGGGCCGCGGGTCGGCGGCCAACTCGGTGGTCTGCTACACGCTGTGGATCACCAACGTCGACGCGATGGAGTACGACCTGGTCTTCGAGCGGTTCCTGGCCCCGGAACGGGACGGCCCGCCGGACATCGACATCGACATCGAGTCGGACCGGCGCGAGGAGGTCATCCAGTACGTCTACGACAAGTACGGCCGGGAGCACACCGCGCAGGTCGCCAACGTCATCTCCTACCGGCCCCGGTCCGCCGTACGGGATATGGCCAAGGCCTTCGGTTTCTCACCCGGCCAGCAGGACGCGTGGAGCAAACAGATCGACCGGTGGGGCAGCGTCGCGACCGTCGACGTGGACGACATCCCGGAACAGGTGGTGGCGTTCGCCAACGAGGTGCAGAGCTTCCCCCGGCACCTGGGCATCCACTCCGGCGGCATGGTGATCTGCGACCGCCCGGTCACCGAGGTGTGCCCGGTGGAGTGGGGCCGGATGCCGGGCCGGACCGTGCTGCAGTGGGACAAGGACGACTGCGCCGCGGTGAACCTGGTCAAGTTCGACCTGCTCGGCCTGGGCATGCTGTCCGCGCTGCACTACGCGTTCGACATGATCGACTCGCACCTGGACTTCACCACCCTGCGGCCGTCCGACCCCGAGGTGTACGCGATGCTGCAGCGGGCCGACTCGGTCGGGGTGTTTCAGGTGGAGAGCCGCGCGCAGATGGCCACCCTGCCCCGGCTCAAGCCGGTCGAGTTCTACGACCTGGTGGTGGAGGTGGCGCTGATCCGGCCGGGGCCGATCCAGGGCGGTTCGGTGCACCCGTTCATCCGGCGCAAGAACGGCAAGGAGCAGTGGGAGATCCCGCATCCGACGATGGAGCGGGCGCTGGCCAAGACCCTCGGCGTCCCGCTGTTCCAGGAGCAGCTCATGCAGCTGGCGATGGACTCGGCCGGGTTCACCCCGATGGAGGCGGACAAGCTGCGCCGGGCGATGGGCTCGAAACGCTCGATCGCCAAGATGGAGGAGATGCGGGACCGGCTGTACGGAGGGATGGCCGCCAACGGCATCACCGGTGAGCTGGCCGACGACCTCTATCTGAAGCTGTGCGCGTTCGCCAGCTACGGCTTCCCGGAGAGCCACGCGATCAGCTTCGCCTATCTGGTGTACGTCAGCGCGTGGCTCAAGCGCTACCACCCGGCGGCGTTCTGCGCGGCGCTGCTCAACGCCCAGCCGATGGGGTTCTATTCGCCGCAGTCGCTGGTCGACGACGCCCGCCGGCACGGCGTCGAGGTGCGCCGCCCGGACATCAACCTCAGCGACGCCATGGCGACGCTGGAGACCACACCGGACACCAAGCCGGTGAGCACGCCGGACGAGCCACCGCAGGCGTGGGGGCTGGGCGGGCCGGCGGTGCGGCAGGGGCTTTCGACGGTACGGACGCTCGGCGCGGACCTGGCCGAGAAGATCGAGGAGGAACGCCGTACGCATGGCCCGTACCGCAGCATGACCGATCTCGCCCGGCGGACCGGATGCTCGACCGCCCACCTGGAGGCCCTGGCCACCGCGGACGCCTTCGCCGGGTTCGGGTTGTCCCGGCGGGAGGCGCTCTGGGCCGCAGGGGCGGCCGCCCAGGACAAACCCGACAAGCTTCCGGGTACGGTCGTCGGCACCGACGCGCCCGCGCTGCCCGGCATGGCCGACGTCGACCGCCTGGTCGCGGACGTCTGGGCCACCGGCCTGTCCCCGGACTCGCACCCGGCCCAGTTCCTCCGGAACCAGCTGGACTCCGCCGGTGCGCTGGCGATCAACCGGCTCGGTGATGTGGTGGCGGGCAGCCGGATCCGGGTCGGCGGGATCGTCACCCACCGGCAGCGGCCGGCCACCGCGGGCGGGGTCACCTTCATGAACCTGGAGGACGAGACCGGAATGCTCAACGTGACCTGCTCGCCGGGGCTGTGGCAGAAGTACCGGCGGGTGGCCCGGACCAGCTCGGGGCTGATCGTGCGGGGCCGGCTGGAGAAGGCGGAGGGAGTGCTCAACCTGGTGGCGGACCGGCTGGAGGCGCTGACCCCGCCGGTCACCCCGGCGTCCCGCGATTTCCGTTGACCCGCAACCTTTGCACCTCCGGTGCCCTATAAAGATCATGATGCGGACGATCACAGCACTGTGCGCCGTGGCGCTGACCCTGGCGGTGGCGGATCCGGCGGCGGCGGCACCGAAGACCCGGCTGGTGCTGAGCTACATGGCGGAGGCCGGCTACGCGGCCGCGGTCACCCTTCGGTGCGAACCGGCCGGCGGCGCGCACCCCAAGCCGGCCCGGGCCTGCACGACGCTGAGGAAGGCCGGCGGGAAACCGGGCCGGATCGAGCCGGCCCAGATGATGTGCACGCTGGAGTACGCGCCGATCACCGCTGAGGTCCGCGGCAGCTGGCGGGGCAAGGCGGTGCGCTGGTCGAAGACCTTCCCGAACCGCTGCGACCTGACCCGCGCCACCGGCATACTGTTCGCTTTCTAACGCCGGGCCGGACCGACCAGGGCGTCGGCCATCGCGCCGGCCAGCCATTGCTCGTACCGGTCCACCGTCCACCCGCGGCGGCGGACCAGGCGGTCGACCAGTTCCGGGGCGGTCAGCGCCCAGAGCAGGTCGGCCGCCTCCGTCTCGGTCAGGCCGGGCCGTAACCCGAACCGGGCGGCGATGTGCCCGGCCATGCCGGCATTGCCGGTGCGGCGTTCGTTCTCGATGGTGTCGATGAACGCCCGCAGGTCCGGATCCCGTCCGGAACCCTCGACGAACACCACGGTGATCAGCGGCCCGGCGCGCCGGTACATCTGCCGGGCCATCCGGGCGTACAGGGCCAGCGCGGACCGGGCGTCCGGTGCGGCGGCGATGTCCGCGAACGCCGGCCGTGCGCCGACCGGCACCGGCTCGTCGTCGCCGGCCAGCGCCACGTCGTACACCGCTTTGAGCAGCGCCACCTTGCTGCCCACCACGTTGTAGACGGTCTGCGGGCTGACCTGGGCGCGCTTCGCGATCGCCTCGATGGTGGCGCCGGCGTACCCGCGCCGCAGGAACAGGTCACGGGCGGCACCCAGCACCTTCTGCCGGGTGGCCCGGACCTGCTCCGCGCGCGCCGCGTACGGTGGCGGCGCGGCCCGCGGCGACGGCTGTGTCATCGCTTCAGAGTGCCACCGGTGCGGGCGGGGGGAGGGCACCGACCTGCCACAGCACGCTCAGCTCGTCGCGGACCCCCCAGTGCTCGGCGAGCAGCCCGCCCTCGGCCCGGTACATGTGCATGGTCGGCATCGCGTACGGCTTGCCGGTGGCCTCGAAGCCGAGGTGCCCGGTGTCGTGCACACCGTGCACCGTGGCGCGGGCCGCCACCAGGTCGCCGTCCGAGACCACCTCGTGCAGTTCGTACCGGATTCGCAGGTTGTCCTTCAGCCACCGCATGATGCGCAGGTAGCCGTGGCGGCCCTGCGGCGCCCACGGCGGCGCGCCGTGATCGACGAAGTCATCGGTCACCAGCGTGCCGATCCGTTCGATGTCACCCTCGTGGAACGCCGCGATCACCTCGCGGGCCAGTTTCTCAGCAGTGTGCACCGCTGTCCTCCCTTTCCTCGATTGCCTGGAACGAGCTTCCAATGACGGCCTGAGCTGCGGCAACGATCGTGGAAAGGGTGGCTCGCGGGTTCCACCGAAGCCGCTTGGTGCGGGCGCTACGCTGCCCGGGTGGAGACCACACCGACACGCGTGTCCCGGCCGCTCGTCACCGCCCGTACCGCCGCGGTCTGGGCGGTGCTGCACCGCGAGTTGCAGCGGCACGAGGGGCAGCCCGGGGGCCGGGAGCTGACCGTGCTGGACGTCGGCGGCGGCACCGGCGGGTTCGCCGTCCCGTTGGCCGAGGCCGGACACCGGGTGACCGTGGTGGACGCCAGTCCGGACGCGCTCGCCGCGCTGAACCGCCGGGCCGCCGACGCCGGGGTGGCCGACCGGGTGCGTGCGGTGCAGGGTGACGGCGACGCGCTGGCCGGGCTGGTCCCGCCGGACAGCGCCGACCTGATCCTCTGCCACGCGGTCCTCGAGGTGGTCGACGATCCGGCCGGGGTGGTCCGGGCGATCGCGGCCGCGCTGCGCCCGGGCGGTGCGGTGAGCCTGCTGGTGGCCGGCCGGGCCGCCGCGGTGCTGGGCCGGGCGGTGAACGGGCACCTGGATGCGGCCGCCGTCCTGGCCGATGATCCGGACGGCCGGGCCGGGCGGCGGGACACCCTGCGCCGTCGCTATGACGCGGAGACCGCCACGGCGCTGCTGGCCGGTGCCGGGTTGCTGGTGGAGGAGATCCACGGCGTACGGGTGCTCGCCGACCTGCTGCCCGCCGCAGTGGTCGAGTCCGACCCGCAGGCGCTGCTCGAGCTGGAGCTGTCGCTGTCCGCCCGGCCGCCGTTCCGGGACATCGCCGCGCAGCTGCACCTGTTCGCGCGGCGCCGGTGACCGGCGACCAGCTCACCGCGGAGGCGTTCGGGACGGTTCACCCGGCGTACGGCGGCGGCAGCCTGGCCGACCTGCTGCCCAGCGTGGCGGCGGTGCTGGGGGTGCCCGGCACGGCGGACACGCTGGGTCTGGCGCCGGCCCTCGACGGGGTGGATCGGGTCGCGGTGCTGCTGGTGGACGGGCTGGGGGCATACCAGATGCCGCTGGTCACGCCGCACGCACCGGTCCTGGGTGAGCTGACCGGCCGGACCCTCACCTCCGGATTTCCGTCCACCACGCCGGTCAGCCTGGTCACCCTGGGCACCGGCACGCCGCCCGGAGCGCACGGCATCGTCGGGTTCACGCTGCTCGCGCCGGACGGGCGGATCGTCAACCACATCCGCTGGCGCGACGACCCGGACCCGGCCGAGTGGCAGCCGGTGCCGACCATGTTCGAGCGGCTGGCCGCCCGGGGCGTCGCCACCGCGGCGGTGACCCGGCCCGAGTTCGAGGGCAGCGGGCTGACCGTCTCGGCGCAGCGTGGCGCCCGCTTCATCGGCGCGTCCGACATGGCCGACCTGTCCGCCGGCATGCTGGCCGCGTTGCAGGACCACGCGGTGGTCTACGGCTACCACCCCGACCTGGACCGGTGCGGGCACGAGGACGGTGTCGGCACACCATCCTGGACCGAGGCGGCCGCGGGCGTCGGCAAGCTGGTGGCGCGGCTGGTGGACGGGCTGCCGGACCGGTCGGCGCTGCTGGTCACGGCGGACCACGGCCAGATCGACATCCCGGACGAGGGCCGGATCGACATGGCGACCACCCCCGGCCTGTCCGACGGGGTGGTTGCGGTGGCGGGGGAACCGCGGGTCCGTTACGTGTACGCCGCGCCCGGCGCCGCCGCCGATGTGCTGGCCGCGTGGCGGTCGGTGTTCGGGCCGTCGGCGCTGGTGCTGACCCGCGAGGAGGCGATCGACGGCGGCTGGTATGGCCCGGTGCTGCCCCGGCACGCCGGCCGCATCGGCGACGTCGTGGTGATCTGCCGCGACCGGGCGATCGCGCTGGCCAGTGGCTGGGAGCCACCGACCGTGGCCAGGTTGGTCGCCTACCACGGCTCGATCACCGCCGCCGAGATGACGGTCCCGCTGCTCATCGCCCGCCGTTGACCCACGCCGCCCGATTTGTCGGAAGGGGCGGTGGCGGAAAGTGTCGTACCCGGCCGCTAGCCTCGCTGCCATGGGACGGAGCCAGGCGATCGGAAGTGGCCGCGACCCGCGGTTCGGGCCGGACGCCGACGACGCGGGCTGCCCGGTGCTGCACGTGGACATGGACGCCTTCTTCGCCTCCGTGGAGATCCGCAGCCGTCCCGAGCTGCGCGGCAAACCCGTGGTGGTCGGCGGGATGGGTCCGCGCGGGGTGGTGTGTTCGGCCAGCTACGAGGCCCGGCGGTACGGCATCCGCAGCGCCATGCCGTCGATGCGGGCCCGGGCGCTCTGTCCGCAGGCGATCTTCCTGCCGCCCGACTTCACCGCCTACTCGGCTGCCTCGCACGCCGTGATGACGATCTTCCGGGACATGACGCCGCTGGTCGAGCCGCTGTCGCTGGACGAGGCGTTCCTCGACGTGGCCGGCGCCCAGCGGCTGCTCGGCCGGCCGGCGCGGATCGCCCGCACGATCCGCGCCCGGGTGCTCGGCGAGCAGCAGCTGACCTGCTCGGTGGGGGTGGCGCCGACCAAGTTCGTGGCCAAGCTCGGCTCCACCCGGGCCAAGCCGGACGGAGTGGTCGTGGTGCCGGCCGACCAGGTGCTGGAGTTCCTGCACCCGCTTCCGGTGGAGGCGCTGTGGGGGGTCGGTGAGCGGTCGGCGGAAGGGCTGCGCCGGCTCGGTCTGTCCACCGTGGGGGAGTTGGCCCGGGCCCCGGTGTCGCTGCTGCGCCGGGCGGTGGGCGAGGCCGCCGCCGCGCACCTGCACGAGCTGGCCTGGGGGCGCGACCCGCGTCGGGTCACTCCGGAGCAGGTGGAGAAGTCGATCGGCGCCGAGGTCACCTTCGACACCGACGTCATCGACCCGGTGGTGATCCGCCGTGCCATGCTCGCCCTGGCCGACAAGGTCGCGGTCCGGCTGCGCGCCGCCGGGCAGGCCG
>DASSAL010000112.1:0-20080 GCA_035685405.1 Actinoplanes sp. | reverse complement strand
CGCCAACTGCCGCGCAGTCCTGCGGGCGGCGGATGCGGGATGGGAGGACATCGTCGAGGTAGGCGTGCTGCTGTCCAACCCGGCCGACTTCGCAGGCATGAACGAGGAATACGCGACATGGTTCCCCGGCACGCCGCCGGCGCGCTACGTCGCCAAGCTCGGCGTGGAACTGCCCGGCATTCTCATATCGATCCGCATGACTGCATTCACCGCTTGAACGGACAATTGTCCAACACGCACCAGATCGCCCAGCGGGTCGCGCCGACCTCGTGGGTCGTCTATGTGGACAACGACCCGCTCGTGCTCGTGCACGCGCGGGCTCTTCTGACTGGTTCTCCCGAGGGCACCACCGACTACATCGACGCCGATCTCCACCAGCCAGAACAGGTTCTCGATGCCGCCGCTAAGACGCTCGACTTCGACCAGCCGGTGGCGCTCATCCTCAGCGGCATCCTCGGCCACGTGCCCGATCTCGGCGACGCTCGTGACATCGTGTCCCGGCTGATGGCCGGCCTGCCCTCCGGCAGCTACCTCTCGAACAACGACGGTACTCAGGTGGTCGCGGGTGCGGCGCTCGCCGAAGCGCAACAGGACTACAACGACACCGGTGCGGTGCCCTATCAGCTACGCACGCCCGAGGAGATCGCCAGCTTCTTCGCCGGCCTGGAGCTCATCGAACCCGGGATCGTCTCGTGCCCGCGGTGGCGGCCTGATCCCGGCGAGGAACCGTTCGATGTCGATGCGTTCGGTGGTGTTGGCCGCAAGCCGTGACCGGCGTCGCTGAACTGGCACGCGTGGGACCTGCGGGCGGTTGACGCCGCGGCGGAAACCTGCAATATCTATGGAGTGACGTGGCGCCCCAGGCCGGCGCGCGCCACGAGCGGCAGATGAGGACGTCAGCAACGCATAGCTGGCTTCGACGACATTCGCCAGCGCGGCGTTCGATGTCACGGCGCGCTGCTGGCTACAGTGCGGCGATGCTTGTGTGGGTTGCGTCGTTTCCTCGCTCCGGTAATACCTTCCTGCGGATCATCCTTCGTCGGCTGTATGGCGTCAGAACCTCGACCGTCTATGACGTCGACGGTGTTGCTGAACGTCTCGGAAAAGATCTGATCGGGTACACCGACCACCCGGGAAGTCTTGCGGAGATGCGGGCGTCTGACGAGCCGCACTTTGTCAAGACCCACCGGCAGCGGGATGCCGACATCGACCAGAACGACCAGGCGATCTGCCTCGTCCGAGACGGCCGTGACGCCTTGGTCTCGTGGGCCCGCCAAGCGAGCGAGCACGACCCCGGCAGCTACGAAGCCGAGCTGCGGAAAAAGATCTTGCGAGTCAGTACGGCCGGAACCGGCAGTTGGGGAACCAACGTCCTCAGCTGGCTGCGACCGCCGGCGCCGCATCGCATCGTGCTGCGATACGAAGACCTGGTCCGCGATCCGCGCGCCGTAGTAACACCGATCATTGCCGCGGTGGCCCCTGCTCTCACGCTGCGACCGAACGCGGCCATTCCGTCGCTCGACGAGCTGCGACGACACGACGACCGGTTCTTCCGCCGTGGGCGCACCGGCAGCCATCAGAACGAACTGCCCGCCCCATTGCATCAGCTGTTCTGGTCACGGACCGACAACCAGGCGGCGATGGCCCTGCTCGGATATCCCAAGCCCGACACCGACGAAACGTGACCGCCTGGGCGATGCACGCGGACTGCGGCAGATCCGGATGCGACCTGCGGCTCCGTGAGCAGGCCTGACCTTCGTCCTATTCGTGGCCCGATGCTCAACGGCGTCGTAGCGGCGACTCGTCCCCCACGAGCCAGAGATGCCCGTACGGATCAAAGAAGCCCCCTTGTCGATGTGTCCCCCACGGCGCTTTATGGTCTCGTACCGGATCGTGGTACTCCGCCCCCGCAGCCGCGGCGCCGCTCGCGAACGAGTCCGGGTCGTCCACGAAGACCTCGACCCGTACCGTCGTGGTGCCCAGCTCAACCGGGCTTTCCCAGCGGTTGCCTTCCGGCTCCGCCAGGAAGAACGGCGCCCCTCCGACCTCCAGGCCGATCACCGAGCCGAGGTTCCACAGCTCGGTGGCGCCGAGAGCGCGTTGGTACCAGGCGGATGCCGCAGGAGCGTCCGGCACCGCGAGCATCAGAGAGATAGCGGTCACGAGGCCGCACGATACGCGCCGGGAGTCACGTCCGCAGTCCTGCGGATCGAGTGTCGGCCGCGACGAGATGCGAAAGGACGAGGGCCGGCGGAGCGCGCTCAATTCGGCAGTTCCGCTCGGTGACGGGCTACGTGCCGGATGCCATGTAGGCGGCGAGGATGTAGTTGGGTGCCGGTCGAGGTTCTTGCGGGATCGGTGGACACGCTGCGCCCAGCCGGGACAGGTATCAGATCGCTTGGACGAGTTCGGTGAACGCCGCAGCTGCCCTCAGTGCGGGCCGTGTGTCGACTCCGAGTTCGTAATGGCCGCGGCGCAGATTCTGCAGGAAGGCGTGCCCGGCGATCACCACCTGGGCGGTCCGGTCGGTTTGTAGACCGCGCATCGGTCTCTGCCGGCGCTTGAGCTGGCCGTGGTCGGCCTCTATCGGATTGTTTGCATACCGCTCGACGTGGTGCCACGCAGCCGGAAGCAGCTCGTCGAGTACGCCCGGGTAGACCGGCGCGCCGTCGGTGACCACCTCGCTCGGCGCTACCTTCAGCGTGAGGAGCGCCCGGGTGAAGAACCGGCGTGCCGCTGCGGCGTCCCGGTGGGCCGAGAGCAGCACGTCGATGACCTGGCCGTGCTGGTCGACGGCCCGGTAGACGTAGCGCCAGACGGCGAGTGTCGGGCGAAGCGGGCGGCGTCGGCCGGCAATGGGGTGAACCGCTGGGCCCAGCGGTAGATCGTCACGTGGTCGACGTCGATCCCGCGTTCGGCGAGCAGTTCTTCGACGTCGCGGTAGGACAAGCCGTAGCGCAGGTACCAGCGGACCGCCACCAGGATCACCTCGGCTGGGAAGCGGAACCCGGCGAGCGCCGAGCGAGGAGGAGACCAAGGGCCCGACCGAGCAGCGTGCTTCACCGATCAAGCCTGGCGTGGATCTTCCGATCGGCGAATGCAACACAGCCGTGGACCCGTCCCGGATCACACCGGCTACCACCCCGCCGAGCAGTCCGTCCCCCAGCGCGGGCTGCGCGATCGCCTACCGGGTGACGGGGAGCTGGCGGGCGGGTTCCGGGGTGACGTACGGATCACCAACACCGGCACCGCCCCACTCACCGGCTGGTCGCTGGCCTGGCAGTTCACCGGCGGACAACGGATCACTCAGCTGTGGAACGGCACCGTCCGGCAGGACGGCGCGGCCGTCACGGTGACCAACGCCGCGTGGAACGGCGCGCTGGCCGCCGGCGGCTCGGCGTCGTTCGGCTTCCTCGCCAGCTGGACCGGCAGCAACCCGGCGCCGGCCGCGTTCACCCTCGACGGAACGGCCTGCACGACGTCCTGAGTATCACAAGGGCGGGCCCAGGATCGCCTCGAGATCGTCGTAGAGGGCCGGCGGGCCGGCGACGATCCGGTTGCCGTTGATCAGCGCGTCACCGGTCAGGTAGTCGTTGGTGCGGGCGCCGGCCGCCTGTGCGACGGCGAGCGCGCCGAGGCAGTCCCAGGAGTTGAGGTGCGGCTCGATGTAGCCGAGCAGCCGGCCGCAGGCGGCATAACAGAGCATCAGCGCACCCGATCCGTTGCGGTAGTACATGCCGCCGCTGCGGAGCAGCCGTTCGAGCACCGGCAGGATCGCCTCGACCGGGATCCGGGGCGCGTAGCCGACGGCCACGATGCCGTCGGTCAGGGCCCGGCCACGATGCGGGGCGATGGGTTGCCCGTTCAGCGTGGCCGGACGGCCGAGGCCGCCCTCGAAGAGTTCGCCGAGCGGAGGGTTGTACACGAAGCCGAACTGCAGGACGTCGTCCTGCACGTAGGCGAGGGACACACACCAGCTGGCCATTCCGCTCACGAACGGCTGGGTGCCGTCGATGGGGTCGACGACCCATACCCCCGGCCCGCCGGTCGGCCCGCGGAGCCCCGTCTCCTCGCCGAGAAACGCGTCGTCCGGGAACTGCTCCGCGAGACCCCGGGCCAGCAGCTGTTCGACCTCCACGTCGGCCTGGGTGACGACGTCCTGCAGTCCCTTGGTGCTGACATGGAGGCGGTCCAGCCGGGCGAAGTAGGTCGCGGCCAGCTCACCGGCCGCCTGGACGAGCAGCCGACCGGCGTCGTACCGGGCGTGGATCTCGTTCTCCGACGTCATCGCCACAGCCAGGCAGCGCCGCGGACACCGCTCGAGTCACCGTGCCGGGCAGCGACGATCGGGGTGTAGAACACCGGCGAGAACACCCGATCGGCGAGCCGCGGCGGCAGATCGTCGTACAGCTCTTCGATGTTCGACATCCCGCCTCCCATCACCAGGACATCCGGATCCAGCACGTTGACCACCAGCGCGAGGCCGCGTGCCACGCGGTCGACATACCGCATCCACGTCAGGCGGGCCAGCCGGTCCCCGTCGCGCATCCGGCCGATGATCTCCGCCGGGCGCAAGCGTACCGGCGCGGCCAGGTCGAGGCCGGCATGCTGGGCGTACTGACGGGCGAACGCCCGGCCCGACACCCAGGTCTCCAGGCAGCCGTGCCGCCCGCAGTAGCACGCCGCTCCGGGCGTCTCGGTGACATCGGGCTGCGGCAGCGGGTTGTGTCCCCACTCGCCCGCCCCGTTGTTCGGGCCGGAATGGGCCCGCCCGGCGACGGCGAGTCCGGCCCCGGCGCCACTGCCGAGGATCACCGCGAACACGACGCGGTAACCCTGACCGGCCCCGTCGGCCGCTTCCGAGGCGGCGAGGCAGTCCGCGTCGTTCGCGGTCCGCACGTCCCGGCCGAGCGTCGCGCGCAGGTCGTCCGCCACGCGGCGTCCGTTCAGCCAGGTCGAGGAGGCACCCTTCGCCACGCCGGTCCGCGGATCGAGCGAGCCGGGAAGGCCGACCCCGACCGTCCCGGTCATGCCGAGGTCCGTCTCGATCCGCGCCACCAGGTCCGCGATGACGCGCAGGCAGCCCGCATAGTCCGCCCGAGGGGTGTCCGTCCGGCGCCGGAGCAGGATGGTGCCGTCCTCGTCGAGCGCCGCGGCCTCGATCTTCGTGCCGCCCCAGTCGACGCCGATCAGCATGCCCGGCTCCGGATCCCCCGCCGGTCGATCACCTCAGCAGCGCCCGGCCGGCGTCGGCGATCCCGTCCGGGGACATGCCGTAGCGGTCGAGCAGGTAGCCGGCGGACCCGGTCGGCGCGAACTCCGGCACGCCGAGGATGCGCATCCGCACCGGGTGGTGTTGCGCGACGGTCTCGGCGACCGCGCCGCCGAGCCCGCCGGCCGTGGTCGCCTCCTCGGCAGTCACGATGCCGCGGGTTCCGGCAGCCGCGGTGAGCACGGCGTCGGTGTCGAGCGGCTTGACCGTCGGCATCGAGATCACTCGGGCCTCGATGCCCTCGGCGGACAGCTGCTCGGCGGCGACCAGCGCCCGCCACAGGACGGTGCCGTTGCTGATCAGTGTGACGTCGGCGCCCGGGCGCACGGTGATCGCCTTGCCGGGCCGGAACGAGTAGTCCTCGCCGTAGATCTGCGGCACGCTCATCCGGCTGACCCGGATGAACACCGGACCGTCCGTCGCGGCCGCCCACCGCATGGCGGCAGCCGTCTCCACCGGGTCGGCCGGCACCACGACGGTCATCTTGTCGATGGCCCGCAGCCAGGCGATGTCCTCGATCGAGTGGTGGGTGGGCCCGAGCTCGCCGTACGCGACGCCGGGGCTCATCCCGCACAGCTTGACGTTGCGGTCGGAGTACGCGACGTCCGCCTTGATCTGCTCCAGCGCCCGCGCGGTGAGGAAACAGGAGGCGGCCGAGACGAACGGGATCCGCCCGCCGTTGGCCAGACCGGCCGCCACACCGACCATGTCCTGTTCGGCGATGCCGACGTTGATCAACCGGTCCGGGAACGCCTTCTTGAAGGCGTCCAGCTTGCTGGACCCGATCGAGTCGTTGACCACCCCGACGATCCGGTGATCGGAGCGGGCCAGCTCGGCCAGGGTGTCGACGTAAGCGTTGCGGCAGTCGAAACGCGGCTGGTCGGCGAGCGACCGATGGGCGGCCGGAGATGTCTGGGTCATGCGGCGTCCAATTCGTCCAGGGCCTGCTGGAGGTCCTCCGGCGACGGGACCCGGTGATGCCAGGCGGCGTTGTTGCTCATGAAGGAGATCGGGTGCCCCTTGTGGGTGTGTGCGATGACGAACGTCGGTTTGCCCGGCCGGAACGGCACGGACGACAACGCGTCCAGCAGTTCGCCGTGATCGTGACCGTTGACCTCGACGACCGCGAACCCGAAGGCCGTGGCCTTGGCGTCCAGCGGTTCCAGGTCGTTGGTCTGGCGGACGGTCGCGCCCTGCTGAAGCCGGTTCCGGTCGACGATGACGGTGAGCCGGTCCAGCTCGTACTGCGAGGCGGCCATCATCGCCTCCCAGTTGCTGCCCTCCTGCAGCTCGCCGTCACCGACCAACACGTAGGTGCGGCGCCGGGACACGTCCAGCTTCGCGGACAGGGCGTGCCCCACGGCGATCGGGAGGCCGTGCCCCAGCGGTCCGGTGTTGGCCTCGACGCCGCGGATCTTCTTGCGGTTGGGGTGCCCGTTGAGCGCGGACAGCGGCTTGAGGAACGTGGCCAGCTCGTCGACCGGCAGGAAGCCGAAAGCCGCCAGCGTCGTGTAGAGGATGCCGGCGACATGGCCCTTGGACAGGATGAACCGGTCCCGTTCCGGGTCGTCGACGGTGTCCGGGGTGACGGTGAGGACGGCGCCGTACAGGGTGGCGAGGATGTCCGCGGCGGACAGGTCGCCGCCGATGTGCCCGGCGCCCGCGTAGTGCACCAGCTTCAGGTCCTGGATCCGGATCTGCCGGGCCGCCTCGGCGATGTGCGCGATCTGGTCGGCCCGGCTGGCATGCGGGTCCAGCCGCCCGAGGACCGGCATGGTGATGTGTTCGACGGCCAGCGCGGTCATGATCCGCCTTCCCCGGCCATCGAACTGAGCAGGACCTGCTGCACCAGACGCTGCGCGGCCAGGGCGTCGTGCGAGGCCTGTGCCGCCGTCAGCGCGTCCTCGTCCAGGGCGTCCAGGGCCCGGTGCAGCGCCTTGAGGAACGTGATCGCCGCCTGGGCGGCGGCCACGCTGTCCTCCCGGAACGGGAACTGGTCGAGCTGCCACACCCCGTCCCAGTTGTTCTTGCGCAGGGTGTGGAAGAACTCGAAGGTCTCCACCAGGTGCACCGAGCCGACCACCATGTCGTCGTCCCAGCCCCGGAAGTTGTCGTTGACGTCGATGGCGAACAGCCGGCCGGCGTCGATGCAGAGCTGCGCGGCGTCGGCCGGCGTCTCCAGCCCGTACAGCGAATGCCCGAAGTCCAGCAGCACACCGAGGTTGTCCAGGCCGACCTGCTGGATCGCCAGCAGGGTGCGGGCGGCGTTCGGGAAGATGATCCGGTTCCGCGGCTCGCGCGGCTTGTACTCGATGACGAACTTGATGTCCGGATGGGCGGACACCAGCTCGCGCAGGCCGCCGACGGCCAGCTGCCAGATGTCGCGGTAGTCCACCTGGAACGGGTAGTCCCAGCCGTCCTGGCCGAACCACAGCTTCACGTAGTCGCAGCCCAGCTCCTTGGCCAGCTCGGTGGCCTCGTTCAGCAGACTGAGCGCCTGCTTGCGTACCGCCGGGTCGGGGTTGGTGATGGATCCCTTGACGTAGTCGCGGTTGTAGATCTCCGGGGTGATCGCCACCGCCCGCAGGCCGTTGCGGTGCAGCGCCGCCCTGACGTAGTCGAGGGTGCCGTCGAAGCCCGCGAAGGGCCAGTTGAGGTCCACGACGGACAGGTCGCCGACGGCGCCGGCCTTGTCGATCTGTTCGAGCAGGCCGACCGGCGGTCCGTAGCCCTCGGTGGCATAACGGTCCTTGTAGGTGGCGAAGTGCCAGATGCCGGCCCCGAACACGGGTGGAGTGGACATGGATCAGCCTTTCGTGGCGCCGGCGGTGAGACCGCCGACGATCCAGCGTTGCAGGACGACGTAGGCGAGCAGGATCGGTACGACCGCGATCAGGATGCCGGCGGCCAGACCGGTGTTGTTGTTGGCGAACTGGCCCTGGAAGTTCAGCAATCCGACCGGGATCGTCTTGCTCGCGTCGGAGTTGAGCACGATCAGCGCGAACAGGAACTCGTTCCAGGTGGCCACCGCGTCCAGGATCGCCACGGTGACCAGGGCCGGCAGGGACAGCGGCAGGATCAGCCGGAAGAAGATCCGCCACTCGCTGGCGCCGTCGATCTTGGCGGCCTCGATGAGTTCGTCGGGCAGTTGCCGGAAGAACGACTGCAGGACCAGGACCTGGAAGGGGATGCCGAACGCCAGGTACGGGCCGACCAGGCCGAGCAGGTTGTCGGTGATGCCCATGCTGCGCAGCATGATGAACACCGGCACGATGGTGATGTAGATCGGGATGGTCAGCCCGAGGAACACCGCGAACATGATGGTGCGGCGGAAGCGGATCCGGAGCTTCGACAAGGCGAACGCCAGCATGGCGGACAGCAGGACCCCGATCGGCACCTTGAGGGCGAGCAGGATCGCGCTGTTGCGGTACGTGGTGGCGAAGTTGCCGATGTTCCAGGCCTCCGTGAAGTTCGCCCAGGTGACCTCGTTCGGCCAGGTCAGCGGACCGCTGGCGATGAAGTCAGCCAGCGGCCGGACGCTGGTGATCAGCAACAGGACCAGCGGCGAGATCCAGATGACCGCCGCGATGGACAGGATCACGGTGGCGGTGACGCCGCCCTTGGGCTTGGGCCGGCCGGCCGGCGGCTCCTCGGTGGCCACCACGGCATCCGGCAGCGCGGCGGCCGGCTGCGGCACCGAAGCCGAGCTCAGACTGCTCATCGGTCGTGCTCCTTGGTCTGCGACAGCACGTACGGGATGCTGACCGCGATCGCCACCACGGTGATCACGACGGCGATCGCGGTGCCGTACCCGGCCTGGTAGTACTGGAAGACGTTGAAGTACATCCAGGTGCCCATCACCTGGGTGGCCGTGCCCGGCCCGCCGTAGGTGGTGGCGTAGATCAGGTCGAAGACCTTGAACGAGTCGATCAGCGACAGCGCCAGCACGATGTAGTGGGCGGGCTTGAGGTTCGGCATGGTGATGTGCCAGAACTGCTGCGAGGGGGTCGCGCCGTCCATGGTGGCCGCTTCGTACTGGTCGTGCGAGATGCCCTGCAACGCGGCCAGGTAGAGCAGCATCGGAAAGCCGGTACGCAGCCAGATCGCCGGCACCATCACGGCGGCCAGCGCGGTCGAGTTCTGGCCCAGCCAGGGCTGCGCCAGGCTGTCCAGCCCGATCACCCGCAGGAACTCGTTGACCGCGCCGTAGTCGGGGTTGTAGAGCCAGCCCCAGATCGAGGCGACCGCCACCAGCGGCAGCACGCCCGGGGTGTAGAAGATCATCCGCAGGATGGGTTTGCCGCGGACCTTGCCGTTGAGGGTGACCGCGAGGGTCAGGCCGAGCACGACCGGCACGGCGATCGTCACCACGGTCCAGATGACATTGTTGATCGCGGCCCGGATCACCACGTCGTCGGAGGCCATGGCGGTGTAGTTGTCCAGCCCGACGATGTTGTAGCTGGGGCTGAGGCCGTCCCAGTCGGTCAGGCTGAAGAACAACGAGGAGAAGGCCGGGTAGACCAGGAAGGCGATGTAGACGGCGAGCGCGGGCAGTGCGAACACCCACGCCGTGAGACCGCCGTGTCTCTTCTTCTTCCTGGTCGGAGCGGGCGCCGGAGCCGCGACCGTGGCCATCGTCCTACTGCTTCTTCGCCCAGGCGGAGACGATCTCCTGCATCCGCTCGGCGGCGTCGGCCGGGCTGACCTTGCCCTGCAGCAGCTCGCTCTGCAGGCTGAAGTACTGGTCCGCCTGCTGCTTGGGGAAGGCCTGGTCCTGGATGGTGTAGAACTGGCTGGTCTTGTTGATCTCGGTCCACTGGTAGGACAGCGGCAGCTTCGCCCGGTCCGGCTCCGCGCCGTTCACCGTGGAGCCGGTGATGCCGAGTGCCTTCTGGGTTTCCGGGGTGACGAGGAAGTCGATCAGGGCCGCGGCCTTGTCCTTGTTGCCGGACTTGGCGTTGATCATGTAGCCCTCGACGAACCCGGAGTGGCGCGCCGGGGTGTGGTCGGTCGGGAACTCGAACGTGCCGAAGTCCTCCGGTGACTTCTTCGCGCTCAGGATGGCGTTGTTCTCGGTCCACTGCCCGGTGATGGTGTAGGCGTTCTTGCCCTGCACGTAGCCGGGCTCGATGTCGGCCGGGTCGAGGCCGAGCGCCCCCTCCGGGATCCACTTCTTGTCCTGCCACTTCTTGAAGTTGGTGAAGGCGGTGACCACCTCCGGGCGGTCCCAGCTCTCCGCGCCGGTGAGCAGCTTGTCGTGCAGTTCCGGGCCGGCGGCCTGCTCCAGCAGGTATTCGTAGAGCCGCATGATGTGCCAGCCGTACTTGCCGCCGGTGCCCATCGGGGTGATTCCGGCGGCGACCAGTTTGTCGTTCATCTGCTCGAGTTCGGCGTACGACGTGGGCACCTCGACCTTCGCCTTGGCGAACAGCGACTTGTTGTACCAGGCACCGACACCGGCCAGGAAGAACGGGACACCGCTCTGCACGCCGTCGAAGGTCATGCCGGCGACGGCGTTCGGGTTGATCTTGCTGTCCCAGCCGTACTTGGTGTAGTAAGGCGCGAGGTCGGCCGCCTGCTTCGCCTTGGCGTACGGCGCACCGATCTGCCCGCCCCAGATGCGCCACACGTCCGGGCCGGCACCGCCGAGCAGCTCGGTGCGCAGCTTGTCCGGGTACACCGCCGCGCCCGAACCGGGCAGGTTGTCCACCGTGGTGGTGGTGCCGTTCTGCTGGTCGAACTTGGCGATCTGCGCCTTGAAGTTGTCCAGCTGGGACGCGTCCTCGTAGGTGAACAGCCGCAGCGTGTTCGAGCCGCCGCCACTGGTGGATCCGCCGCCGGAGTCGTCGTTGGAGACACCGGTGCACGCGCTCAGGCCGGCGCCGGCGGCCGCCATGGCGGTCATGCCGAGGAAGCGGCGACGAGAATAGGTGGACCCGGTCATGAGGGATCTCCTTGAGGGGGAAGGGAGGGGGAACTCCGGCCGAACCGCCGGATCTTGGCGAACATGTCTTCGATGAGGAAGCGGACGTCGACGGATTCGACGACCCGGACGGGATGCCCGGAGCCGGGCAGGTAGTGGCCCTCCCGGCCGAAGCGGGGGGCGGGCACGGTGCGGAAGGTGCCACCGCGCGGATACAACATCAGCGAAATCGCCGGCGAGTCACCCAGCGAGCGGGACTCGATCGGTTCCGGGTGATAGGTGGCGTTCCACTCGACCATCTGTTCGATCAGGTAGTCGGCCAGTGGACTGGTGCCGCCGATCCGCTCCTCGAGTTCGGCGTAGCTGACCGACACCTGCGAGTAGACGTTGCTCGGCACCTGCCAGACGGTGATGCCGGAGTCGTACACCAGGTTGGCCGCGGGAATGTCGTTGCTCAGGTTGAACTCGATGCCGGGATACGTCTCGACGCCGCCGTATCCGACGCCGCCGATCCAGATCACCACGACCGGGCGCCGGACGATCTCCGGGTCGAGGAGGATGGCCGAGGCCATGTCGGTCAGCGGCCCGAGGAAGGCCACGTACAGCGGATCCTGCGCGGTGGCCTGCCGGCTCTCCTCGATGATCAGGCGGGCGCCGGCACTGTCCTGCGGGGTCCGGTCGTCGGCGATCGCCGCGGCCGCGCCGTCGGCCACCGTGACCTTGTCCTGCAGGTCCATCAAGAGGAGCAGGCGGTCGATCTCCTCGCGCGACTCCTGCATGCTGCGCGTGCTGCGCTTCGTGCCGAAGTGCGCGGCGATCAACCCGCGGACGTCGAGCGAGGGCGACAGCAAGGCGTGCACGATCGCGTACTGGTCGTCGGCCTCGTTTTTCGCATCGGTATTGATGATCACTCGACGTCGACGTGTCATAGCTGCATAATCTATCAGTACTGCAATTCTAGTCAAGCCCTAGGCTCGGCGGAGGAGGAGACGCTCGTGGCCGCTGCCCCACATGCCCAGGCGATCCTGGCGATCGACCAGGGCACGACGAACTCGAAAGCGGTGCTGGTCACCGCGGACGGCCGGGTGCTGTCCACCGGTGCGGCACCGGTCGGCGTTTCGGCGCCGCGGCCCGGATGGATCGAGCAGGACGCCGAGCTGATCTGGTCGAGCGTCCGGGACGCGGTCGCGGCGTGCCGGCGCGGCGCACCGGATGCGGAGGTCCGCGGGATCGCGCTGTCCAGCCAGCGGGAGTCGATCGTCGGGTGGCGGGCCGGCACCGGGCAGCCGGTGGGACCGGTGATCGGCTGGCAGGACCACCGCACCACGGCCTGGTGTGCCGAGCACATCACCCGCGCCGATCGGCAGCTGGTGTACGAGCGCACCGGCCTGCGGGTCGACCCGATGTTCTCGGCGCCGAAGATGCGCTGGGTGCTCGATCACCTGCCGGCCGGCACGCCGCTCGACGACGTCCGGCTCGGCACCGTCGACGCGTACCTGATCTGGCGGCTCACCGGCGGCGCGCGGCATCTCTGCGAAGCCGGCAACGCCTCGCGCACCCTGCTCTACGACATCGCCGACCTGGACTGGAACGCCGACCTGCTGAAGATCTTCGGCGTGCCGGCCACCGCGCTGCCCACGCCGCTCGCCTCGGACGCTGGCTTCGGGACGGCCGGCACCCTGCCGCAGATCCCCGCCGGCACGCCGATTCTCGCGGTGCTGGCCGACTCGCACGCCGCCCTGTACGGGCACGGGTGCACCACCGCGGGTACGGCGAAAGCGACGTACGGCACCGGCTCCTCGGTGATGGCGCCGATCGACGCGCGGCCGGCCGCCGAGTCATCGGTGCCCACCACGCTGGCCTGGGTCATCGGCGGTGCACCGACCTACGCGCTGGAGGGCAACATCCTGTTCTCCGGCGCCGCGCTGACCTGGGCGGCGGACATCCTCACCGGCGGCCGCGTGGGCGACCTCATCGCGCTGGCCGAGACGGTGCCGGACAGCGGCGGCGTGACGCTGGTGCCCGCGTTCGCCGGTCTGGGCGCCCCGCACTGGGACCGCGGCGCGCATGCGGTGCTGTCCGGCATGCGGGAGACCACCGGCCGCGCACACCTCGCCCGGGCCGCGGTGGACGCCGTCAGCCACCAGATCTGCGACATCGTCGACGTCATCGAGCAGCAGACGGCCCGGCTGCGGCTGTTCCGCGCCGACGGTGGCGCCACCGCCGCCGATCTCGTCGTCCAGACCCAGGCCGACCTGCTGGGCCGGGAGGTGCAGGTGGGCGAGGTGGCCGAGATCTCCGCGGTGGGCGCGGCCCGGCTGGCCTGGGCGGCGCTGGGACGGCAGGCGGCGTGGCCGGCCACCGGCGGCGGGCCGGTCTACGCGCCGGCGCTGTCCGAAGCGGACCGGCAACGGCGGCGTCGGCACTGGGCCGGCGAGGTGCGCCGCACCCGGTTCGACGGGAGTCGCTCGTGACCGGGCCGGAGACGGTCGCCCGGCAGTGGAGCGAGGTGGAGCTCACGGTCAGCGGGCCGGCCGCGGAGAACCCGTACCTGGACGTCGACGCCTGGGCCATGTTCCGCCACTCCGACGGCGACGAGGTGCGCCGGCCGTTGTTCTGGGACGGCGGAACGACGTGGCGGATCCGGTTCGCCTCCCCGAAGCGGTCCGGCGAGTGGACCTGGCAGGTCGAGGCCGCCGGGGACTTGCCGGCCGCCGGTGGCCGGCTGACCGCGGCGCCGCCGCCCGCCGCCCACCCGCACCGGGCGGTGACGCGGGGCCTGGTGAGCGCTCATCCCCGCGGCCGGAGCCTCCGGTACGCCGACGGGTCACCGGCGTTCTTCGTCATCGACACCGCCTGGGCGATGCCGTGGCGGGCCACCACGGACGACGTCGCCACGTATGCGGCCGACCGGCAGGCCAAGGGCTTCACCGCCGTGCTGCTGATGAGCGTCCAGCCGGACATGCACGCCCGCGGGCCGGCCGCCCGGAACGTCGACGAGGGTTTCGAGGTGGGATTCGCCGACCTGCCCGAGGGCCGGCTGACCCGGATGAACGTCGACTACTTCCAGTACCTGGACGGCATCGTCGACGTCCTCGTCGACCATGGCATCACACCGGTGTGGCAACCGGTGTTCCACGGCTACGGCTGGAAGGGACTCGGCACCGCGGGCCCGGTCGTCCCACCCGCCGAGTACGCCCGGTACTGCCGCTACCTGGTCGCCCGCTACGGCGCCCGGCCGGCGATCTATCTCCCGGGCGCCGACGGGGCGGGCACCGAGCCGCAGATCGAGGCGGGTGGCCGGGAGATCCGGGCGTGGGACGCCTACCGCCAGCCCACCGGCATCCACTACCGGCCGCACGCGCACCCCAACGCCCACCAGGACGCCGACTGGCTCGACTTCCAGGCGTGCCAGACCGGGCACGCCGGTGACCACGTCCCGGACCGGCTGGCCACCATGTGGGCGTACCGGCCGGCCAAGGCGATCATGAACGGTGAGCCCAGCTACGAGCACACCGGGCGGCGGGGAGTGGCCGAGGGCTGGTGGCAGGGCCACGAGGCGTGGTCCAACGTCTGCGCCGGGGCGGTCATGGGCGTCGCGTACGGCGCGGCCAGCCTCTGGCAATGGCGGCTGCATCCCGCCGAACCCGGCCACGGCGAGTACTTCCTCTGCCCGGACGCCGGCTGGCGGGAGGCCCTGGCCTTCGAGGGCAGCCGGTACGTCGGCCTGGTCGGTCGGATCCTCGGGGATCTGCCCCTCGCCGGCGCCAGTCCCTGCTGGGACGTCGGCCTCAACACCCGGGGACTGCTCGACCCGGGCGTGCTCTACGTCGGGTACGCCGAGCACGGTGGTAGCTGGACGTTCCTGGACGCGGATGGGCGGGTGCCCAGCCGGTACTGGATCGTCGACCCGCGGACCGGGAACGTCCGGCAGTCCGGCACGCGGCCGGCGGACGGGGTGCCGATCGAGGTCGAGGGGCACGACCCGTACGTGGTCATCTGCGCGGAGACCTACTGCATTAATATTCGGTAGGTACGCCAGCGTCAGGAAGGGCTCCCGATGGCCTCAGCGCCGCGCAGCATGTCCCGGACACCGACCAACGGAGAGATCCGGCTGATCACCAAGGTGGCCCGGATGTACCACGAACGGGGGATCCGGCAGGTCGACATCGCCGACACGCTGCACCTGTCCCAGGCCCGGGTGTCCCGGCTGCTCAAGCGGGCCGCCGAGCTGGGCATCGTGCGGACGGTGGTGGCCGTCGCCCAAGGGATACACACCGACCTGGAAGAGGCCCTCGAGCAGAAGTACGGCCTGGCGGAGGCGGTGATCGTCGACGTACAGGGCTCGCACCACGACATCGCGGCGGCCCTCGGGTCGGCCGGCGCGTCGTACCTGGAGACGACGCTCACCGGCGGTGAGCGCATCGGCATCTCCAGCTGGAGCCAGACCCTGCTGGCCGCCGTCGACCGCATGCAACCGCTGCGCCTACCCGGTGGCGACAGCGTCATCCAGCTCGTCGGCGGCTTCGGCGCCCCGTCCGCCCAGGCCGAGGGCAACCGGCTGCTGAGCGAACTGGCCCGGCTCACCGGGGCCACGCCGATCTTCGTTCCGGCGCCCGGGCTGGTCGGCAGCAAGAGCATCCGGGACACGCTGCTGCACGACCCGGCGGTGGCCGCGGTGGCCGCCGAGTGGAACCGCCTCACCATGGTTCTCGTCGGCATCGGCAGCCTGCCGCCGTCACCGCTGCTGCGCGCCAGCGGCAACGCCGTCGACCCGGCGGAACAGGACAAGCTGCTCGCCGCCGGCGCGGTCGGGGACGTGTGCCAGCGGTACTTCGACGCCGCCGGGGTTCTCGTCCACAGTGACCTCGACGACCGCGTCGTGGGCATCGCCCCGGACGCCCTGCGCGCGGTGCCACACCGTGTCGGCATCGCCGGCGGCGAGAGCAAGCACGCCGCCATCCACGCCGCGCTGACCGGCGGATGGGTCAATGTCCTGCTCACCGACACGGGCACCGCCGAGGCGCTGCTGAGCGGCACCCGAGCGCCGGCAGCCACCGGAGGCGCCTAGGCGTATGCCATCCCCATCGGGGCGCGAGGAACGCGTTCACGGCGTCGGTGGCCCGCTGCTTGAGCGCCCGGCTACCGGCGTCGCCGATCTCCGCGGCGATCAGCCGGGAAACCGTACGTCGGCGGCGTCCCGGTCCGGGCGCAGGCCCTTCCAGGACGGCTGACGCAGGCGGCGGTCGGGCGTCCAGGAACGGAAGGTGACTTCGGCCACCAGCACCGGGCGGACCCACTCGGCCTGCCGCGCGTGCGGGCGGGGCACCGGGGTGGCGAACGGCGAGCCCGGCTGCCGCAGCTCCGCCAGCCGGTCCTGCAGCTGGCCCTGATCCTCGCCGCTCAAGCCGGTGCTCACCTGACCCACATAGGTCAGCCGGTCGCCGGCGTCGAACATGCCGACCAGCAGCGAGCCGATGCCAGCCGACCGCCCGCGGCCGCCCGGCTTGTATCCACCCACGACCACCTCGGCGGTGGCGGTGAGCGGCGCCTTGACCCAGGCGGGTGACCGCCGCCCGGGCTGGTACGGCGAGCCGAGCTGCTTGGCCATCACGCCCTCCAACCCGAGTTCCCCGGCCGCGTCCAGCAGCGCCGGCCCGGCGTCGCCGGTCCAGTACGGCGGCGTGTCCACCGTGTCCCCGCTGAGGCCCAGCCGCTGAAGGGCGTCCCGCCGCTCCACATAGGGCAGCGGCGTGAGGTCGGTGCCGTCCAGGTACAGCAGGTCGAACAGGTAGAAGCGGACCGGCTTGGTGCGGACCGTGGCCGGCGTGGGCGCGGGTGTGCGCATGCGTTGCTGGAGCGCGGCGAAGCTGGGCACCCCGGTGCGGCCGAGCGCCACGATCTCGCCGTCGAGAACCGCCCGGCGGCCGGCCAGCGCGGTCCGGAGGGCGTCGAGCTCCGGGTACGTGTGCGCCACGTCCGTCTTGTTCCGGGCGAGCAGGCGCAGGTCGTCGCCGTCCACGTAGGCGATCGCCCGGACGCCGTCCCACTTGAACTCGTAACCCCACTCCCCCGCGGTGGGGAGTGGACCGAGGGTGGCGAGCATCGGCTCGATTCCCACCGGAATCTCGGCGGGATCGTCCGGGTGCCGGTCCGCTGGGGCCGGCTCGATCACGGCGGCCGGAGCGACGTCGAGCCCGTACCGGTCGCTGACCAGGCGGACCGGGCTGAGGTCGAGGACCGGCCAGCTCGGCGGGAGGGCGATCTCGGCGAGCTTCGGGTTGTCGGTGACGTAGAAGGCACGGTGGGCCAGCGCCGCCGCCACCGCGTGCCCGACGTTGAGGTCGCAGTCAGCCAGGCGGGTGAACTCGCCCACCTGCCGGAGCTCGTCCGGCCCGCCGTCGCCGAGCGGGAGGATGACCATCGTCCGGGTGCCCATCAGGCGCATCAGCTGGGTGATGTCCCACTCGTCGGTCAACGCGGCCAGCGCCGTCGCCAGGGCGGTGGACGGCACGCCGACATGGCGCCCCTCGGCGTTGATCTCAGAGATCAACTCGGCGGCGGCGATCTGACCGTGCGCGTACGCGACCAGCGCGGAGGCGTCGTAGACGACGGCGATATCGGTCACGCGGCGCGGCCCCGGGCCCGGTCGAGCAGCCGCTTGCCGTCGTCGAGCGCCGCCTGCGGGATGGGGTGGGCGAGCTCCGCCCGCCAGCGCCGCCGGCCGGCCTCGGTGATCTGGAATCCGGCCGCGCGCAGCACCTCGTCCAGCGCGGGATCGGTCACCCTCTCGCCCGCGGCACCGCTGCGTGCACCGCCGTCGGCCACGAGGCGATTCTACGCGGCAAGGTCCGTTCGGGCACAGACCTCGCTGGAGGTTGTGGGTCCGGAAGCTTTGCCACACTAGATGTAGTGGCCTAAGCTGCGATTAGAACACTCGTTCGAATCCCTCGAGTGCGGGAGAGCTGGCATGAGGTCGATCTGGAACGGCGCGATCTCGTTCGGGCTGGTGTCGATCGCGGTGAAGGTGTATGCGGCGACCGAGCAGAAGCACATCCGGTTCCATCAGCTGCACGCAGCCGACGGCTCCCGGGTGCGCTACCAGCGGATGTGCGTGGGCTGCGGCCAGGAGGTCGCGTACGAAGACCTCGCCAAGGGGTACGACCTGGGCGGCGGCGACATGGTGGTGCTCACCGACGACGACTTCGCCGGCCTGCCGCTCGCCTCGACACACGCGATCGACGTGCTGGAGTTCGTGCCGGCCGAGCAGATCGATCCGATCTTCTACGCCAACGCGTACTACCTGGAGCCCGACGGCGCGGCGGTGAAACCGTACGTGCTGCTGCGCGAGGCGCTGGTGCGCACCGACCAGATCGCCATCGTGAAGGTGGCGCTTCGCCACCGGGAGCAGCTGGCCACCCTGCGGGTGCACGCGAACGTGCTCATGCTCAACACCATGCTGTGGCCGGACGAGGTCCGCGAGCCGACCTTCCCCTTCCTCGACGCGGACGTCGAGACCCGCCCGGCCGAGCTCACCATGGCGACGTCGTTGATCGACTCCATGGCCTCGGACTTCCATCCCAAGCGGTACACCGACGACTACCGGCTGGCGCTGCAGGCGGTCATCGAGGCGAAGGTGGCCGGTCGTGAGGTGGTGCCGGCCGCGGACGACACTGCCCCGCCGACCGCGGCGGCCGATCTGATGGCGGCGTTGCGGGCGTCGGTGGAGCGGGCGCGGGCCGCCCGCGCCGACTCCGCGGCGCCGGCCGGCGGTCCACCGGAGCGGGCCGCCGCACGCCGGGTCGCCGCCAAGGACTCCACCGGCAGCGCCCAGGGACACGCGCCCAAGAAGGCACGCACGAAGAAGGCGCCGGCACGGAAGGCGAAGTCGGGCAGCAAGGCCTGACGTCGAGGCGGATCAGGCGCGCCCGGCCGAATCGTGGCCGGGCACGCCTTACGCCGTGTTCCGACAAGATCACGGCTATTGCTTCGCCGTAATGCCTGTGAAACATTCCGACTATTGATTTCGACTGCTGATCGCCCGGCGAGCCATCGCCGTGCTCAGTTCGGAGGCTCGGATGGTTCAGACACCTTCGACGGGTTCGCCCGCGCCGTCCCTGGTCGGTTACCCGGTCCCCCGTCGCAGCCTGTTCCGGGCGGCGGCGGCTCTCGGCACCGTCGCAGCCCTGCCCGCCCTGGCCGCGTGCGGTGGCGACGACGATAGCGGTGGCGGCGGCGACTCCGGTGACGGCGCAGGCGAAGTCACCTTCGGCTCGAACGAGACCGGTACCACCTTCGCCAAACAGCGCCAGGCCGCGGTCGCGGACTTCCAGTCGAAGAACGCCGGCATCACGGTCAAGCTCAACGAGGTCGACCACAACACCTTCCAGGAGCAGATCAACAACTACCTGCAGGGCAACCCGGACGACGTGTTCTCCTGGTTCGCCGGATACCGCATGCAGTTCTTCGCCCGCCGGGAGCTGATCGGCGACGTCAGCGACGTCTGGCCGATCGACGTCGTCAGCGACTCGTTCAAGGCGGCGAGCACCGCAGAGGACGGCAAGCAGTACTTCGTCCCGCAGTCGTACTACCCGTGGGCACTGTTCTACCGCAAGAGCGTCTGGGAGGAGCGCGGGTACACCCCGCCCACGACCCTCGACGAGCTGGTCACGCTCGCCGAGAAGATGAAGGCGGACAAGCTGATCCCGATCGCGTTCGCGGACAAGGACGGCTGGCCGGCGATGGGCACCTTCGACATCCTCAACATGCGCATCAACGGCTACCAGTTCCACGTCGACCTGATGGCCGGCAAGGGGTCGTGGGAGAGCGCCGAGGTGAAGAAGGTGTTCACCCAGTGGCAGCAGCTGATGCCGCTGCACCAGACC
>DASSAL010000111.1:0-7778 GCA_035685405.1 Actinoplanes sp. | reverse complement strand
CCGAGGTGGCGCGGGAGTACGTGGTGGCGCCGGTGCGTGAGGTGCTCAACGCGTACGCCCAGGCCCGGGAGGCGCTCACCACCGTGCGGGCGGAGTGACGCCCGGAGCTGGTGCGACGGGTACGCTCGCGACATGCCGGCTCCCCAGACTCCGTACGAAGCGGTCCTGCATGCGGCCCGCGACGTGGCGAAGCTCGACTGCGCCCTGGACGCCGAGATGCTGGGCACCGCGCTGCTGGGCAGCGTCTACGCCGTCGCCACGGACGACCGTGCCGCGGCGGTCCGCGACTTCGTCGGCGAGTTCCTGAGCTCGACCTCGCGGCGCCGCTCGGCGGCCGCCACCACGATCCGGTCGGTGTTCGCCACGCTGGTGCCGGACGCCGCCGGTGCCGCCGAGGTGCACGCCGGGGCGCAGGCTCCGGCGTGGACGGCACAGCTCGGCCGCGTGCGGCCGACCGGCTGTTACTCGTACGGCGACGTCTACGGTGACCAGACGTCCTACCTGGTCACCTTCGCGTACGAGGACCGGGACGACGGCGGACCGGAACACGCCGTGGTGGCGCTGATCGACCACAACATCGGGATCACCAAGGACGTGTTCGTCGGCAGCCCGGCCGAGCGGATCCTGGGCCAGGTGCGGGAGATGTGTGCGGCGGACGAGCTGACCTGGTTCCGCGAGGAGGACCCGGGCCGCCTGCGCGGCGAGGTGGACCGGCACCTGGAGGTCACCGACGGGCTCAGCGAGCTGCCGGCCGACGGTTCACTGTCGACCGACCGGGCGCTGGCCGGCGCCCGCATCGCGCTGCTGCCGGCCGCCACCGTGCCGCCGCTGGCCGAACCGCCCCTGCCGGCCGCACCGGACGTGCTGCGCGACTTCCTGGCATCGCCCGAGGCGGCCCGCTTCGGCCTCGCCGGCCTCCACGCCGACGAGGAACTGGCCAGCCTGCACTTCTGCCTGAGCCTGATCGTGGACCACGCGGCCACCCTGCCGGATCCGGACCCGCTGCGCTGGAGTCCCGCGGTGGCCGGGCTGTTCCTGCTGGACTGGGTGCACCGCCGGGCGGTCCTGGACATGGATGACGCGGCGATGCTGCCGCGGGTCACCCGGGCCTGGTCGGCGTACGCGGTCCGCATGCGCGGCCTGCCGGACGCGGCCGCGGACCAGGTCGACTCGGTGGTCGAGGAGATGATTCCGGAGTTCGCCCGGCTGTACGCGACCGGCGAGCGGCGCAGCCCTGCTACCGCGGCGGTGGCCCAGCTGATCTCCGAAGGCGTCGACCCGAACGACCCGGCCGCGATCGACGCCTGGATCGAGCACAACCGGCACCGCCTCGCCGACGACTGAGGACGTTATCCCCGGGGATCCGCGGCTGTCGGCCACCGTCGAGGGCGCAAGACTGCGGTTATCAGGGTGACCGCCGTTCGGCGTGACGCCGGCCCACGCGTGAGCTGCGGTGGTCGTCCCAGGAAAGGTCGGCGTGGTACTGGTGTTCGGCCCGGTGCGCACCGCGGTACGAGCGGGCCACCCCGTGGCCCTCGTCCGGGCGTGCCTCGACCTGGTGGCGGCGGCTGTTGTGGGTGCGCTCGAAGTGCGACGGACGCACGTTGTGCGGGCGTTCGGCCATCGATGACCTCCGGCTGGATGTGGACCGGTCGGTGGACCGGTGACTGACGACGGTACGGAGGAACTGCTCGAGCTCGCGGTGCTCCGCGCGGTGGGCAACCACCCGCCGGCCTCGGTCGGCTGACCGCTGCTGACCAGGCGCGCGGTCCGCCCGGGCACTGCCGGCGGCGTTGTCGCACTGCCGGTGCCGGGACCAGTCCGGGCGGTGGTGATGCGACGGGCGGGAGCCACACTTGGCGCGGTCGTGGCACGAGGGCTGGCCGGGACGCGAAGGCCGGTCGGGTGCCGGCCGGTCGGGAGCCGGCCGGTCGGGAGCCGGCCGGTCAGGAGCCGGCCGGTCGGGAGCCGGCCGGTCGGGACGCGACGGCTCGACCGGTTTCAGCGGCGGGGTCGGTTGCTTCTGCCGCCACCGCCCGGGCACCGAGAACCCGCCCGACACCGGACGGGCGGTGCCGGGGCGGGCGGGGGAAGTCGGCGGGGCCTTCTCCGGGTCGTACGACTCATCGTCGGACTCCTCGCGCACCGCCCTGCTGTCCGTTTCCGACGGCCGCGGCTTGCTGTCCCGCTTTCCCGCATGTGCCGGCACCGCCTCGCCGGCCGCGGCCGGGGGGCCCTCGTCCCCGTCCGGCGGGGCACCGGCCGACGGCGACGGCGACGGCGACGGCGTGCGCGGGGTGCCCGGAAGCGACGACGGCGGCGGCAGGAACGGCACGTCCATCGCGCCGGAGGTGCCGTCGTTCAGCTCGTTGGAGCCGGCCGTGATCGCGGCCAGCGTGGGCAGCGACGCCAGACCCACCAGCATCGCCACGATCAGCACGTACCGCCGGGTCGGGCCGGTGAGGCCGTCGGCCCGATAGACCCCGTTGAGCCGCTTGCGCAGAACCTTGATCGGCGGAACCAGCCCGTCGTCGTTCGGCTCGCGCACGTCCCACACACCCCCGGATAATGATCAACTTGAATCGGCGGACACCGGGGTGAACGACGGATGGCCAGGTCGGCTGCGGGGATGAGCGGCCGTTCGTACGGAAGGGGCAGCCCAAAATGGCGGTTATCGGGCAAATACCGGCGGCGATATAACGGCACAATCTCCTGTGTGATCCACCCGACCTGTAACCCGGCTCACGTTCTCTGTCAGGATGGGAGCGACGGCACGGCGGCCGAGAGGCGCGTGGGCACCGTCACTCCCCGGCGCGGCGGTGGTCGCGCCGTACGAGCCGCGCGGCAACCTCACCCGGGCCAGGCGCGGCACCAGCGGTTCGCCGCGGACGGGCAACCCCCGCCGTGGGCGCAGAGAGGAACAGGGAGATACGGATGGCGAACGACGACAGCGACGCGGGGCTCGGCGCCCCGGCCGGCGGCTTCGTCCAACTTCTCACCCCGGACGGGGACCACGTCGACAGCGTCACCACCGACGACGGCGTGACCTATTCGGTGAACTTCACCGACGACGAGTACCGCGAGCTCTACCGCGACCTGGTCACGGTGCGCCGGCTGGACGCCGAGGCGACCGCCCTGCAGCGGCAGGGTGAGCTCGGCATCTGGGCCAGCCTGCTGGGCCAGGAGGCCGCCCAGGTCGGATCCGGCCGGGCGATGCGGCCGCAGGACATGGCCTTCCCGACATACCGGGAACACGGCGTCCTCTACACCCGGGGGATCGACCCGATCATGCCGTTCGGCCTGTTCCGCGGCGTTGACCAGGGTGGCTGGGACCCGAACGAGTTCAAGTTCCACACCTACACGATCGTGATCGGCGCCCAGACGCTGCACGCCACCGGATATGCCATGGGCATCACCATGGACGGCAAGACCGGCAACGCCGACGGCGAGGCGGTCATCGCGTACTTCGGTGACGGCGCCACCAGCCAGGGCGATGTCAACGAGGCGTTCGTCTGGTCCGGCGTCTTCCACGCCCCGATCGTCTTCTTCTGCCAGAACAACCAGTACGCGATCTCCGAACCGCTGGAGCGCCAGACCCGCGTCCCGCTGTACCGCCGCGCGGACGGGTACGGCTTCCCCGGTGTGCGGGTGGACGGCAACGACGTGCTGGCCACCTTCGCGGTCACCCGGGCGGCGCTGGACCAGGCCCGCAACGGCCAGGGCCCGACGCTGATCGAGGCGTACACCTACCGGATGGGCGCGCACACCAGCTCGGACGACCCGAGCCGGTACCGGATCGCCAGCGAGGTGGAGTCCTGGAAGGCCAAGGACCCGATCGCGCGGATGAAGAGTTTCCTGGTCAAGCAGCAGCTGGCCGACGACGCGTTCTTCGGCGAGGTGGATCAGAAGGCCGCGGAGGTGGCCCTGAGCCTGCGCGAACGCGTGCTGGAGATGCCCGACCCGCAGCCGGTCACCATGTTCGACAACGTGTATCCACACGGCTCGGCCGAGGTCGACGCCGAGCGTGCCTGGTTCGAGCAATACCACGCCTCGTTCGAGGGGAGCGCCCACTGATGAGCGAGACCGTCACGCTCGGCAAGGCCCTCAACCACGGCCTGCGCCGGGCCCTGGAGAACGACCCCAAGGTCATCATCATGGGCGAGGACGTCGGCAAGCTCGGCGGCGTCTTCCGGATCACCGACGGCCTGCAGAAGGACTTCGGTGAGGATCGGGTGATCGACACCCCGCTGGCCGAGTCCGGCATCATCGGCACCGCGATCGGCCTGGCCATCCGCGGGTACCGGCCGGTCTGCGAGATCCAGTTCGACGGGTTCGTGTTCCCGGCGTTCGACCAGATCGTGTCCCAGGTGTCGAAGATGTACTACCGCTCGCTGGGCAACGTGCGGCTGCCGATCGTCATCCGGATCCCGTACGGCGGCGGCATCGGCGCGGTCGAGCACCACTCCGAGTCGCCCGAGGCGTTGTTCGCGCACACCCCCGGCCTCAAGGTCGTGACCTGCGCCAATCCGGCCGACGCGTTCCACATGATCCAGCAGTCGATCACCTCCGACGACCCGATCGTGTTCTTCGAGCCGAAGCGCCGGTACTGGGAGAAGGGCCCGGTCGACCTGGACGGCAGCCCGTCGCTGCCGCTGCACGCCGCCCGGATCGTGCGCCCCGGCGCCGACGCCACCGTGCTGGCCTACGGGCCGATGGTCCGGACCGCCCTCGAGGCGGCGACCGCCGCCGAGGAGGACGGCCGTGACCTGGAGGTCATCGACCTGCGCACGCTGTCCCCGCTGGATCTGGACCCGGTGCACGAGTCGGTGCGCAAGACCGGCCGCTGCGTGGTGGTCCACGAGGCACCGGGCAACCTCGGCCTGGGCGCCGAGGTCGCGGCACGGATCACCGAGGAGTGCTTCTACTCGCTGGAGGCGCCGGTGCTGCGGGTGACCGGGTTCGACATCCCCTATCCGGCCGCCCGCGTCGAGGAGGAATACCTGCCCGACCTCGACCGGGTGCTGGACGCCGTCGACCGCACGTTCGGGTGGTGACCCGGATGTCGCGGATCAAGGAGTTCACGCTGCCCGACCTGGGCGAGGGCCTGACCGAGGGCGAGATCCTGTCCTGGCTGGTCAAGGTGGGTGACACGATCCAGCTGAACCAGCCGATCGTCGAGGTGGAGACGGCAAAGGCCGCGGTGGAGATCCCGGCCAAGTGGGCCGGCGTGGTGACGAAGATCTTCCACGGGGCCGGCACCACGGTGGAGGTCGGAGCGCCGATCGTCGCCATCGACACCGAGCCCGGCGCCGGCCCGCTGCCGTCCGAGCCCGATGGCCCGGCGCCGTCTGCCGAGTCGCTGGCCGCGGTCGAGGTCGCCCCTGAGGAGGGGGCGGTCGAGCCGGGGCTGATCGGTGGCCCGGCACCCGGCGGGCGCACCGCCGTGCTGGTGGGTTACGGCCCGAAAACCACAACGGCCAAAAGACGACCCCGCATCGGTACGGGCGCCAACGCCCCAACCGCAGCAGCCGCGTCCCGTGGCGCCAACGCTCCGGCCGATTCAACGGCCATCCCAACGCAAGCCGGCGTCCCGGTGGCAACGGCCGCTGGCACCGCCGTGGCGCCGACGCCCGAGGCAACGGCGGCTCCCGCCGCCCCGGCTCCCGCCACCCCGGCCCCCGCCCAGACGGCTCCCGCCGCCGCGGCTCCCGCCCAGACGGCTCCCGCCGCCGGGACGGAGACACCGGCTCCGGAGGCACCGAACGGGCACCGCGCCGGTCCGGTGCTCGCCAAGCCGCCGGTCCGGAAGCTCGCCCGCGACCTGGGCGTCGACCTGGCTTCCCTCACCGGTACCGGGCCGCTGGGCTCGGTGACCCGTGAGGACGTCCAGCAGGCGGCGTCCGCACCGGCCACAGCACCGGCCACAGCACCGGACATCGAACCGGCCGCCCAGCCGGCACCCGCGGCCGACGGCACCCGCGAGCAGCGGATCCCGATCAAGGGCGTGCGCAAGCTGACCGCCGAGAACATGGTGGCCTCGGCGTTCACCGCCCCGCACGTCACCGAGTTCCTGTCGGTCGACGTGACGCGCACGATGAAGTCGCTGGAGCGGCTCAAGGCCCGCCCGGAGTTCCGGGACGTACGCATCTCGCCGCTGCTGATGGTGGCCAAGGGCGTGCTGCTGGCGATCCAGCGGCACCCGATGGTCAACTCGACCTGGTCCGGCGACACCGGCGAGATCGTGATCAAGGAGTACGTCAACCTGGGCATCGCCGCGGCCACCGATCGCGGGCTGATCGTGCCGAACGTCAAGGATGCCGGCCGGCTCACCCTGCGGCAGCTCGCCGACGCCCTGAACACCCTGGTGCAGGTCGCGAAGTCAGGCAAGACCCCGCCGTCGGACATGGCCGGCGGCACCTTCTCGATCACCAACGTCGGCGTCTTCGGCGTGGACACCGGTACGCCGATCCTGCCTCCCGGCGAATCGGCAATCCTGGCCTTCGGCGCGATCCGGCCCACCCCGTGGGTGCACAAGGGGAAGATCAAGATTCGTCAGGTCACCACGCTCGGGCTGTCGTTCGACCACCGGATCATCGACGGCGAACTCGGCTCCAAGTTCCTGCGCGACGTCGGCCGCTTCCTCGAGGACCCGGAGGAGGCGCTACTGTCGTGGACTTAAGGATTTTGGCAGCTGGGCGTTTTGATCCTAAGGTTCTTAGGCCCGTGCCCAGCATCACCCCATAATCGTTTGGCAGCTCGTCTTCGGCGCGCGACAATGGATCTATCCCGAAGACGAGCTCCAAACACCGGGCCATCGACCGGCCCAAGGGAAGTGAACGCGATGAGCATGATCAAGCACGTCCGCCAGCGCCACCAGGTCAGCCGCCAGAAGCGGGCCATCGAGCGCGCCATGCAGTCGGCTCCCACCCAGTCCATGCGCGACGAGATCGCTCTGTTCGCCCAGCGCATCGTCAGCTGATCGCCGCGCCATAGCGCCACGTAGCGCGCCGGCCCGCACGGCAGCCGTTCCCGGCCCGTGCCCGGCTGTGTCGCGCAGCACAATCACGGCCTGCCCGGATCGCTTCGGGCGGGCCGTTTCGCGTCCGGCCCGACGCCAGCCGTTCCTTCGTCCGATCAGCCGTCAAAAAGCCCTTCACCTCGGCTTGTCCCGCCCTCTTCAGCCGTCCCGGCACCCCGCCGATCGACTTATGCCGCACCCCGCTCATTTCCCACGCGGGGGCCGGTGATTTGCGGTTTTTTGTGTCAGGCTGGGTGATTCCGAGGTGCGTACACCGGAGTTTCGAGCGGCCGCAACGCCCGGTACGGTGGGGCACGGTTGCCGCCCGGCATCACGCGGGCGGGTGACCGGGGCCGACGACCCGCTCCCCACGGGCTGCCGGTCCCGCACGGCCAGGCCGGACAGCTGGCACGGCCGCCGGTGCTGCACGCCGGCGTGGCCGCGTCCGTGCCAAGCTGGCAAGGCCGACAAGCGTGGAGGAGGCGGTTATGACGTCCGAGGGGCAGCACGCCGGTCAGCAGCCGGCCGAGGCCACGTCGGGCGGCGCAGCCGAGCCGTTCGGCCCCGACGGTTTCCCGCCCGACCCCGACCCCGACAGTCGGCGCTTCGCCGGCCGCCCGGCGTCGGCGCTCGCCCAGCCCTACCCGCCGGCCGCCCAGCCCTACCCGGCGCCCGCCCAGCCCTACCCGGCGCCCGCCCAGCCGTACCCGCCGCCCGCCCAACCTCCGCCGCCCGCCCAGCCGTACCCGCCGGCCGCCCA
>DASSAL010000110.1:0-2427 GCA_035685405.1 Actinoplanes sp. | reverse complement strand
TGGCCACCGTGGTGGCGATCGGCACGCCGTCGACGGACACCTGGTAGCGGGCGCCCGGCCCGGCCGCGCTCCAGGTCAGCCGGGCCGAGGTGCTGGTCGCCTCCCGGACCTCCAGGACCGCCTGCACCGGCGCGGCGCCGGCCGGCTGCCGGCCCGCTGATCCGGCCGGTTGCTGTGCCGGGGCCCGCACCGGATCCTCGGCCGGCGGTGGCTCGGCACCCTCGGTCGGCCCCGCGGGCGCCTCGGTGGACGCGCTGGGCTGCGGCGGCTCGGGCTGGGGCAGGCCGGGTGGCGGCAGCGCGTCACCGCCGCCGTCCGAGGCGTCCCCGCCGGCCGGTGGCCGGTCCGGTGCCTGGGTGGCCGGCGGTTCGGCCGGCTGCGCGGTGCTCGGCGCCGGGTCCGGCGCCGCCGGGGCGTCCGGTGCGGTGGCGGCCGGCACGTCGGCGCCGCCGTCGCTGCGCAGCAGGAACTCGCTCTGCGCGACGTTCCAGTTCCGGGCCAGGTAGCTGCCCGGCTTCGGGTTCGTGCTGAAGTAGTCGTCGTGGCCGCAGTCCAGCCGGATCTCGTGCTTCTTCGGGCACACCGTACGGATCGGTTCGTTGGTCCGGTCCCGGCCGCAGAGCAGGTCGTGGTCGTCGGTGCAACTGCCCGCGCCGGTGGCGTTCGGCGAGTCCCGCAGGGTTGCACCGAGCGTGTGGGTGAGGTGGTGGGCGGCCACCGCGGAACTCCAGCACCCGGCGTCGACCCGGCCGTACGACGGGCCACCGTTGTTGCGGTTGCCCGGCCCCGGGCGCTGGTCCGCGACGTAGGTGCTGATCCCGCAGTACACGTTGGTGTCGGCGAAGATCAGGTATTTGCGGTCGGTGCGGTTGTACCCGAGTTTCTGCAGCGCCGTGATGGATCGGCGGAACGTCTGCAGCGAGTGCTCCGGCACCTGCACCTCGGCCACGTCCACCCGGCAGGACGGCGTGGTGACGAACCGGATGTGCCGGGAACCGCCGGTCTCCGCGGCGCTGGCGTCGTAGATCGCGTCCACCCCGGCCGACCACACCCGGACCGAGCCGACGAACCCGTTGTAGCGGCTCGGCGTGCCGAACTCGTGCAGGTACAGCACCTGCACCCGGCGGCCGGTGCGGCCGTCGCCCTCGCAGGCCACGTCGTGGTTGCCCATCACGAAGTCGGCGTCACCGGGCGCGGCCTCCGGCACCAGCGCCGGCTTGCCCGCGGTCAGCGCGCTACCGCCCTCGTCCCGGACGATCTCGGCGTCCGGCGGCACCACGGCGGCTTCCCGCTCCGGCCCGACCGGCTCCGGCGCCCCGGCGGTGACCGGCGCGACGTCGCGGCGTACCCGCAGACCGGCCGGCGCGCTGTCCGGGCCGTGGGTGCAGGTCTCCGGATCCAGCTCGTACGCGCCCGCGCACAGCGAATCCGGCCCGGCCGGGGTCAGGTCCTCGTACACCAGACCCTGCTCCGGCGCGTCCTCGGGCAGGGCGGCGTAGCTGATCTGCCCGTCACCCGGCCCACCGGCGCCCGGCGCCCAGCCGCCGCCCACCACGCTCGGCCCGGCCATCGCCCCGATGCCCAGCAAGGCACCACCGAGCACCACCGGCAGTAACCGGTACGACTTGTTCCGGGGACCCGCCGCCCGCCGGCGTCCCGGCACGCTGGCCGCGCGGCGCCGCACGGTCGCGTCCCCGCGCGGACCGGGGCGTCGGTGCGCGGACAAGACGTCTCCTCGATGTGCGGGTGCGCGGTGGGAGGAGGCTATGGGGTGACCACCTCCCACCGCGCGGAGGGTTCCACGGTCCGGAATACGGGGACTTGCTGCGGGCTTCGGACCGGGAACCCGGATGGGATCGCAGCGAAGCGTGCCACCACGCCCGCGCCAACGGAACGTAGTTAATACAGATCTAAGCAAGTGTTGTACCGTCCGGAGTGCCTGCCCTGGTGGCCGTCTGCTCAGCTCTCGCTGTCACGTTGACGCGGCCACTTTCGCCGTCCCGGGTCGCGTTCCCGAGCCAGTCGTCCGACCAGGCCGAACCGGCTGGCCTGTTTGGGGGGCGCCTCGGCGTCGGCCAGCAGCATCACCACGCTGGCACCGCCCATCGCCGAGCGGGCCAGGCTCACCGAGCCGCCGGTGGACTGCGCCGCCCGCCGGGCGATGTCCAGTCCCAGGCCGGTCGAACCCTGGTTGCTCTCGCCGCGGCGCATCGCGCGCTCGGGATCGGGGATGCCCGTCCCGGCGTCGTCCACCCGCAGCGCCACCCAGCCGTCGCGGCGGGAGATGCCCACCTCGAACGCGGTGCCCTGCGGCGTGTACCGGAAGACGTTGCCCAGCAACGCGTCCAGCGCCGCCGCCAGATCGGCGCGCTTCACCGGGACGGGGGCGGGCAGCGAAGCGCCCACCCGCTTGCAGGTACGCCCCTG
>DASSAL010000109.1:0-3533 GCA_035685405.1 Actinoplanes sp. | reverse complement strand
CCGACGACGAGAACACCGAAATGACCCACGGCTTCGCCTCGTCCATTTCGGCGCTCTCGTCGTCGGCGGGCGAAATGCGACTCTGGTGGCGCTCAGAGGGTGAGCGGTTCGGGCGGGGCGCACAATGGGGGCGTGCCGGTGGAGATGAGCCGTGAACGCTTCGAGGAACTCGTCGGGGAGGCCTTGGACGAGGTTCCGGCCGAGCTCCTCAAGATGATGAACAACGTGGTCATCCTGGTGGAGGACCGGCCACCGGACGGCGGTGACGACCTGCTCGGCCTGTACGAGGGGCATGCCCTCACCGAACGCGGCTGGGACTACGCCGGCGTGCTGCCCGACCGGATCACCATCTATCGGCTGCCGACGCTTCAGGTGTGCGACACCGAGACCGACGTCATCGACGAGGTGGCGATCACCGTTGTGCACGAGATCGCCCATCACTTCGGCATCGACGACCACCGCCTGCACGAGCTGGGTTGGGGCTGATTCCTGGCGTCGTCCCCGTACCCTGTGGGCATGCGTAGCGAGCTCTTCTCGGCGGACAACCTCGAAAAAGAATCGACCCAGCCGGGACTCCGGCTGCAGAACTCCAAGTTGCTCAAGGCGGAACTGAACGGCGACTTCATGGCCCGGGTCGGCTCGATGGTCGCGTACCAGGGCCAGATCCAGTTCGAGGCCCTCGGCTCGGGCGGGCTGGGCAAGTTCCTCAAGCAGAAGCTCACCGGCGAAGGCGTGCCGCTGATGCGGGTGCGCGGGCAGGGCGACGTGTTCCTGGCCGAGAACGCCGCCGACATCCACCTGATCGACCTCGACCAGGGTGACGCGCTGTCCATCAACGGGGCCAACGTGCTGGCCTTCGACTCCACCCTCAACTACGACATCAAGATGGTCCAGGGCGTCGGCATGGCCTCCAACGCCGGGCTCTTCAACTGCGTCTTCACCGGGTACGGCCGGATCGCGGTCACCACCAAGGGCACCCCGGTGGTGCTGTCGGTGGATCAGCCCACCTACGTCGACCCGCAGGCGGCGATCTGCTGGTCGGCCAACCTGCAGACCGGCTACCACCGGGCCGAGCAAATGGGCCTGGGCACGCTGCTGGGCCGCACCACCGGGGAGCGGTTCACGATGAGCTTCGCCGGGCAGGGCTTCGTGGTGGTGCAGCCGTCCGAGGAACCGCCGGGCGGACTGGCCGGCGTCGCTCAGGGCCAGCAACAGCAGGGCGGCGTGCTGGGGAATCTGTTCAGTTGAGCTGAGCTTGCTGGACTGAGCTTGCTGGTCGGCGCTCCGCACCTCCGGCATTTCGCCCCGGGGCGCCGCTGTCTGTCGACAGCGACGGGCGAAAGGCGACTTTAGTTCCGATTACCCACGTCCAGGGGAACGATCTTGGAGTTGGGGCTGCCCTTTTAGGCGTGATGCCGGATTTGCGGGGCACCAGAACTCCTTGATCGCGGCGCGGGTGGGGCGCGGGACGGGACGGGCGCGGGACGGGACGGGCGCGGCGCGGGACGGGTGGAGAGCGGGTCAGGTGGGGTGGCCGGCTCGGATTCGGGTTAGCCAGGCGGCTGAGTCGGCGAAGTCGGCGTTGGACAGGCCGGCCGCGGTGGCCTGAGGCTCCGCGGCGGCCGCCGACGACCAGCGGTGGCGCGCGTAACTGCCGAGGAACCGTACGTCGGCGCAGATCCGCCGCAGGCCCTGCAGCGCCTCGCCCAGGCGAGCTTCGGCGACGTGGCCGGTGCAGTCCAGGAAGAAGACGTACGTGCCCAGCTGCTCACCGGTCGGGCGGGATTCGATCCGGCTCAGGTTGATACCGCGGACCGCCAGCTCGGTGAGCACTGCCAGCAGCGCGCCGACCTGGTCGTGCCGGATCGACACGGCCAGCGAGGTGACGTCGTCGCCGGTCGGTGCGGCCGGTGGCGCCGGCCGGGACAGCAGCGCGAAGCGGGTGACGGCGTCGGCGCGGTCGGCGATCTTGTCGGCCAGCACGGTCAACCCGTGCCGCGGTACGCCGATCGGCGCGCAGATGGCCGCGTCGTACTCACCGGCCGCGGCGCTGATCGCCGCCGCCGCGTTGGACAGTACGTCCACGATCGCCGCGTCCGGCAGGTTCGCCAGCAGCCAGTTCCGGCACTGTGCGGACGCCTGCGGGTGCGCCGCCACGGTGGTGATCCGGGCCAGCGGGATCAGCCGGTTGGCCGCCAGCTGGAACTCCACCGGCAGCACCACCTCGCGGGTGATCACCAGTGGACTGCCGGTGACCAGTTCATCCAGGGTCACCGGGACCGCGCCGCCCACCGAGTTCTCCAACGGGACCAGGGCTGCGTCCGCCTCGCCCGCCCGCACCGCCTCCAGCGCCTCCGGGACGCTGCGGGCCGGCGTACGGATGCCGTGCTCGGCCGCCGGAATGGTACGCAGCGCCTGTTCGGTGAAGGTGCCCTCGGGCCCCAGATATACGAAACGGGTGGGCGGTGTTCCCGGCATGCGACCCAGCGTAGAGCGCGATCAGAACCCGCAGGCGCGCACCCGGATGCCCGGCGGGGCGTCGTCCTCCACCTGATCGGTGCACACGTCCGTGCCCGCCTCGAGCACCTGCAACGCGGCCGGCCGGCCGGTGGTCACCACGAGCAGTTCCTCCTCCTCATCCGTCCCGGCGATGCCGACGATGGAGAGCTGCCACGAGCCGGCACAGTACGGCCCGAACCGCACCTCCAACGGCCGGGACGGGACCCCGGGCTTGCCCTTGATCACGTCGATCACCTGCTGTTTCGATGGTCCGTTGCGGCACACCGGCGCCGGTGGCGGCGTCGAGCGGGTCGGCGACGGCGACCGGGTGGGCGGTGTGGTGGTCAGCGTGGGATAACCCGGGTAAGGCAGTCCCGGCGGCAGGGCACCGGTCGGATAACCGCCGGGGGGCAGGCCGCCGGTCGGATAACCGCCGGGGGGCAGGCCGCCGGTCGGGGAACCACCGGGTGGCGCCGAGCCGATCGGCGGCTCCCCGGGTGGCACCGGTCCGGACGGTCCCGGGCTCCCGCTGGCCCGCGGCGCCGGCGGTGCGGTGGGCAGCGGTTCCGGTGGCGCCCCGCACCCGCCCAGCAGCACCGCGAGTAGCACACCGGGCAGCAGCCGGTGTGCGGTACGGCGGACGGCGAGGCGGGACACGGGCTCATGGTAGGACGTGAAGGTCATCGATCGGACACGAAGTGATCCCCAACCCTTCTGCCCCGGTGATCGGGTCGATCCGCCGTACCGCGGGTAGAGGCTCTGTTTGTGACCTCGAACAACGTCGGCCTGCGCTCGGACCGGGGACCCGTACTGGCCGCGGTGATGCTGAGCACCGCGTTGGTCGCCGTCGACGCGACGATCCTCGCCACCGCGGTGCCGTCGATCGTCGCGGACATCGGCGGGTTCACCGAGTTCCCGTGGCTGTTCTCGGTGTACCTGCTGGCGCAGGCGGTGTCCGTACCGCTCTACGGCAAGCTGTCCGACCTGTTCGGCCGCAAACCCGTGGTGCTCTGGGGCGTCGCGTTGTTCCTGCT
>DASSAL010000108.1:0-19609 GCA_035685405.1 Actinoplanes sp. | reverse complement strand
TCGAGGCCAAGGCGATCACCGCCGACCACCTGCACCGCCTGATCGTCGACCCGGACCTGCGGGCGGCGGCCCGCGAGGTCAGCACCGAGATCGCCGCCATGCCGGCGCCCCCGACGCTCGTACCTGAGCTGGCAAATCTGGTCAGGAGGTGACCGCGGCCGCCTTCAGGTCGCGGCGCAGCTCCTTGGGCAGCGAGAAGGTGAGCCGCTCCTCGGTGGTGGTGTATTCGGTGACCTCGCCAAAGCCACGGGCGGCCAGGTGCGCCAGCACCTCCATGACCAGGTTGTCGGGCACGCTCGCACCGGACGAGACTCCCACCGTGGTGGCGCCCTCGAGCCACTCGTCACGGATCTCCGACGCGTAGTCGACCAGGTGCCCGGCCTTCGCGCCGGCGTCCAGGGCCACCTCTACCAGCCGGACCGAGTTCGACGAGTTGGTCGAGCCGACCACGATCACCACGTCACAGTCCGGGGCGATCTCCTTGACCACCTGCTGCCGGTTCTGGGTGGCGTAACAGATGTCGTCGCTGGGCGGCGACTGGAGCAGCGGCAGCCGGGTCTTCAGCCGGGCCACCGTCTCCATCGTCTCGTCCACCGACAGCGTGGTCTGGGATAGCCAGACCACCCTGGCCGGATCCCGTACGGTCACCTTGTCGACGCCGTCCGGGCCGTCCACCAGCTGGATGTGCGCCGGCGCCTCACCCGAGGTGCCGATCACCTCTTCGTGCCCCTCGTGGCCGATGAGCAGAATGTCGTAGTCGTCCGCGGCGAACCGCTTCGCCTCCTGGTGCACCTTCGTGACCAGCGGGCAGGTGGCATCGATCGCCCGGAGGTTGCGGGCGCGGGCCTGCTCGTGCACCTCCGGCGCCACCCCGTGCGCCGAGAACACCACGGTCGCGCCCTCGGGCACCTCTTCGTTCTCCTCGACGAAGATCGCGCCGGCCGCCTCCAACGTGCTCACCACATGCTTGTTGTGCACGATCTGCTTGCGGACGTAGACGGGGGCGCCGTACAGCTTCAGCGCCTCCTCGACCGTCTGCATGGCCCGGTCGACGCCGGCGCAGTAACCCCGCGGCTTGGCCAGCAGCACACGCTTGCGGTTCGCAGTCACGACCATCATGGTACGTGGGTCCGCGCCGGTCGCCTCCCGGCTGCGATCTCCGCCACATCTCCGGCACCGGTGCCGGCGCTCATTCGAGGGTCGGCCCGCTGGTGAAGAGGTTGAGCAGGTCGCCGATGCTGCGATCGGCTTCGGCGGGTGCCGGAAGTGTCCCGAGCGGTTGACGGTGTACTGGGCGCGTTCCTCGTCTGGACCGGCTACAAGATGGCGTTCCGCCACGACGAGCAGACTCCGCCGGATCGCAACCCCGTGGTGCGCCTGGTGAGGAAGATCGTTCCCACCGACCCGAACTACCACGGCGACAAGTTCGTCACGCGGGTCAACGGCAAGCGGGTCGCCACCCTGCTGTTCGTGGTGCTGATCGCCGTGGAGGCCACCGACCTGATCTTCGCCATCGACTCGGTCGCAGCCATCCTGGCCATCACCACCAGCACGTTCATCGTCTGGACCGCCAACGCGTTCGCCATCCTCGGGCTGCGGAGCCTGTACTTCTGCCTGGCCGGGCTGCTGCGCCGCTTCGTGCACCTGCACTACGGACTGGCCGTGCTGCTCGCCTTCGCCGGTGTCAAGTTGATCCTGTCCGAACCCCGGTGGGCAAGCTGCCCATCCCGGTCACCCTGGGCGTGATCGTGGTGACCATCGCGGTGTCGGTCGGATGGAGCCTGCGCAGCACCCGCGACTCCGTCCCGACGGACACCCACGGCGCTCCCGACGCCGCCGAGCCGACCGGTCCGTCTCCCACCGCCGCGCACTGACTAATCTGGCCGGGTGACGCAGCCCGAACCGAGGAGCACGGCCGAGGAGCCGTGGCCGGTCCGCGTCGTCAGCCAGAAGCTCGGCGCCTGGGTGGCCAAGCTGGGCTGGGTCTGGGTGGACGGCCAGGTCGCGCAGATCAGCCGGCGGCCGGGTTCATCGGTGGTGTTCCTCACCCTGCGGGACCCGTCCGCCGACCTCAGCCTCACCGTCACGGCGCACCGGGACGTGCTGGATGCCGGCGCGCCCGAGCTGGCCGAGGGCGCCCGGGTCACGCTGCACGCCAAGCCGGAGTTCTATCCGGCCCGCGGTTCGCTCAGCCTGCGCGCCGACGAGATCCGCCAGGTCGGCCTCGGTGAACTGCTGGCCCGGCTGGAACGGCTGAAGAAACTGCTGGCCGCCGAGGGGCTGTTCGCGCGCGAGCGGAAACGCCGCCTGCCGTTCCTGCCGAACCGGATCGGCCTGCTCACCGGCCGCGCCTCGGCCGCCGAGCGGGACGTGCTGATGAACACCCGCCGCCGCTGGCCGGCGGTGGACTTCCGGGTGATCAACGTGCCGGTCCAGGGGCCGACCGCGGTGCCGCAGATCATCGACGCGCTCAAGGTGCTGGACAACGACGAATCGGTGGACGTCATCGTGATCGCCCGCGGCGGTGGCAGCGTGGAGGACCTGCTGCCGTTCTCCGACGAGGCGCTGTGCCGGGCGGTGTCCGGCGCGCGTACCCCGGTGGTCAGTGCGATCGGGCACGAGACCGACGCGCCGCTGCTCGACTACGTGGCCGACCTGCGCGCCTCGACGCCGACCGACGCGGCCAAGCGGATCGTGCCGGACCTGGCCGAGGAACGGCAGCTGATCGAGTCGGCCCGGCGCCGCCTGGACCGGACGGTGCTGGCCCTGCTCGACCGCGAGACGCACCGGATCGAGGCCTGGCGGTCGCGGCCCTCGCTGGCCCGCCCGGAGTTGCTGATCGAGCAGCGCGCCGCGGATGTCGCCCAGCTGCGGGACCGCGCGGTACGGAGCCTCGAGCACCGGGTGCGCCGCGCCGACGACGACCTGCGGCACACGGTGGCCCGGCTGCGCGCGCTGTCGCCGAAATCGACGCTGCAGCGCGGATACGCGATCGTGCAGCGCGCCGACGGCCACGTCGTCCGGGCGGCGGACGAGGTCAAGACCGACGACCTTCTTCGGGTACGGCTGGCCGAGGGCGAGCTGAGCGCAACGGTGACGGAGGCTCCCACATGACCGACGAGACGTTGAGCTACGAGCAGGCCCGGACCGAACTGGCCGGGGTGATCGAACGGTTGGAGACCGGCGGCAGCTCGCTGGAGGAGTCGCTGGCCCTGTGGGAGCGGGGCGAACTGCTGGCGGACATCTGCCAGCGCTGGCTGGACGGCGCCCGTGAGCGGATCGAGGCGGCCCGGGCGGCGCGCTCGGAGGATTAGTTCGTTTCGGTGCTGAACTCGCATTTCAGCCGAACCTCAGGTTGTACCTCAGCCGGACCAAGGGTGGATACCGCACAGTTCCGCCCATGAATGTCGGCTCCCGTCTGGCCGTCACCGCGGCCGTGCTCGCCGCCACGCTGGCGCCGAGCGCAGCGTGGGCCGGTGAACGGGCCACGGTCACGTCGTCGTCACCGGCGGCCGGCGCCGTGGTCCGCGGCGCACCACCGGTGGTCACCCTGCGGATGGTCGACCCGGTGGCCCGGGTCACCGCCACCGTCACCGACGGCTGCGGGCAGCCGGTGCCGAACACCGCGCAGGTGTACGGCAAGCGGGTCGCCATTCGCCTCGCGGTCAGCCACATCGCCGCGCAGGGGCACGGTGACCACACCACCGCCGGCGGATCCTGGTGGATCTCCTGGCGGGCGGTGGACGGCAAGGGCCACACCACCAACGGCGACCTGCCGTTCGTGGTAGGCGTCCCGGCCCGGTGCTCGGCGCCCGCGGTCGCCGCGCCCGCCCCAGCGCCGGGCATACGCCCGGATTTCCTTCGCATCCTCTACGCGGTTGCCGGCCTCGGCGTGCTGCTGACGCTCGCCCGGGTGGTCACCCGTCGCAAGACCCCCTGACCCCTCGTCCCCAGAAACCTGGTTAGGAGTCCGATGAAGAGAACACTTGGCCGCCTGTCGCTCACGCTCGGCGTGTTCGTCGCGGTCGTCGCTCCGGTGGCCGGCACCGCCGCGGCCGTCGCCATCACCCCGCCCGACCCGCGCGATGGCAAGCTGGTGCAGGTCGGCCCCATCGCCGAGCACGGCTTCCCGGCCTGGTACCGGGACAGCAACGGCATCCGACTGGAGGCCTGCACCACGCTCGATGACCCGCTGTGCTCGACGCTGCCGGACGAGGTGCCCGACCCGGAATCACCGGTCTCGTACCCGGGCAACTTCCCGGGCGAGTTCTTCTACCAGCTGGCCGGCGCGGCACTGACCCTGAGCAACGGGGTGGACGCCACGATCGGCATGGACCTGGAGGGTGCCTGGGCCGCCGAGGAGGTGCGGGAGGGCGACCAGATGGTGTTCGGCCGGGTCCGCATCCGGTTCGACGCCACTGAGGGTGAGCGCTACCGGATCACCCACCCGTACGGCATCGACGACATCGTCGCGACCGACCGCGGCGTCAACATGACCGAGGACATCGGTGCCGCACCGGGCGCGTTCGGGCTGGCCATGAACAGCCGGATCGGGCCGTTCCTGCGCTGGGACCCGGCGGTGCTGCCGGCCGCCCCGGCGGGTTACGTCGGCGACCCGGCCGTCGACCACAAGGTGATCGGCAGCCCGTACAACACCAACTTCGTCCGGATCGAGCGGCTGAACCCGACCACCGGCGCGGTGCTCGCCGAGATGGGCTTCACCGACCTGTTCAGCGTCCAGGGCCGGCACGCCACCAACGCCGGCGTGGACCTGAACCAGGCCACCTACACCGAGAGCCCGGACGGCAGCGGCGCCATCGAGGTGTATGCGACCAGCGAGCCCGGCCAGTCGATCCAGGTGGTCGGCAATCCGGCGCTCGGCTTCCGCACCACCCGCCTGCGCGGCGACAACGGCCAGTACTACGGGCGGTTCCCGGTCACCGGCGAGATGCCCGCGGGCGCCACGATCGAGGTGGTGAACGCCAGCGACAACCCGCCGGCCCGCAAGAGCCGGCCGCTGGCGGACGTCGTCCGCATCGGTCAGGCGCAGTACGACGCGGACGCACGCACGCTGACCGTGTCGGCCACTTCGAGTGACACGTTGGGGAGCACCCCGACGCTCACCGCGACCGGTTTCGGCCCGCTGACCGGTGCGCCGTTCACCGGCGTCACCGCGCCGCCGGCGACCGTCACGGTCACCTCCTCGGCCGGCGGGTCGGCCACCGTGCAGCTGATCGGCACCGGGGCACCGTTCCTGCCGCCCGCCCCGACGGCGGCGGCGGTTGCGGACAGCCGGGTGATCGTCGGTCAGACCGTGACGCTGGACGGTTCGGGTTCGATCGGCGAGATCGACTCGTACGAGTGGACCCAGACGGCCGGGCCCGCGGTGACGCTGACCGGTGCGCACACGGCGAAGGCCACGTTCGTGGCGCCGGACCGCGGCGAGTACGCCTTCACCCTGAACGTCACCGGACCCGGTGGCGTGGGCGTGCCCACCACGGTCACCGTCAACGTGGTCAACGCGCAGCCGCCGCGCGCCGATGCCGGCCCGAACCAGACCGTGGTGCGTGGCCGCGTCGTGGCCCTGGACGGCTCCGCCTCGGTGACCGCCGAGACGTACTCGTGGCGTCAGGTGTCCGGCCCGGCGGTGACCCTGGTCGGGGCCACCTCGGCCCGGCCGACCTTCACCTACCCGGTACAGGCGATGCCGGCTGCGCCCGGCCCGAACCCGGCGTTCGTGTACGACAACAGCCCGGTGGTGCTCGAGCTGACCGTCACCAACCCGGCCGGGACCAACCGTAGCCAGGTCACCATCCGGCCGCAGGCGGAGACGATCAGCGGGGTCACCGCGCGGTACCGTACCGGCCGCAACGAGTGGCGGGTGGACGGCACCACCAACCTGCTCGCCGGTCAGCGGGTGGCCGTGGTGCTCGGAAGCACCCTGAACGGTCGGGTCATCGGAACGACCAACGTGGACGCGACGGGCGCCTTCTCGCTCCGGGTCACCGGGCCGGTGCCGGGCACCGTCCGGACGATCAGCATCGTCACCGCGACCGGTGGGCGGATCCTCGGTGCCGGGGTGGCCGTGACGAACTGACGAGCCGATCGCATCGACTGGCCGTCGTCTCCTCAGGAGGCGGCGGCCAGTTGTTCGCGCAGATACAGGCTGGACGCGCTGGACACCTGCTCGGCCACCGCGTCGCGGATCAGCGTGCTGCGGTGCCGGACGTACCCGGTCAGGTCCTCGCTGAGCAGGTGCGCGTGCACCAGCATGTCGATGCAGGCCAGCATCTCGTCCGGCGACCGTCGGGTGAGCACGGCCAGGTCGGCGGCGTTCAGCGAACCGAGCACCGCGGTCAGGCGCAGCACCTCCCACGCCGTTTCGCTCATCCACCGGGTGCGCAGCCGGGCGATCTGCATCGCCACCGACCGGGCGATCGCGTCCGGGCGCTGGGCGGCGGCGACCAGCGCCGGGATGCCGCCGGTGCGCTCGGCCAGGGTGGGGTCGCCGAGCGGCTCCAGCTCCGCCGCGGTGAGCGGATTGAGCCGCAGCACCACCGGCGTGCCGAGGCTGGCCACCGGGCGGCCGGTGATCTGCGACGGGTAACAGTAGGTCAGCACGATCCGCAGGTTCGGGCAGTGGTGACTGAGCCAGGCCAACTCGGCGACGCTCGGGGCGTCCAGGTCACCCGCGTCGTCGACGGCCAGGTACACCGGTTGCGGGCGGTCGAACGTGGTGGCGATCCGGTCCAGCTCGTCGCGCCGCAGCGGCCGCTCGGCACCGGCCTCGGCCGCCGCCAGCACGTCCGGAGCGGCGCTGAGATCCCCCAGCGCGGCGCGCAACCAGTCCAGGCGCAGCAGGCCGACCGACGACGAGCCGTGCCCGACGCCGGCCCGGTCCGGTGCGTTGCGGGTCAGCTCGGCCAGGAACGCGGACTTGCCCGCGCCGACCGGACCCACCACGTGCACCACCGGGGGCGAGTCCGGTTCGAGCAGCACCCGCAGCTCGGCGACCCGGCCGAGGAACCGCTCCCGGGTGGCCGGCGACCGGCGGGGCGGCGCGACCACCGTGGGGGCGGTGACGATCGCCGGGGTGGCCGCGGCGCGAGCCGGCGCGACCGGGGTGCCCGCCACGTGCCGGGCAGCCATGATGTCCCGCTGCAGCCGCACCAGGTCGGCCGACGGCGCCACCGCCAGCTCCTCGTCGAGCGCCCGCTTGCAGCGTTCGAACAGCCGCAGCGCGTCGTCCGGTCGGCCGAGCGCGACCGCCGCGGACATCGCCGCCGCGTACCCCGGCTCGAGGAACGGGTCCAGCTCGATGGCCTCCTGGGCCAGCCGCAGCGCCCGTGCCGGGTCGCGGTCGAGTGCGGCCGCGGCGAGTTGCAGCCGGGCGCTGACCGCAGCCACCTGCACCTCGCTACGCACCGATTCGGCCCAGTCGGCGTACGGGTCCTCCGGGAACGGCAGTTCGGCGGCCAGCCCGAGGATCTCCTCCTGCACGGCCAGCCGCTCCGACCCGTCCGGCGGCAGGCCGTCCAGGGCGCGGATCCGGCAGCGCAGGTCGGCCAGGTCGAGGCCGGCCCGGCTGGTGTCGAAGAGGTAGCCGCCGCTGCGGGTGACGATGAACCAGGTGGCCGGGCCGCCGTCCGGCTGGAGGCGGCGGCGGATCACCGAGACGTAGTGCTCCAGGGCGGCCACGTGGTTGCCGGGCAGATCGGCGCCCCAGACCGCGTCGGCGAGGGCGTCCTTGGACTGGATCCGGCCGTACCGGGCGGCCAGCACGGCCAGCACCTGCCGGGCGCGGCGCGGCAGCTCGCCGTCGGGCAGGCGCACACCGGCATCGTCCGTGACGGTCAGCTCACCGAGCACCCTGACGCGCATCCGCCCATCCCCTCTGCCGATCAGGACCCCTATCGGCTGCTTCAGCAGGACCTGAAGGGATCTTCAGCACCGCCTCAGCCCGACTTCAGCGCTGCTCGCGACGATGACGGCCCATTCGCTTGGAGGTCGCCCCCATGTCCGAGCCGCCGTCGTCCGCCCGTACGTCCCGCCGTGGTCTTCTCGCCCTCGGTGGCGCCGCCCTCGTCGCCGCAGGTGTCGGCCTGCCGCTCGGCACCACCGCACAGACGAAGTCGGCCAGCGAGTTGGCCGACAGGCTCATGCCCAGGCCGTTCCGCGCGCTGTTCCGGCGCCCGCCGGTGCTGCCGGTGCTGAAGACGTCGGTGGACGCCGAGGGTATGCCGGTGAACCACTACACGGTGATCGAGCGGACCGGCACCGCGCAGATCGTCCCGGGCATCGCCACCCCGGTGTTCGGCTACAACGGCTCGGTTCCCGGGCCGGTCATCTCGATCGACAAGGGCACCCGCGCCGTCCTTCGGGTGCGCAACCAGCTGCCGGCCAAGCACCCGGTGTTCGGCCACGAGTTCTACACCTCGACCCACCTGCACGGTTCGGCGTCGATGCCGCAGTACGACGGGTACGCCAGCGACATCACGCCGCCCGGCTTCTACAAGGACTACCGGTACCCGAACCTCCAGCCGGCCCGCACGCTCTGGTATCACGACCACGGTGTGCACTACACCGCGCAGAACGCGTACTCCGGGCTGGCCGCGCAGTACCACCTGCACGACCCGGCGGAGCGGGAGCTGCTGCCGCAGGGCGAGTTCGACGTGCCGCTGACCATCTCCGACGCGATGTTCGGCGCCCGGGGCGGCCTGGGGTACGAGGACAACTCGCACTCCGGGCTGTGGGGTGACGTGATCCTGGTCAACGGTGTGCCGTGGCCGGTGATGCGGGTGCAGCGCCGGATCTACCGGTTCCGCATCCTGAACGCGTCGATCTCCCGGTCGCTGCGGCCACGGCTGTCCACCGGCGACCCGCTGACCATCGTCGCGACCGACGGCGGCCTGATGCCGGTGGCCCAGCAGGTGGCGGACTACCGGCACGGCGGCGCGGAACGGTACGAGGTGTTGATCGACTTCAGCAAGTACAAGCCGGGCCAACGGATCGAGCTGCGCAACCTGAGCAACAAGAACAACCGGGACTACGACTTCACCGACAAGATCATGGCGTTCGAGGTGACCGACCAGCCGGTCACCGAGAAGCGGTGGAACACGATCCCGCGGGTGCTGGTCAACAGCGACGTCATGCAGCTGACCCAGTTGCAGGCCAAGAAGACCCGGCGCATCCGGGTGGAGCGCGGCAACGGTGAGTGGCAGCTCAACGGCCAGACCTGGAGCGACGTGGTGGCCAGCGGTTACCAGAGCGTCCTGGCCGACCCGAACCTCAACGACGTCGAGGTGTGGGAGATCGAGAACAGGTCCGGCGGCTGGTTCCACCCGCTGCACATCCACCTGGTCGACTTCCGGATCCTCAGCCGCAACGGCAAGGCGCCGTTCGCCTACGAGAAGGGGCCCAAGGACGTCGTCTACGTGGGTGAGAACGAGACCGTCAAGCTGGTCATGCGGTTCGAGCACCACCGCGGCAAGTACATGGTGCACTGCCACAACCTGCCGCACGAGGACCATGACATGATGCACCAGTTCAGCGTGGGCCTGAAGCGCGGCGAGGTGGACGTGAACGACCCGATCGACGCCGACCCGTGCAAACCCGACGACCTCGGCCCCGACGAATGAAACGGTGGCTCCGCGTGGCCGTCGCCCTGGTGACAGCCGCCGTGGCCGTGGTACTGCTGCGCGCCGAGGCGGTGGCGACCGTCCGGATCGGGTCGGACAGCATGGCACCGACGCTGCAGCGCGGTGACACCGCGCTGTTGGACAAGATCACTGTGCGGGTACGCGACCCGGAGCGCCGCGATCTGGTGGCGTTCCGCAGTCCCCAGGACGGTGAGCTGACCGTCAAACGGGTGGTCGGCGTGGCCGGCGACGTGGTGGAGGTGCGCGACGCGGTGCTCCACGTCAACGGCACCGCCGTGCCCGAGCCGGAGATCGACCTGGCCGCCGACGACGGCACCTGGTTCGGCCCGGTCACCGTGCCGGCCGGCGAGGTGTTCCTGATGGGCGACAACCGGGCCAACTCGATCGACTCCCGCACCTACGGCGCGGTCCCGCTGGACGACGTGGTCGCCCGGGCCTTCGGCTAACCCTGGGCCAGTGACGAAGCCAGCTTCTCCAGGTGCTCCTCGTCGGCGTTGCCGACCACCACGACGGTCCGGTCCGGCCCGGCGAGCACCAGCGCGTTTTCGCCCGGGCGGGTCTGGTATGTGCGCCAGACCCCGTTGGCGGCCCGGAACGAGGCCAGCGGCTTGGCGTCCTGGCCCAGCTCGGCGGGCAGCAGGGTGGCCGCCGGGACGCTGCTCTGCACCAGCAGCGCCGAGTCGTCGTCCGGCGCGACATAGCCGAGCCGCAGCGTCGCGCCGTCGTCGGCGCGCCGGAAGGTGGCCGCGGTGACGTGCCAGTCGTCGCCCAGGGCCTGCGGCACCAGCACCGGGAAGGCACCGGCCGACCGCGCCTGCCCGATGGCCGAGGTGGGATCCACGGTCACCGGCGCGTCACCGCTGAGCACCACCCGATAGAAGGTGAGCAGCAGCGCGATCGGCACCAGCAGCACCACCAGGGACAGCGCCATGTCGCGCGGCGAGCGTCCCTCGCGCCGGCCGAGGGCGGCCGGCGGCGGTGCGGGAGCTTCGGGTTCCACCCGTCCATTGTTAACCATCTCGCGCGGGCGCGACTTTGCGCCCTTCAGCGTGTGAGGATCGGGACACCCGCACCCGCAACGACGCGAGGAGGCCGCCCATGCCCGCTGATCGGATCCCGCAGGATCTCGACCGCAACATCGCCCTGGATCTGGTCCGGGTGACCGAGGCCGCGGCGATGGCGGCCGGCCGCTGGGTCGGCCGCGGTGACAAGAACGGCGGTGACGGCGCGGCCGTCGACGCGATGCGCAAACTGATCAACTCGATCCAGATGCGCGGTGTCGTGGTCATCGGCGAGGGCGAAAAGGACGAGGCGCCGATGTTGTTCAACGGCGAACAGGTCGGCGACGGCTCCGGACCCGAGGTGGACGTGGCGGTCGATCCGATCGACGGCACCACGCTGATGAGCTAGGGTATGCCGGGTGCGGTTTCGGTGCTGGCGGTGGCCGAGCGCGGCGCGATGTTCGACCCGAGCGCGGTGTTCTACATGGAGAAGATCGCGGTCGGCCCGGACTGCGCCGACGTCATCGACATCAACGCCGGCACCACCGAGAATCTGCGCCGGATCGCCCGGGCGAAGCGGTCCAGTGTGTCCGACGTGACCGTGTGCATCCTCGACCGGCCCCGCCACGAGGCCCTGGTCAAGGAGGTCCGGGATGCCGGCGCGACCATTAAGTTCATCACCGACGGCGACATCGCCGGCGCCATCTCGGCGGCCCGCACCGAGTCCGACGTCGACGTGCTGATGGGCATCGGCGGCACGCCCGAGGGCATCACCGCGGCCTGCGCCCTGAAGTGCCTGGGCGGCATGATCCAGGCCAAGCTGTGGCCGCGCGACGACGCCGAACGGGAGAAGGCGGTCGCCGGCGGGCACGACCTGGACCGGGTGCTCACCACCGACGACCTGGTCACCGGCGACAACTGCTTCTTCGTGGCCACCGGCGTCACGTCCGGCGACCTGCTCAAGGGCGTGCGCTACCGGTCGGGTGGCGCGCACACCCAGTCGATCGTGATGCGCTCCAAGAGCGGCACCATTCGGGTCATCGACTCGTGGCACCGGCTGGAGAAGCTGCGGCTCTATTCCGCGGTCGACTTCGACGGTCAGCTGCCGACCGTGCCGGCCCAGCCAGGCGACGAGGTGCCGCTGCCGTAGGGCGGAGCCGGCGGTGCGGTCCGGATCCGGCGGGCCGCCATCCCGGCGATCACCAGGCCGGGTACGCATCCCGGCGCCGCCCACAGCACGGTCCACCAGCCGGAACCCGGCCCGGCCGGCCCCGGCCAGGTCAGCCAGATCGCCGTACCGATGATCGCGGTCAGCGCACCGGCGCCCCAGACGGTGAGCGCCCACCCTTCCCGGCCCGGTCCGCGTCGCACCACCCACGCGGTGACCAGCGTGCTCAGCAGCAGCGGCGCCAACACACCGACCAGCGGCCCGCCGATGGTGAACGGATAGACGATCAGTTCGTCGGAGCTCGCCGCACCGATGGCCAGCACGCACGGCATCACCGTGACCAGGGCGGTCGGCGCAACCCACCAGGCGGACATCCGCCCGGCGCTGCGGGTCGCCGCCCACGCCCCGCCGACGGTGACCCCCAGGCCTGTCATCAGCCGCACGGTCACCGGATGGCCGAGCCAGGCGGACGACGAGATCCCCCGCGACGTGTGCGCGCATCGACGATCGCCGCTGCACGTCACGGCGCGGTCGCGGGACGAGATCAGATCGTCAGTCGCCGTACAGGTTGGGGCCGTAGAGCTGGGTCTGCGGCGTACGCGGGCGGCGGCGCCGGAACACCACCGCGGCGATCATGCCGCCGAGCAGCCCGAGCAGGTGCCCCTGCCAGGAGATCGGCTGGTCGGTGGGGAGGATGTTGTAGAGCTGGTACCAGTACAGCAGCCCGATGAACGCGGCCACGCCCAGGTTCCACCAGCTGCGCTCCACGAACCCGCGGGCGACCAGCAGGCCGAGGTAGCCGAACACCACACCGCTGGCACCCACCACGACGCTGTCCGGGCTGCCCACGAACCACACGCCCAGGCCACTGACCAGCATGATCAACGCGGTCGAGTAGACGAACCGCTTCACGCCGCCGGCCAGCGCGAACGTGCCGACCAGGATGAGCGGGACCGCGTTGCCGTAGAGGTGGTCCCAGCCGGCGTGCAGGAACGGGCTGAACAGCACGCCGTCCAGGCCGTCCAGCCGCTGCGGGATGATGCCGCCGGCCACGTCCAGGTAGCCGCCGGCGCCGATGTCGATCACCTCGATGAGGAACAACACCGGGATCACCGCGCACATGGTCACGAAGGCCCGGCCCAGGGAGGCGTAGAACGCCACGGTGCCGAACCTGGTCGCCGTGTCGTCGTCCGTGCCGAACCCGTACGTCATGAATCCCATGGTTACAGGTGTGCGCACGAGCGGCCACCCGCTCAGCTGAGCCGGCGCAGCGCCGCCCTGATGGTGGCACGGAACGTAGAGACCTGGGTGTACACGCCCGGATACTCGTCCCGGGCGCAACCCAGGCCCCAGCTGACGATGCCCGCCTGCACCCAGCGGCCACCGGCGTCCTTGTGGACCATCGGGCCGCCGGAGTCGCCCTGGCAGGTGTCCACGCCCGCCTTGCCGGCGCAGATCTGTTCGTTCGCCACCAGCTTCACCCCGACCTTCCGGTACGCCTTCGCGCAGGCCGCGTCGGGGACCACCGGGACGGTGGCGTACCGCAGCTTGGTCTGCTGCCGCACCGCGCTCTCACTGGTCTGTCCCCAGCCCATGACGGTCACCCGCGTCTTGTCCGGCACCGCCGACCGGGTCAGCTCGAGGGTCGGCAGCTTCACCACCCGGTCCAGCTTGACCAGCGCCCAGTCGTCGCCGCGGGTCTCGTTGCGGAAGCCGTCCGCCCGGATCACCGACACCGAGCGCGCGGTGATCGCCCGGCCGTCCTTGAGGTCGGTCACCCCGGCGGTCACCCGGATGCCGGTGTCCGGACCGGTGCCGTCCACGCAGTGCCCGGCGGTCAGCACCACCCGGGGTGCGATCAGCGCTCCCCCGCAGCCCATGGAGAGCCGGACCATCCAGGGGAACCGGCCGGCCGGTGCCAGGTCTCCGCCGACCACCTCGCGGACCGGCGCGGCGCCGTCACCGGCCCGTGCCGGGAACTCGCCGATCGACAGCACCGCCGCGATCAGGCCGAGAACAACAAGAGACGCCACATTCCGGACCATGCACACATTTGATCACTGCCTCCACGACAACAGCGGGGTACGCGCCGAAGCGCACACCCCGCTGTCCGGGTTCGGCTAGTACCAGCCGACGTCCTGCGAGTGGGCCCAGGCCTTGCAGGGCGTGCCGTACCGGCCCTTGATGTAGCCGAGGCCCCACTTGATCTGGGTGGCCGGGTTGGTCCGCCAGTCCGAGCCCTTCGAGCCCATCTTGCTGCCGGGCAGCGCCTGCGGGATGCCGTACGCGCCGGAGCTGGGGTTGGACGCGCGGTGGTTCCAGCCGCTCTCCTTGGCCCACAGCTTGTTCAGGCACGGGAACTGGTCGATCGCGAAGCCGGCGTCCAGCATCAGCGCGCAGCCGGTGGCCCGGTTGCCGCTGAACTCGCTGCACGACTCTGGGATCGGACCGGTGAACTCCACCGTGCCGCCACCGGACGAGGACTGAGCCTTCTTCTTCGCCGCGGCGGCCCGCTTCTCGGCGGCCTTCTTCTCGATCGCCTTCTGCTCCAGCTTGCGAGCCTTGCCGGCCACCATCTTGGCCTCGGCGGCCGCCTTGGCGGCGGCGTCGCTCTCCGCTTCGCGCTGCCACGCGCGGGCGGCGGCGTGCTGACTGTGGCGTTCCTTGAGCAGCTGCAGTTCGTCCGCGTCGGCCTGGACGACGAGTTGCGCTTCCGCGCTCTGCTGCTGGACCTCACGGCCTTGCCCGAGATGGACCCCGCCGACCACGCCCAGCACGAGCAGGCCGACAGCGGTGACACGGACTCCGACCCGGCTCCAGAGCCGATTCACGAAGTGTTCCCTTCGTTGGGGGCAATGACGCGACACGCACAGTCACCGGAAAGTCACTCCGGTGGCGGTCCGTGCCGCGAGCACCGAAACCCCCAGAGGGCCGTTCACCTCGATCGTCGTCGATCAACGCGGTGGCCCGGGAATCGATCTCCAGGAACTCGGCGGGGCGTCGGTGCTCGCCAGCCACCATGGCGCAAGGTGAAGTCGATGTGAAACCACGGCACGCTCTTGTGACCTGGATCACAGGCCATTCCCGGTCGAATCTGGTCGAAAGCCCTCGTCCGAGTGTCACTCAGTGAGGGATGTCCTCCAACAGGTCGGTGACCACCTCGGCGATCGGTGACCGCTCGGACCGGGTCAGGGTGACGTGCGCGAAGATCGGGTGTCCCTTCAGTGCTTCGATGACCGCGGTCACACCGTCGTGCCGGCCGACCCGCAGGTTGTCCCGCTGCGCGACGTCGTGAGTAAGCACAACGCGTGACCCCTGCCCGATCCGGGACAGCACGGTCAACAGCACGTTCCGTTCCAGCGACTGGGCCTCGTCCACGATCACGAACGAGTCGTGCAGGCTGCGCCCCCGGATGTGGGTCAGCGGCAACACCTCGAGCATCCCGCGCGCCAGCACCTCCTCCATCACGTTGGCGTGCACCACCGCCCCGAGCGTGTCGAACACCGCCTGGGCCCACGGCGACATCTTCTCCGCCTCGCTGCCCGGCAGGTAACCGAGTTCCTGGCCGCCCACCGCATACAGCGGGCGGAAGACGACCACCTTCTTGTGCCGGCTGCGTTCCATCACCGCTTCCAGGCCGGCGCACAACGCCAGCGCGGACTTGCCGGTGCCGGCCCGGCCGCCCAGCGACACGATGCCGATCGACTCGTCCAGCAGCAGGTCCAGCGCGACCCGCTGCTCCGCGGATCGGCCGCGCAGACCGAACGCGTCCCGGTCGCCGCGGACCAGCTTCACGGTCTTGTCCGGAGTGACCCGGCCCAGCGCGGAGCCGTTGGACGAATGGATCACCAGCCCGGTGTGGCAGGGCAGGTTCTCCGCCTCCTCCACCGCCAGTTGCTCACCGGCGTACAGCCCGCTCACCTGGTCCTCGGTCAGCCCGAGGTCGGCCATGCCGGTCCAGGTGGGGTCACTGGCCTGGCCGTGCCGGTATTCGTCGGCGGTCAGACCCACCGAGGCGGCTTTGACGCGCAGCGGCATGTCCTTGCTGACCAGCGTGACGTCGCGGCCCTCGGCGGTGAGCCCGAGCGCCACCGACAGGATGCGGGTGTCGTTCGAGTCGTTGCGGAAGCCGTGCGGCAGCGCGCTCTGGTCGGCGTGGTTCAGCTCGACCCGCAACGTGCCGCCCTCGTCGTTGCACAGCACCGGCTGGTCCAGCCGGCCGTGCTTGATCCGCAGTTCGTCCAGCATGCGCAGCGACTGCCGAGCGAACCATCCGAGCTCGGGGTGGTGGCGTTTGCCCTCCAGTTCGGAGATCACCACGAGCGGGATGACGACCTCGTGGTCGGTGAACCGGCGAAACGCCGCCGGGTCGGACAGCAGGACCGAGGTGTCCAGCACAAAAACCCGCCCCATCGGGGCGGGTTCCTGGTTGGCGTGCCGGTCGCGGATGACCTTTCGGCGCGATCTGGCTGGAGTGCTGGAGACTGCGGCGGCCGGGTCGGGTGTCGAGGTCCCGGCGTCGGTACGGCGAGATGTCACAGGCCTGCTCCAGCGGGCGTGCAACCCGGTCCGCCCGCGGTCCGCCACCTCCGGCGCCCATCTCGTGCACGGGGTCGGGATGCGGGCCCCGTGGCGCTTCTGTCGCAGGTCCGGGCGGCCGGCTGGCTAGGGATGACCCCTTGCCATGCCTCAGACGCTAGCGGTCAACTGCCACCCGCGGTAGTACGAACCGACGCGCCGCGCCGGACGGTGACCGGGATGCACTTCGCGTACCGGAACCGGGTGTCCGACCGGGTAGTCTGAAAGTCGTGGCTGAACACGCGCGCCCCAACCACCCCACGAGTCCCGTGGAGGCATGGCGATTCACCGCCGAGCGTGCCAAGGAAACCACCTTCTTCTTCGACTTCGACGGCGTGCTGTCCCCGGTCACCGACGACCCGGAAGCCTCCCAGCCGGAGGACTCCGTGCTGGCCGTTCTCGGCGATCTGGCGGCCGTGGTGGCCCGGGTGGCGATCGTCTCCGCCCGCCCGGTGAGCTTCCTGCGGTCGCGGTTCGAGTCGCTCGCCGGCGTGGACCTGTACGGCCTGTACGGCCTCGAGGTGTGGCACGACGGCGAGGTGGTCACCGAGCCGGCCGCGCTGCCCTGGGTGCCCGCGATGGCCGACCTCGCAGAACGCGCCAAGTCGGAGCTGCCCGACGAGGCGCTGGTCGAATACAAGCGGCTGTCCGTGGCGCTGCACTACCGCACCGCGCCGCAACTGGCCGACCCGATCGCCGGCTGGGCGCACGAGCAGGCCGACCGGCTCGGGATGCGGATCCAGGGCGGCCGCATGGTGGTGGAGCTGAAGCCGCCGGTCGACCAGGACAAAGGCATGGTGATCAGCGAGGGCGTGACGTGGGCCGGGTGTGCCTGGTATTTCGGCGACGACCTGGGTGACATCAAGGCCTTCGACGCGCTGCGCGCCCGCGAGGCGGTCGACCCGACGTTCTTCGGCATGTGCGTGGCGGTGTCCAACCCGGAGACCGGCGCCGAGGTGTCCAACGCCGCCGACCTCACCCTGGCGTCGCCCGCCGCGGTGGCGGACTTCCTGCGCGACGGATTGCGGTACTTCTGAGGCTCAGGCTCCGAACCGGCGTTGCCGGCCAGCGTACGAGCGCAGCGCCCGGAGGAAGTCGACGCGGCGGAAGTCCGGCCAGTTGGCGTCGTGGAAATAGAACTCCGAGTGCGCCGACTGCCAGAGCAGGAAGCCGGACAACCGCTGCTCCCCGCTGGTGCGGATGACCAGGTCCGGATCCGGCTGGCCCCGGGTGTAGAGATGTTCCGCGATGTGCTCGACGTCCAGGATCTCGGCCAGTTCCTCGATCGTGCCGCCGGCCGCGGCCTGTTCGTGCAGCAGGGATCGGACCGCGTCGGCGATCTCCCGCCGGCCCCCGTACCCCACCGCCATGTTCACCTCGACGCCGTCGGTCCGGTCCTGGGTCCGCTCCTGCGCCGCCTTGAGCGCCGCCGCGGTGGCCGCCGGCAGCACATCCAGCGCACCCACCATGCGCAGCCGCCAGGGGTTGCCGGTTTCGGACAGCTCGGTGGCCAGATCCTCAATGATCTTCAGCAACGGGTCCAGCTCGGCGGCCGGGCGCTGCAGATTGTCGGTGGCCAGCAGATAGAGCGTGACGTGCTTGATGCCGGCCTGATCGCACCAGGTGAGCAGCTCCTTGACCCGGGCGGCGCCGACCCGGTGGCCGTCGTTCGGATCCACGTATCCCATCTCGCGCGCCCACCGGCGGTTGCCGTCACACATCACGCCGACATGCCGGGGCAGCGGCTTGCCGGCCAACTTTGCGGCGAGTCGTCGTTCGTAGATGGAATACGCCAAGGACCGAAGGCTCATCACCGCAGAGCCTATCCATCAGACGCCCGCACTCAAGCGGCGCGTCGCCAGCCGGGCCGCGATGCGTCCGATCGTGCGAAGGTCGAAAACCCCGTCCCCCAGGCCGAGATCGATCATCCGGTCGAAAACCCGCTGATCCGCATCCGCCGCGCGGACCGCCGCGTCCACCACCGCCGGCTGCCGGGTGAGCAGCGTGGCGACACCGGAGTGGCGCAGGTGACGACCGAGCCGCCGGTGCAGACCCCGGGTGTAGGCCCCCGCGGGCTGGTCGGCGGTGGCGGCTGCCCCGGCCAGCGCGCCGGAGAGCACGGCGTAAAAGATGCCCTCCCCGGTGAACGGATTGATCAGTGACAGCGCGTCGCCGGCCAGCAACACCCGGCCAGCGGCCGGTGGCGGGCGCCGGGTGGACAGCGGCAGGTGGTGAGCGCGCAGGTCGATGGGCGCGCTGCCGGGCAGCAGGTGGTGCAGGCGGTCGAGGAGGTACGCGCGGCTGAGCGGCCGGCCGCGCAACACCTCGCCGTACCCGACGTTGGCCGTGCCGTCGCCGATCGGGAACGACCAGGCGTACGCCGGCCAGCGCGCGCTCGTCGTGACGATGACCTGTTCGGTGCTGTCCGAGGGCGCGTAGCCGCGGATGGCGATCGCCCGGTGCCCCGGCGGGTTGACCGGATGGCCGAGCATCCGCCGGGCGGTCGAGCCGGCGCCGTCCGCCCCGATCACCACGTCGGCGGTGAACGCGTCGTCGATCCGGACCCGGTGGCCGTCGTCGCGCAGCCGGCGCACGTGGTGCTTGCGAAGTTCGGCACCGGCGGCCCGGGCCGCCCGCACCAGCCGGGCGTCGAACACCCGCCGGGGGATGTCGTGCGCCGGGCGTGGCAGCGGCCGGGCCACCGTGGCACCACCCGGGCCGACCAGCCGCAGCCGGGCGACCGGCGGATATCCGTCCGTGACGCCGGTGACGCCCAACCCGGCCAGCACGTCGATCGCCTCGGCCGCGATGCCGTCGCCGCACGGCTTGTCCCGGGGGAAGCCGGACTTGTCGAGCAACAGCACCCGCGCACCGCCCCCGCGCGCCGCGACTGCCGCCGCGGCGCCGGCCGGTCCAGCCCCGATCACCGCGACGTCGTAGTGGTCCGGCCCCATCAGGCGATCGTGATGCACGCGGGTGCTCAGAGCAAAGCGCCCACAGCGATGCACCCCGGTACTCAGAGCAAAGCGCGCACAGCGATGCACCCCGGTACTCAGAGCAAAGCGCCCGCAAAGCGGCAACGCGATGGTCAGGCGAGCCGGCTGGCGCGACAAGACTGCGGGCGATCCCGGCGTTCGAGCGGGCACAGCGGGCCGGCGCGATCGGCGGGCCCGGCGGGCGGCGCCGGCGCGGCGGGCGCGGCG
>DASSAL010000107.1:0-72524 GCA_035685405.1 Actinoplanes sp. | reverse complement strand
CAGCGCGCGGGTGAGCTGCCCGCGACCGGCGCCCACCTCGTACACCAGATCGTCGGGTTCGACGGCGGCCGCCTCGATCACCGTGCGGACGGCGGCCGGATCGGACAGGAAGTTCTGACTGAAGGCGCGCCGTGCACGGTGGTGGGCACGCCGAACGGACGATGGCGCCATGACCTTGGGTCCTGTCTGCCGCAGCGGAAGAGGACACGAGGCCCCGGCGCGCTCGGTGCGCGAACGGGTGAGTTAAGCGTCAGTGAGCGCCGGCCGGGGGACGCCGGTCGCGGAGACGGATCGAGTGCAACGGTCCCCGCGCGGGCGCCATGGCCGCCGTGATCAGGGCGTGCGTCGTGTGCATGGCGGGAGCCTATGCCGGGGGCGACGCGTGGACAACGGGTTAACGTATGCTGACCCGCGGGCCGTGACTGGCGTGTTGGGATGGGCAACCATCGGGGAGCGGTCCCACCCCGCAGGGGTGACTGCCGCGCGCCTGGGCCTCTTTGACCTGTGATAAGGAGGTCCGATGAACGTCGAGTCCACCGCCTTCCGGTCCGCCCTGGACGTGGTTCGCCAGGTCGAGCCCCGCATCGCCGACGCGATCGCCAAGGAACTGCAGGACCAGCGGGAGTCGCTGAAGCTGATCGCCAGCGAGAACTACGCGTCCCCGGCCGTCCTGCTGGCCATGGGCAACTGGCTCAGCGACAAGTACGCCGAGGGCACCATCGGCCGCCGCTTCTACGCCGGCTGCCAGAACGTGGACACCGTCGAGGCGGTGGCCGCCGAGCACGCCCGCGAGCTGTTCGGCTCGCCGTACGCGTACGTCCAGCCGCACTCCGGCATCGACGCCAACCTGGTCGCGTACTGGGCGATCCTCGCCGACCGGATCGAGGCGCCCACGCTGAAGCGGCTGGGTAAGCGCCAGGTCAACGACCTCGCTGACGCCGAGTGGGCGGAGCTGCGCGCGGCCTTCGGCAACCAGCGCATGCTGGGCATGAGCCTGGACGCCGGCGGCCACCTGACCCACGGCTTCCGCCCGAACATCAGCGGCAAGATGTTCGATCAGCGCAGCTACGGCGTCGACCCGGCGACCGGTCAGATCGATTACGCGGCGCTGCGGGAGACCGCCAAGGAGTTCCGGCCGCTGGTCATCGTCGGCGGCTATTCGGCCTATCCGCGCAAGGTGAACTTCCGCATCATGCGCGAGATCGCCGACGAGGTGGGCGCCACGTTCATGGTCGACATGGCGCACTTCGCCGGCCTGGTCGCCGGCAAGGTCTTCACCGACGACTTCGACCCGCTTCCGCACGCGCACATCGTCACCACGACCACCCACAAGAGCCTGCGCGGCCCCCGCGGCGGCGCCGTGTTCTGCGGCCCGGAGCTGGCCGACCAGGTGGACCGCGGCTGCCCGATGGTCCTCGGCGGCCCGCTCAGCCACGTGATGGCGGCCAAGGCGATCGCCTTCGCCGAGGCGCGGCAGCCGTCGTTCGCGGATTACGCGCAGCGCATCGTCGACAACAGCCAGGCTCTTGCCGAGGGTCTGCGGCGCCGCGGCGCCACCCTGGTCAGCGGCGGCACCGACAACCACCTGGTGCTGATCGACGTGGACAGGTACGGCCTCACCGGCCGTCAGGCCGAGCAGGCTTTGCTGGACAGCGGCGTGGTCACCAACCGCAACGCGATCCCGCAGGACCCGAACGGCGCCTGGTACACCTCCGGCATCCGGATCGGCACGCCCGCGCTGACCAGCCGGGGGCTGGGCACGGCGGAGATGGACCAGATCGCCGAGCTGATGCACACGGTGCTCACCCAGACCACGCCGGCCGAGGGATCCAAGGCCAAGTACCACCTGGACCCGGCGGTCGCGGACCGGGTGTCGAAGCAGGCCACGGAGGTGCTGGCCGCGTTCCCGCTGTACCCGTCCGTCAACCTCACCTGACGAACGTCGCTCCGCGGAACGTGTCGCGATAGGCACGCGGGGTGGTGCCGGTGTGGGTGAGGAAGTGCCGGCGCAGCGCCTCGGTCGTGCCGAACCCCGCTGCGTGGGCCACCTGGGTCACGGTCAGGTCGGAGTCCTCCAGCAGGACCCGGGCCCGCTCGACCCGGCGGCGGGCGATCCAGCCGGCCAGGCTGTCGCCGGTTTCGGCCCGGAACCGGCGTTGCAGGGTGCGGGGGCTCATGTGGGCCCGGGCGGCCGCCTGCTCCAGCGTCAGCGGTTCGGCGATGTGTTCGGCGAGCCACTCCAGCGCGGGCGCCAGCGAGCTCGACGCCGGCCGGGGTGCCGCCTTGGCGTACTGGGCTTGACCGCCGGTGCGGTGCGGCGGGCTGATGAGCACCCGGGAGACGTCATTGGCGTAGGACTGGCCGTGGTCCTGGCGCAGGACGTGCAGGCACAGGTCAGCGGACGCGAGCATGCCGCCCGACGACAGGATCTGGCCGTCGTCGACGTACATGGCATGTTCCAGCAGATGGGCACGGGGAAAGCAGGCGCGGAACTCGTCGGCGAGCGCCCAGTGTGTGGTGACCCGCCGGCCGTCCAGCACGCCGGCTTGTCCGAGCACGAACGCGCCCGCGCACAGCGACACCAGCCGCGCACCGTCGTCGGCTGCCTTGGCGATGGCGGCCAGTACCGCTGGGTCCTGCGGCGCCCAGGGCGCCTCCAATCCCGGGACGACGACGGTGTCGGCGCCGGCGATCCACTCGACCGGGTGCAGGTCGGCGATCGTGAAACCGAGGGAGGTGGGGGTGGGCGCCTGGCCGCAGACGCCGATCTCGTACGGTGCCTCGGGCTCGTGGCGGATCTTCGAGAACACGGAGGGGCGGCGCCCGAAGGCCTGCACGGCCACGGCGAGGTCGAGGACGAACGTCCCGGCGAGCACGATCATCGCCACGCGATGGCGCCGCAACTCCTACCTCCTTGGCCGGATCCGTTGCGAATATGGCGCCCAGCGTAGTGCCGGGTCCGGGCCTGGTGATGATGCTCGACGTATGGAACCGGACACCATCGTTCTCGTCCACGGCTTCTGGGTCACCCCGCGGAGCTGGGAAAACTGGATCACTCACTACGAGGCCAAGGGCTACCGGGTCATCGCACCCGGCTACCCGGGTTTCGAGGTCGAGGTGGAAGCCCTGCGCGCCGATCCGCAGATCATCGTCGACGTCACCGTCCCCGGGATCATCGAGAAGATCGAAGGGATCCTCCGCGACCTCGACCACCCGCCGATCATCATCGGCCACTCGGCCGGCGGTGCATTCACGCAGATCCTGCTCGACCACGGCTACGGCGCCGCCGGGGTCGCCCTCAACTCCGCACCCACCGAGGGCGTACGGGTGGTGCCGCTGTCCCAGGTGCGCTCGACGCTCCCGGTGCTGAAGAGCCCGGCAAACCGCCACAAAGCGGTCGGGCTGACCTTGGAGCAGTGGCGGTATGCGTTCACCAACACGTTCTCCGAGGAGGAGTCGCAGGCGCTGTACGAGCGGTACCACATTCCGGCCAACGGCGGCATCCTGTGGGGCGGCGTGCTGGCGAACTTCCAACCCGGGCCGCAGGAGACCTGGGTCAACTACCACAACGACAACCGGGCACCGCTGCTGTTCGTCTCCGGCAGCGAGGACCACATCATGCCGCCGGCCATCCAGCAGTCCAACCGGAGGCACTACAAGTCCAACACGGTCACCGAGATCCGCGAGTACCCCGGCTACGCACACCTCCTCCCGGCGCAGAAGGGCTGGGAACAGATCGCCGACGACGTCCTGGCCTGGGCCGTGGAGCACTCACGTTGATCATGATGCACGTCGGTGGGCCGACCGTCCTGATCGAGGTCGACGGGTGGCGGCTCCTCACCGACCCGACCTTCGACCCGGCCGGCGGGCACTACACCTTCGGCCGGGGCACATCGTCGGACAAGCTCGCCGGGCCGGCGCTCGCGGTGTCCGAGCTGCCGCCGATCGACGCCGTGCTCTTGACTCACGACCACCACAGCGACAACCTCGACACGGCCGGACGGGCTCTGCTGTCGTCGGTGGAGACGGTGATCAGCACGGTGAGCGGCGCGCGGCGTCTCCGGCTGGCCGGCGCGCGCGGTCTCGCGGCGGGCGAAACGACGCGGCTGGCCGCACCTGGCCGGACGGTCATCGAGGTTACCGCCACGCCGGCCCGCCACGGGCCGCCGCTGTCCGGGCGGATCGTCGGTGAGGTCGTCGGGTTCGCCCTGCGCCGCCCGGCCGGCGACGGCGTGCTGTTGTGGATCACCGGTGACACCGTGCTGCACAACCGGCTACGGGAGACGGCGGCCGCAATGACCGTCGACGTCGCGCTTGTCCACGTGGGCGGCGTGCGGTTCCCGGTCACCGGGCCGGTGCGGTACACGATGACCGGCCGCGAGGCGGTGGAGTTGATCGGGATAGCCCGGCCGCGGGTGGCGGTGCCCGTCCACTACGAGGGCTGGTCGCACTTCAAGCACGGCCGGGCCGCCGTCGAGCGGGCCCTCGCCACGGCACCCGAGGACGTTCGGCGGCGGGTGCGTTGGCTGCCGATCGGGTCACCGCACCGCATCGATTAGCGCCCAGGCGCGCTGGATCTGGTGGCGGAACGACGGCTAGGCCGGCCAGGGGGCCCGGCTCAGCTGGTGGAACAGCGGATCGAACCGGTAGCTGGTGGTGCTGTTGGTCATGACCACGATTCCGAGGTTGCGCTCCGGGTAGAGCCGCATGACGTTCCAGAATCCGGCGCCGGCACCGAAGTGCTCGACGTACCGCTCGGTGCTGCCGGCGACGGGCCGGCGGAACCAGCCGGTGGCGTGGTGGAACGGTTTGCCCTGGGCCTGGATCCGGCGCATGGCTCGAGTGGTTTCGGCGCTGAGGATCCGCTGTCCGTCGATCTGGCCGTTGCCGAGGTGGAGCCGCAGGAACCGGGCGGCGTCGAGGACGTTGCCGACCAGTCCGCCGTAGCCGGCACCGTCGACCAGGAAGGGCCGCAACGCGAGGTACCGCCCGTGACGCGGACCCACGATGCCGTGGGGGAGCACGCCGTGGAGGAGCGGACCGGTTCCGCGCGGGGCTCTCAGGTAGCCGGTCGCCGCCGGTGCTCCTGGCGGGTAGGTGTAGCCGGTGCCGGTCATCCCGGCCGGTTCGAGGACGGCCTCGCGCACGTAGTCGGTGAACGGCCGGCCGGCCGCTGCGGCGATGACTTGTGCGGCGGCCAGATAGCCGATGTTGGTGTACCGGCCCGGCCCGCCGACCTGGTAGCGGAACGTACGCCGTCGGCCGGTGAGTCGGCGCAGCAGCACGTCGGGGTCCGGACCGGAATCCTCCGCGCGGTGCACCCAGCGGATCGGTAGCGGGTTGGCAAGTCCGGCCGTGTGGGTCAGCAACTGCCGGGTGGTGGGCTGGATGTCGCCGGGAGCGCGGAGGTGGTCGACGTACTCGTCAAGCGGCGCGTCCAGGTCGAGGCGGCCGTCGTCGGCCAACCGCAGGGCGGCGGTGGCTGTGACGATCTTCGACATGGAGAACCACAGATAGCTCGTGGTGGTGGACGCCGGGGCGCGGGCGGCGAGGTCAGCCCAGCCGAGCGCGTCGGCGTACAGCAGCCGGTCGTCCCGCACGACGGCGATGGACAAACCCGGGACGGCGGCGTCTTGCATCATCGCCGTGATAGCCGGCTGGAGCGGGTCGGCGTGCGACATACTGCGAGTTCGTAGTATCATGAAATAATGGTGCGAGTTCGCAGTACTTCTGTCAAGGGGTTGTCCGCCGCGGAGGTTCGCGAGGAGGGCGTGGACACGTTGTTCATGGTCTGGTTGACCTCCCGAGCGACCACCGATCTGGTCAACCGCGCACTGGCCGGGACCGGGCTGGACGGCGACGAGTTCGCGATCTATTCGGTGCTCGCGGCGGCGTCCTCGATCACGCCGACGGAGCTCGCCCGCTGGATGGCGGCACCGCCGACGACCGTGTCCAGCTATATCAAGCGGTTCGAAGCCCGCGGACACGTGGTCCGGGAGCCCCATCCCGGCGATCGGCGTTCCTACCGCGTCACCCTCACCGCGGCCGGGCGGCAGGCACACCGCGCCGCCGCGAAGGCCTTCACCCCGGTGCGCGACCGCGTTGCCGACGCGCTCGGAAGCCGCACGAACGCCGTTCGCGAGGCACTGCTCGAGGTGCGAACGGTGGTTGACGACCTGAGGCACCGCCCAGCCGACGACATGACGCGTTGACCCAGCGATCGGTCGGTGAGCGGGGGTTGAGCAGGCGGATGCCGGACGTCCCAGGCCCGGTCCGCACCGGTAGGGCGCCGCGTCAGTCCTCTTCGGCATCCAGCAGCGGTGCCAGCTGGTGCAGGAGCTGTTGCGTGCTGACGTTGGGCGGCAGGTCGATCGTGAGATCGATGCCGCTGCCTTTGACCGTCAGCACCCGCGGGGATTGATCCTGCTTGAGCCGCCAGCGGCGGATCGCCGAAGCCAGCCGCGGTGCGTACTTCTTGACGGTGAGCAGCGTGACGATGCTGGCGGTGACGTTGATGCCTTCGATCGCGAGGACGACGCCCTGGACGTCACGCAGACCTTCGTAGGGAAGGCCGGCGTCCTGCACGATCTCCTCGGGCAGGACCAGTCTGACGCTTTTCATCATCACCTCGGACACGGGCGGCGATGTCCTCGCGGACGTCGTCGCTCAGCTGACGGAGCACCGGCGCCGCGGGTTCCCGCGTGATGTAACCCTGAACGTGCCGGATCGGAATGTTGTAGAGCTGGCGGAGGGTCACCGGGGACCGGTCATCAACCCCCTCCACGATCACCACTCGGGAGGTGTGCGTCTCGCCCCGGTCGTGGGCGTGCCGAGCGATCTTCTCGACGAACTGAAGTTCCTCTATCGCCGTGCTGTGGTGCAGTACGGCGCGATCGACCTTGATCTGGGTCAACGGCAGCTCGGCCATCCGGCACAGCGAGGCGTAGTCGGAGCCGAAGTCATCAACCGCGAAGGAAACACGGAGGTCTCGGCCGATCTGGACCAGGCGCTTCTGGAAGTAGGCGTGGGGTTCGTCGGGCCACTGCTCGTCGGTACGCGGCTGGATCGGATCCTGCTCCGAGATTTCCAGGGTGACACCGTCGGGGTTCAGCTCGGACGCCTCGAGTGCCAGCTGGAGGGAGTTCACGTACGAGTCGCTGAGCAGGGAGCGGACGGCCACGTTGACGGACACCGGCTTCGGGAGGTCCCAGGGGCAGTCGTGGTGTGCGCGGGCGTACGCGGAGAGCGCCTTCGCCACGATGATCTCGTCCCGCTCGACGACCAGCCGGTCACCCCAGGCGTGTGCCGTCTGGAGCAGCGCGACCGGGGCGCTGAGGTCGGCCGGTGATCGACGGGCCAGGGCCTCGTAGCTGTGCACGCCGACCTGCCGGGCGATCTTGTCGATCGTGATGATCGGCTGGAAGACGATCGTGTAGGACTCCAGCACCATGCGGTGCAACTGGCGGTACCGGTCATACAGCGGCCGGGGGAGGCGCCCGAACCACCTTCGGAGATCGGTCAGCACGTGGATCTCCGCCTCGTGCGGAGCCGACGCGATGTCGGTTCGCCAGACGGTTTGCAGGATCCGGACGAGCGGCTCGCCCATGTCCACTAGGTCAACCGACGGATTCACCGCGGCAAGGAGCACCACTTTGCCGGCGCTGCGATGGAGCGGCACGGACAGCAGGGAGCGTTCGTCGTCCGTGGCGTGGTGCCCGAACCAGAGCCGATCCAGCGAGTTTCCGGCCCGGAGCAGATCCGTGACATATTCCCGGTCGAACCGGGACGTTGAATCGATTTCCTTGGATTCGGTGGCGGTGTATTCGAGAATCGCCGCGGATTCGGCGCCCAGCGCCGATTTCAGATTCTCCACAGGTGCCGGCGAGTCGCGGGCGCCGCGCGACACCCGGTCGATCAGGTGCAAGATCGCCGGAACCATCCGGTCGAGGGGGTTTGCCAGCGGTGTCGTCCGGATGTACTCCACGGCCGGCGGTGTCGAATGACGGCCGGTGGGGCCCGGCCTGGTCAGTACCGTGCCGCGGCCCCAGGTCTGCGTGAAGAACCCCGGTTCGGGTGTGATGTCCTGGCTCGCCACGTAGCTACCCAGACTCTGGAACGTGACGTGGCCGTTGGTGTCGGCCGCCTCGCCGCGCATGGCCTGCAACGCGTGGAAGGTGAGGACGCCGTGGCCGAGTGCGGGGTCCTCGCGGGCGGCCTCGTCGGCGGCACTGGCCATCAGCGCGGTGTACCGGCCATGTTCCCGGCCACCGACGCTGACCATGTCGACGTCCCGGCCCGGTGCGGTGAGCAGCGTTCCGGCGCGGCAGCAGTCCAGGATCAGCAGTGCCGTTCCCGGGAAGGCTTCGAGGACGTCGCGTTTCAGGAACGTCATCCGGAGGCCGGCGTCGGGGTCACGCGCGAGTACTGACTGGTCAAGTTCCGGCGTGACCAGATAGGTGTCGGTCGCGTGGCTCCACGCCGGAGTCATCGAGTGGCCGGCGAAGTAGACGACGAGCACGTCCGTCGAGCTGGAGGCAGCTCTCCGGATCTCCATGAGAGCTGCCTTGACCCGCTCGGCGGTGGTGTCCGGTCCGGCGAACAACCGGACGTCGGCCGGATCGAACATGCCCGTCCGCGGATGGCACAGAACGGCGTGGACGGCCCTGGCGTCGTCCTCCGCGTGGAGCAGGCGGGGCAGCACGGAGGTGTCGCCGCTGCCCCCATCACCGGCGTCAGCGGCGCCGTTCACACCGACAATCACCGCGAAGCGCTTATCTGTCACCGGACGTCTCCGAACTAGAGCTCTCCGGGCGCGGAGCGCTTTCGAATGCGGTGAACGGTCATAGTAGTCGCGCGTTCGGTGCGACCAACTTGATCATTGAAGTTTGGAGCTTTTGTCGACTATGGGCTTTGTTCATGTGCAAGTTGCATCTATTGAGTCCCTGTCGACCGCCGCTCCCGGATCCTACCCGCCGTGGCCGCCTGGATCCGTGCGCGTCCTCGGTGGTCGCCGGTGACTCGTGGTTCATTATCGGACGTTCTGCTCCCGCGGGGGGCGGGCGATGGTGTGCAACCGGATCTCACCCAGCGTGCCGTCGCGCAGCGTGGCGGTCATGAAGGTGGCGTACGGCTGGCGCCGGCGATCCGTCGGCGAGCCGGGGTTGAGCAGGCGCAACCCGGTCGGTGCGACGGTGTCCCACGGGATGTGCGAGTGACCGAACACCAGGACGTCGGTGTCCGGGTACCGGGTCGCGCAGCGGGCTTCCCGCCCGGTGGCCGCCCCGGTCTCGTGCACCACGGCGAACCGGACGCCGTCCAGCACCACCCGGTTGATCAGCGGCAGCCGGGCTCGCAGCGCTGGGCCGTCGTTGTTGCCGTAACAGGCGACCAGCCGCCGGGATCGTGTCTCGAGTGTGTCCAGCAGCGGCACGTCCACCCAGTCGCCGGCGTGGAACACGACGTCGGCCGCGTCCACCTCGGCCCACAACTCCGGTGGCAGGTCGCGCGCCCGCCTGGGCACGTGCGTGTCGGACATCAGCAGGAGGCGCACCGCCCGAACCTACGCGGACGCCGGCCGGATCTCTCCCGAACCCCGCCGGATCAGCCGGGTCGGTATCCAGAACTCGCGGGCCGGGCCGGTGGCGCCGTCGATTCGCTCGAACAACGCCCGGACCGCCGTCCGGCCCATGGTCATCGGGTCCTGCGCCACCACCGTGACGGCCGGCTCGAGCAGGTCGGCCAGCGGGAAGTCGTCGAAGCCGACCAGCGCGATCCGGTGGTGCAGCCCCAGCCGGCGCAGCGCCCGGAACGCGCCGATGGTGATCAGGTTCTGGCTGGTGAACAGGCCGGTCGGCGGGTCCGGCCGGTTGACCAGGCTGAGCGTGGCGCTTTCCGCATAGGACGGGTGCCGCAGCCGCCGCTCGGCGAAGGGCGTCAGGCCGGCCGCGGTGAGCGCGCTGAGATAACCGCGGTGCCGCTCGCGCGCGGTCGGGATGCCGGGCTGGTCACCGAGGTAGGCGATGCGCCGGTGGCCCTGCGCGACCAGGTGCCGGACCGCGTCGCCGGCGCCGGACACGTTGGTGGCGAGCACCGAGTCGGCGGTGTGGCCGCTGCCGGGCCGGTCCACGAAGACCACCGGGATGTCCGGAAGGGAATGCAGATACTGCTGCCCGTCCCCGGTCGGTGCCACGATCAGCCCGTCCGCGTGCCGCTGGGTGAACGCGCCGGCCAGTTCCCGTTCGCGGCGCGGATCCTCGTCGATGCTGCCGATCAGCACCTGCACTCCGTGCAGCCGGGCCTCGTCCTCGATCGCCCGGTGCAGCACGGCCGAGAACGGGTTGCCGACGTCTTCCAGCAGGACGCCGATGGTCCGGGTGCGGCGGTCGTTGCGCCGCAGCATGGTGGCCCCGAGGTGCGGCCGGTAGTGCAGTGACTCGACGGCGGCCCGCACCCGGGCGGCCAGGTCGGGCGCCACCGTGGTCTCGCCGTTGACCACTCGGGACACGGTTTTCAGGCTCACGCCGGCGGTCCGGGCCACGTCGATCATGGTGGGCCGGGATGCCCCGGACACGGTGCCCTCCTCACAAGACGATCACAGTTGCGGCATCTTGGAAACTCATTGTTGACAGCAAATGCCTCCGGTCGTCTAGTAGAGACAACGTTGTCTCGCGATAGCTGCGTCTCTGGACCGGCTAAATCGATTTGGAGGAGACATGCGCCACCCCCATCCCATTCGGACCGCGCTCGCCGCGGGTTGTGCGGCCACCCTGGCATTCGGGGCGGCGGCTTGTGGCGGCGACGACGGTGGAGGTTCCGGCTCCGGCGGTGACCAGGACATCGTCGGACTGATCACCAAGACCGACACCAACCCGTTCTTCGTCAAGATGAAAGAGGGCGCGCAGCAGGCGGCCACCCAGGCGGGTCTCCAGCTCCAGTCGTTCGCCGGCAAACAGGACGGCGACAACGAGGCTCAGGTGCAGGCGATCGAGAGCCTGATCTCGGCCGGTGCCAAGGGCATCCTGATCACGCCGAGCGACTCCAAGGCCATCGTGCCGTCCATCGACCAGGCCAAGCAGCAGGGCATCCTGGTCATCGCCCTGGACACACCGACCGACCCGCCGGACGCGGTGGACGCCACCTTCGCCACCGACAACTACCAGGCCGGCCTGCTGATCGGGCAGTGGGCCAAGGCGAAGTTCGATAAGGACGGCAAGCAGGCGAAGATCGCGCTGCTCGACCTCAACGCCAACCAGGTCTCCGTGGACGTCCAGCGCGATCAGGGATTCCTCGAAGGCTTCGGCATCGACGTCAAGGACAAGGCGAGGATCGGCGACGAGTCGGACCCGCGGATCGTCGGGCACGACGTGACCGACGGGGCCGAGGACGGTGGCCGGACGGCGATGGAGAACATGCTGCAGAAGGACCCGTCCATCAACCTCGTCTACACCATCAACGAGCCGGCCGCGGCCGGTGCGTACGAGGCGATCAAGGCGGCCGGCAGGGAGAAGGACGTCACCATCGTGTCGGTGGACGGCGGCTGCCCGGGCGTGGACAACGTCAAGGCCGGCGTCATCGGCGCCACCTCCATGCAGTTCCCGCTGAAGATGGCCCAGGACGGCGTCGCGGCGGTGGCCGCGTTCGCCAAGGACGGCACCAAGCCGCAGGCCACCGAGGGCAAGACCTTCACCGACACCGGCGTCACGCTGATCACCGACCAGCCGCAGGACGGGGTTGAGGCCGAGGACTCCACCTGGGGCAAAGAGAACTGCTGGGGCTGAGCCATGACCACTGTCACGAAAGAACCCCCGGCCGGTTCCGGCGCTGACTTCGAGACACACCAACGCGACTCGATCGGCTTGCGGATCCAGCACATCCTGCACGGCAATCCCGTGCTGGGCCCGCTCGCCGTCCTGCTCGTGTCGATCATCGCGTTCTCGATCGTCAACACCCGGTTCTTCTCCGCGGCCAACCTGTCCCTGGTGTTGGCGCAGGTCACGGTCATCGCGGTGCTCGCACTGGGGCAGACCCTGATCATCCTGACCGCGGGCATCGACCTGTCGGCCGGCGCCATCGCGGTCTTCTCCGGCGTCCTGATGGCGGCGTTCTGCACCGACATGGGGCTGCCCGGCGTGGTGGCCCTCATCCTCGGCCTGATCTGCGGCACCGCGATGGGTGCGATCAACGGCTTCCTGGTCACCCGGATCAAATTGCCGCCGTTCATCGTCACGCTCGGCACGCTGACCATCTTCTTCTCGCTCAATCAGGTGGTCTCCAAGAGTGAGACGGTCCGCGGTTCGGAGATGCCCGGGCTGATGACCTGGACCGGAACCACCATCCCGATCGGCGGCTTCCGGCTCACCTACGGGTCGTTGATCATGCTGCTGCTCTTCGCGTACTTCTGGTACGCGTTGAGCCGCACCGCCTGGGGCAAGCACGTGTACGCCACCGGAGACGACATCGAAGCGGCGCGGCTGGCCGGTATTCGCACCGACCGGGTGCTGTTCTCGGTGTACACGGTGGCCGGCCTGCTCTACGCGGTCGGTGCCTGGATCCTGATCGGCCGGTTGGCGTCGGCCAGCCCGAACGTCGGCGCCGAGTACAACCTCGACTCGATCACCGCCGTGGTGCTGGGCGGCACGAGCCTGTTCGGTGGCCGGGGCGGCGTGCTCGGCACGCTGATCGGCGCGCTGATCGTCGGCGTGTTCCGCAACGGCCTGCAGCTGGCCGGCGTCGAGGTGGTCTGGCAGGGCTTCGCGATCGGCCTGCTGGTCCTCATCGCGGTGTCCCTGGACCAGTGGATCAGGAAGGTGAAGACGTGACCACGGCGACCATGACGCCGGTGTTGCAGGCGAAGAACCTGACCAAGCGGTACGGCCGGGTGGTGGCGATCGACGGCAGCGACCTGGAGCTGTACCCCGGCGAGATCCTCGCCGTGATCGGCGACAACGGGGCCGGCAAGTCCAGCCTGATCAAGGCGCTGTCCGGGGCGCTGGTCCCGGACAGCGGGGAGATCTTCCTCGACGGCCAGGTGGTGCACTTCCGCAATCCGATGGACGCCCGCGCGGCCGGCATCGAGACCGTCTACCAGACCCTGGCGGTGGCGCCCGGCCTGGACATCGCGGACAACCTGTTCCTCGGCCGGGAGGAGCGCAAGAAGGGCGTGCTCGGTTCGGTGTTCCGGCTGCTGGACCGCACGCACATGCGCTCGGAGGCCAAACGGCACATGTCCGAGCTGGGCGTGGCCACGCTGCAGAACATCGGCCAGGCGGTGGAGTCGCTCTCCGGCGGTCAGCGGCAGGCCGTGGCGGTGGCCCGGTCGGCCGCGTTCGGCAGCAAGGTGGTGATCCTGGACGAGCCCACCGCCGCGTTGGGTGTCAAGGAGGGCAACCGGGTGCTGCAGCTGATCCGGGACGTCCGGGACCGCGGTCTGCCGGTGATCCTGATCAGCCACAACATGCCGCACGTATTCGAGGTGGCGGACCGGATCCACATCCAGCGCCTGGGCCGGCGGGCCACGGTGATCACCCCGGAGTCCCATTCCATGTCCGAGGCGGTGGCCATCATGACCGGGGCGGCCCCGCCGCCGTCGGCCACCGCGTGACCGGCCGCGGGGTGCCGGCCGATGGACCGGCACCCCGCGGCGTACGCCTGCAGGCGGACGTGCCTGCCCGCGCGACCTGGCAGACTCGGCGCGCGTGAGGGTCACGCTGCTCGGGCCGGTGTCCGCCGAATGCGACGGCACCGACCTCAGCCTGGGCGGGTCGAAGCAGCGTGCGGTCTTCGCCCTGCTGGCGCTCAACGCCGGCCGGGTGGTGCCGCTGGACCGGCTGGTCGACGAGCTGTGGCGGGACGAGCCGCCGTCGCGGGCGACGCTGAGCCTGCAGTCGTACATCTCCCGGCTACGGCGGGTGCTGGGCGCTGCTGCGCCGATCGTCACCCGGCCGCCCGGCTGGACCCTGGACCTCGACCCGGACGAGGTGGACGTCACCCGGTTCGTGGCGCTGGTGTCGCGGGCCCGTACGCTGCCGTCGGCCGAGGCGATCCCGGTGCTCCGGGATGCCCTCGACCTGTGGCGCGGTGAGGCGCTCGCCGATCTGCGCGCGCTGTCGTTCGCTCGGGACGAGGCGACCCGGCTGGCCGAGCTGCGGCTGTCCGCCACCGGCATGCTGCTGGACGCGATGCTGGCGGTCGGTGAGGCGGACGCGGTGGTCGCCGAGGCGCGCCGGTTCGTCACCGCGCACCCCTTCCACGAGCACGGCTGGCAGACGCTGATGCTGGCGCTCTACCGCACCGGCCGGCAGTCCGATGCGGTGGCCGCGGCTGCCGAGCTGCGCCGGGTGCTGGCCGAGGAACTGGGCCTGGACCCGGCACCCGAGACCCGTGAGCTGGAGCAGCGGATCCTGCGTCAGGACCCGGCGCTGCGCCCGGTCGAGGGCGTGGTCCCGGATCGCCGCGGCGGTTCGGAGCGACCGGACGGCGGCCCGCTCGGGCGGGACGAGGCGCTGGCCGAGCTGGACGACGCGGTGGCCGGCCGGGGACGGTTGCTGCTCCTGGACGCCCCGGCGGGCCTGGGCAAGACCACGATGCTGCAGGCGCTGGCCGACCGGGTCCAGCGCGCTGGCGGGCTGGTGCTGCGCGGCGCCGGCGTGGGCGCGGGCACGCCGGCCCTCTGGCCCTGGGTGACGATCATCCGGGAGCTGGCCGCGCACCGGTCCAGCCCGGCGGCCGAGGGCAGCGCGTCGGCCGCCGCACTGGCGCTGCTCGGCCGCGGTGACGGCACGGGCGACGGCGGCGCGGACGGCCCGCTGTCCCGGACCACGCTCTACCGCGGCGTGGTGGACCTGCTCGCCGCCGCCGGCACCGCGCAGCCGGTGGCCGTGCTGCTGGACGACGCCCACTGGGTCGACCCGGACACCCTGACCCTGCTCGGCCTGGCGGTGGACGAGCTGGCCGGGGACGGGGTGACGTTCGCGGTCGCGGTCCGGTCGTACGAGGCTGGTGCGGACGCCGTGCGGGACATGATCGGGCGGTTGCCGCGCGACCGGGTGCGCACCGTGGCGCTGCCCGGCCTTGACCCGGACGCCGTGGGCGGGCTGGTGCACCGATTGACCGGTGTGGTGGCCGAGCCCGCCGTGGTGGCTGCGATCACCGCCCGTACCGGTGGCAACCCGCTCTTCGTCGGCGAGCTGGTCCGCCTGCTCAGCAGTGAACGGCGGCTGGACGCCGGCAACGTCGCGGCGGCGCTGCCGGAGCATGTCCGGGAGGTGCTCCGCCGACGGCTGGACCGGCTGCCCGGGCAGACCGCCGCGCTGCTCACCGTGGTCGCGCTGGCCGGTGGGCCGGCCGACGTGGACATGCTGGCCCGGGTCACCGGCCTGGACCCGGACGCGGTGCTGGACGCCGTCGAATCGGCGCTGCTGGCCGAGTTGCTGACCGAGGACGCCGACGGCTTCGTGCTGACCCACGACCTGGTCCGGCAGACGCTGGTCGAGCACGTTTCCGGCGCCCGGCGGACCCGCCTGCACGCGAAGCTGGCCGAAGCCCTGCGGGCCCGCCCGGTGCTGACCCCGCAACAGGGGCTGGACCTGGCCCGGCACCTGAGCCTGGCCGCGCCGATCGTGGGACCGGCGGCGGCGGTGCCGTACCTGCTGGCCGCCTCCGACGACGCATTGTCCCGGTACGCGCACGAGGAGGCGGTGCGGCTGCTCGAGGAGGCGCTCGACCGGCTGGCCGCGGTATCCGATCCGGCCGAACGGGCGGCGCTGGCGGCCGCGGTGCGCGGCAAGCTCCGAACAGTGCGCACCTGGACCAGCGGCACGGCTGCCGATCCGCCGCTGCTGGACGAGGCCGTGCCGCCGCCCACCGACCCGGACAGCACCGCCGGCTGGGTGGGCAATCTGCTGATGGGCAGCGTGGGCGGCCGCTACGGGCGAGCCGCCGAGATCGCCGAGCGGGCGCTGGCTGACGGCCTGCCGCCGATCGGCCGGCTGGGCGCCCATTTCGTGATCGGCTGGACCGCCTTCCACCGCGGCCGGATCGACGAGGCGGACGAGCACCTGCGCCGCTTCGAGGAGCTGTCCGCGGCCGACCCGGAGTTGCGGATCCCGGGTGCCATCTCGACCGTCGAGGTGTCCGTGGCCGGGTATGCGTCGCTCATCGCGCACGTCCGTGGTGACGAGGAGGCGGCCGACCGGGCCATGGAGCTCGCCGAGTCCCGGGCGGCCGTCCGCGCCCAACCCACCGGGATCCACGTCCATCTGCACCATGCCTGGCTGGCCGCGATGCGCGGGGACGCGGCGACGGCCGGCCGGCACGCCCGGGCTGCCCGGTCGGACAGCGAGCGGTTCGAATTCCCGATGTTCCGGCTGCATGCGACCCTGCTGGCGGCCTGGTCGGACGCTCTGCTCGGGGACGCGGCGGCGGCGGACCGGATGGACGGGGCCGACGCGGCGTATGCGGCCTCCGGCGTCCGCCTGTGGACGGCCATGTATCTGATGCTGCGCGCCGAGGCGCACGCTGCGGCGGGCAACCGGCGGTTCGCCGCTGAGCTGGTCGAACGGGCCGATGCAGCGCAGGCGGAACTCGACGATGCCTGCCGCAGTCCCCGGCTTCTGACGTTGTCAAAGGTTTTGCAAGGACCCGGCAAGCCCTGACCGCGACTCTCGACTCGTCAACCGACGAGATACGAGGAGTCACCGATGTCCAGCCTGCTGGTCCTCCGCCGGGCCGACCGGACCGTGCGGGACGGCGAGATCTGGTGGGAGCTGGCGGACGCGGCCGCGTCCCCGGACCAACCGCCGGCCGGTACCGCCCTGACCCGGCGCACCGCGAACGGCGCCACCCATGTCGTCTCGATCGCCGCGGTCAGCACACCCGATCAGGATCTGCTGCCCCGGTTGGTCCGCGACCTGATCGCCGCCCTGCGCCGGACCGACACCTCGGTCATCTCGATCCGCGGCGGCCGCGCCGAGATCGACGCGGCCCTGCTGGCCGAGGACTTCGTGCCCGCCGGCGACAACCTGTTCGTGCTGCACCTCTGAAAGGAGAACCGTCATGCTGCACGCCATCGAAGCCGCCGCCCCGGTCCGGACCACTTGGATCCAGCGGCATCCCCTGACCGCCTTCTTCGGCTGGTTCTTCACCGTCGGGCAGGCGTTCGCCTTCGCGCCGCTGGTGCTCGACACCGCCGTACCGGACCAGCTCTTCATCATCGGCAGCACGCTGGTCGGCCTGCTGCTGCCGGCGCTGGTGCTGACCCGGCTGGTGGACGGGCCGGAGGCGCTGCGCCGGATGCTCCGCCGGTTCGTGGACTGGCGGGTGTCCCTGCGCTGGTACGCGCTGGCGCTGCTGGTCGTACCGGCAGTCACGGTCGGGCTCGGCGTGCTGCTGCTCGGCGCGCCCGAGGACGTGCCGGCCACGCTGGCCGGGGTGTTCCTGGCCCAGCTGGCGCTCACGCTGATCCCGAACAACTGGGCCGAGGAAGGCGTCTGGTCCGGATTCGTGCAGGCGCGCCTGCAACGGCGGCACGGCCCGGCGCTGGCCGCGGTGATCGTCGCCCCGCTGTTCGCGCTGCAGCACGTGTCGCTGGCGGTCGGCAACCCGCCGATCCTCGCGGTCATCCTGATGGCCGGCCTGGCTGTGGTGGCCATCCCGTACCGGTTCCTCACCGGTTGGGTCTGGAACCGCACCGGCAGCCTGCTGGTGCTCGGCCTGCTGCACGCCGCCGGCAACGCCGCCGCACCGGGTGCCGGCTTCGGCGGGGGCGGCCTGCTGCGCCACCTCTACCCGGCCGACTCGACCACGGTCGGCGTCTTCCACCTGCTCGCCTTCGTCATCATCGGCCTCGTCGTCGTGGCCGTCACCAAGGGCCGGCTCGGCCTGCCCACCACCACCACCACCAAGGAGCACACCAAATGATCGAGGTACAGCACGTCACCAAGCGCTTCGGCAAGCACACCGCCGTCGACGACCTCACCTTCACCGTCCGGCCCGGTGTGGTGACCGGTTTCCTGGGGCCCAACGGCGCCGGCAAGTCCACCACCATGCGGATGATCGTCGGCCTGGCCAGATCCGACGCCGGCGAGATCACCGTCAACGGCCGGCGGTACGCCGACGCACCGGCACCGCTGCATGAGGTCGGCGCGCTGCTGGACGCCAAGGCGGTGCACCCGCGCCGGACCGCGTACCAGCACCTGGCCGTGCTGGCCGCCACGCACGGCATCCCGCGCCGCCGGATCGACGAGGTGATCGACATGGTCGGCCTGCAGCCGGTGGCCGGCAAACGGCCGGGCGGTTTCTCGCTCGGCATGTCGCAGCGCCTCGGTATCGCCGCCGCCCTGCTCGGCGACCCGGGCGTGGTGCTGCTGGACGAGCCGGTCAACGGGCTCGACCCGGAGGGCATCCGCTGGGTCCGGCGGTTCCTGCGGTCGCTGGCCGCCGAGGGCCGCACGGTGTTCCTGTCGTCGCACCTGATGAGCGAGATGGCGATGACCGCGGACCACCTGATCGTGCTTGGCCGGGGCCGGCTGCTGGCGGATCAGCCCACCACCGAACTGACCGCGGCCGGGTCGCTCGAGGACGCGTACCTGGCCCTGACCCAGAACGAAACCGAATACCCGAGCCTGTCGAGGAGCGCAGCGTCATGACCACCATCGGCATCACCGCACCACGGATCCTGTCCTCGGAGTGGCGCAAGGAGATGAGCCTGCGCTCGACCTGGTGGACGCTGGCCGTGCTGGCCGTCGCCATCCCGGCGGCCGGCATCATGACCAGCCTCGGCGTCGCACTGGGCCAGCTGTCCGCGGACCCCGCCGACGTGGGCGCCCTGGGCGGGACGCTGGCCGGGATCAGCGCGGCCGAGATCGTCGTCGCCGTGTTCGGTGTCCTCGCGGTCACCGGCGAGTACGCGACCGGTTCGGTGCGCTCGTCGTTCACCGCCATACCGGCGCGGACCCCGGTGATTCTCGCCAAGGCGGGCGTCGTGGGCGCGATCGTCCTGGGCATGTCGCTGGCACTGATCTTCGGGACGTTCGCCGCCGACCGGGCACTGCTCGGGTCCGCCGGCCTGCAACTGTCCTGGACCGCTCCCGGTGTGCTGCGCGCCCTGGTCGGTGCGGCGGTGTACCTGACCTTGATCGCGGTACTGGCCGGTGCCGTGGGTTGGCTGGTGCGCAGCACGGCCGGCGCGATCGGGGTGCTGTTCGGCCTGCTGTACGTGCTCCCGGTGATCGGCCTGGTGTTGCCCGAGGCGCCCGGACAGATGTACGCGCGGGTGCTGCCGGCCAACGCGGGCGCGGTGATGCGCGAGCCGCTGTCGGTGCCCGGGATGCTGCCGGCCTGGGTCGGGTTCCTGGTCGTCACCGCGTGGGTGGCGGTGTTCCTGATCGGCGCCGTTGCGGCGGTACGACGCCGGGACGTGTAGCCAGGGGCGTTGTCGGGCTTGACGTGAGCCTCGTCATATGGGGAGTATCGAGCTCGGACCATTGAATCGATTCAAGAGGAGGGCCACATGGCCCCGACCACTCCCCGGTTCGAACACCACGACGGGCCGGTGCTCGGCATCGGGACACCGGCCCCGCGCATCTCGTGGACGTTGCCGGCTGCCAAACCCGACTACGAGCAGCACAGCTATCGCCTGGAGGTGCGCGTCGGCGACGGCGAACCACAGGTCACCACCGTCGAATCGGCGGATCAGGTGCTGGTCGACTGGCCGGTGGCACCGCTGCGGTCTCGCGAGCGCGCGACGGTCCGGGTGGCGGTGAACGACGGTGAGTGGAGTGAACCGAACGTCGTCGAGGCCGGCCTGCTGGACACCGGCGACTGGACCGCCCGCTTCATCAGCCCGGCCGGCATCGCCGGGCTGGATCAGCCGGCCCCGGTGCTGCGCGGCCGGGTGTCGATCCCCGGTGAGGTCATCAAGGCCCGCCTCTACATCACCGCGCACGGGCTGTACGAAGCCGAGCTCAACGGCGAGCGGGTCGGCGACCAGCAGCTCACCCCCGGCTGGACTAGCTACGACCACCGGTTGCGCTACCAGACGTACGACGTGACCGGCCAGCTGCGCAGCGGTGAGAACACCCTCGAGGTGCTGCTCGGCAACGGGTGGTTCCGGGGCCGGCTCGGCTTCCGGGATTCGCGGGCGGTGTACGGCGACCGGCTGGCGCTGCTGGCCCAGCTCGAGGTGACCACGGCCGACGGGCAGGTGCACGTGCTGGCCACCGACGGCAGCTGGACCGCCCGGGAGAGCCAGATCGTCGCCGACGACCTGTACGACGGCCAGCACACCGACCTGCGCCGGACGGCCGGCGGCGAGGCACCGGTCGAAGAGGTCCCGGCCGATCTGGGCCGGCTGGTCGCCCCGGACGGCCCGCCGGTCCGGATCACCGACGTGCTGCCGGCCGTGGAACTCGCCCCGCGCGGCGACCGGACCCTGGTGGACTTCGGCCAGAACCTGGTCGGCTGGGTGCGCCTGACGGTCCGGGGACGGGCCGGGCAGACGGTCACGCTCCGGCACGCCGAGGTGCTCGAACACGGTGAGCTGGGCGTACGTCCGTTGCGTACGGCCAAGGCCACTGACTCCTGGATCCTGGCCAGCGACGGCGAGGTCACGCTGGAGCCGAATCTGACCTTCCACGGCTTCCGGTACGCCGAGGTGACCGGCGCGGAGATCGGCCGCGACGACATCCAGGCCGTGGTGGTCGGCTCCGACCTGACCCGGACCGGCTGGTTCGACAGCTCCCACGACCTGCTCAACCGGTTCCACGAGAACGTGGTCTGGGGCATGCGCGGCAACTTCGTCGACGTGCCGACCGACTGCCCGCAGCGGGACGAGCGGCTCGGCTGGACCGGTGACATCCAGGTGTTCGCGCCGACCGCGAGCTTCCTGTTCAACGCGGCCGGCTTCCTCACCAACTGGCTCGCCGACCTGGCCGTCGAGCAGCACAAGGACGGCTCGGTTCCGTTCGTGATCCCGGATGTGCTGCGGCAGCCGGGGCCGGCCGCGACCGGCTGGGGGGACGCCGCCACGCTGGTCCCGTGGGTGATCTACCAGCGTACCGGCGACGTCGCCCTGCTGCGGCGGCAGCTGCCCAGCATGCGGGCGTGGGTGGACCGGATGGAGGACCTGGCCGGCTCCGATCTCCTCTGGTCGGGCGGGTTCCAGTTCGGCGACTGGCTGGACCCGACCGCGCCGCCGGACAAGCCGGCCCAGGCCAAGGCCGACCCGGACGTGATCGCCACCGCGCACTTCGCCCGGTCCGCCGAAGTGGTCGGGCAGGCGGCGGCACTCACCGGTGACGCCGACACCGCGGCGCGCTACAGCGCACTCGCCGACCGGGTCCGGACCGCGTTCGCCCACGAGTACGTGACCGGGAGCGGGCGGGTGCTGTCCGACTCGGCCACCGCGTACGGCCTGGCCCTGCAATGGGCCTTGCTGCCGGGCGCGGAGCAACGGCGGCATGCGGGGGAGCGGCTCGCGGACCTGATCCGCACGGCCGGTTTCCGGATCAGCACCGGCTTCCTCGGTACGCCGCTGATGACCGACGCCCTCACCGACGCCGGTGAGCCGGAACTGGCGTACCGGCTGTTGTTGCAGACCGGCTGCCCATCCTGGCTGTACTCGGTGACGATGGGCGCGACCACCGTCTGGGAGCGGTGGGACAGCATGTTGCCGGACGGCAGCATCAACCCGGGCCAGATGACGTCGTTCAACCACTACGCGCTGGGTGCGGTGGCGGACTGGATGCACCGCCGGGTGGCCGGTCTGGCGCCGGCCGCGCCGGCTTATCGCGAGCTGGATGTCCGGCCGGTACCGGGACGCGGCCTGACCTTCGCGTCGGCTCGGCACCTGACCCCGTACGGCGAGGCCAAGGTCTCCTGGCACCGCCGCGACGGGCAGCTCACGCTCGACGTGACGGTGCCGGTGGGTACGTCGGCCGCCGTGCTGGTGCCCGGCACGGCCGAGCCGGTGACGGTCCGGCACGGGAGTCACCAATGGGTGGTGCCGGATCCGGTGTCCGACGAGCCGCTGCCCGCTGACGCCACCATCCGGCAGGTGCTCGACCACGAACCGACCTGGCGGAAGGTGGTCGAGGCGGCGGTCGATGCCGGCGTGGCGGCGGACGAGGCGGAACTGGCCGCCCGGGTGGCAGCGCATTTCGACGCTCCGGCGAGTCAGCTGGTCGACTCGGCGGTGCCCAGGAATTTCGCGTCCGGTACCGAGGAGTTCCGCGCGCGGATCGAGGGCGTTCTGCCGTCGTGACGTTCTTGACGTGCGCCTGACATGGCGCTTACAGTAATCCTGCTCACACTGAAACGATTCAAAGTTGACTCCCCTCAGATTTCCCCTCCCCGGCTAGGAGTGCCCATGCGACTACGACACCCCAGCGTCATGGCCGTGGCGGCCGTGGCCACCCTCGTGTTGTCGGCCTGCAGCGCCGGCGACCTCGGATCCAGTGACAGCGGCGGCGAGGGCGGCAACGTCACGCTGTCGTACTCCGTCGGCAACAGCGAGGACGACGTCAAGATCGCCGAGCAGCTCAGCAAGGACTTCACCGCGAAGAACCCGACCATCACGGTCAAGGTCGAGACGCGACCGGAAGGCGGCGAAGGCGACAACCTGGTGAAGACACGGCTGTCCACCGGCGACATGACGGATGTGTTCGGGTACAACACCGGCTCGCTGTTCCAAGCGATCGCGCCGGAGAAGAATCTGGTGCCGCTCGACGACCAGCCGTGGATCGCGCAGCTCGACGACAACTTCAAGAAGACCGTGACGGCGAACGGCAAGGTCTACGGCGCGCCGGGCGGCACGTTCATGTCCGGCGCGATCATGTACAGCCGGCCGGTCTACGACAAGCTGGGCCTGCAGGTGCCGACGACCTGGGCGGAGTTCATGGCGAACAACGCCAAGATCAAGGCAGCCGGCATCGACCCGGTCATCCAGACCTATGGGGAGACCTGGACCTCACAGCTGTTCGTGCTGGGTGACTTCCACAATGTCCTGGCGGCTGAGCCGGACTTCCCGGAGCGTTACACGAACAACCAGGCCAAATACGCCACGTCGCCCGCCGCAATCAAGGGCTTCCAGCACCACCAGGAGGTGGCCGACGCCGGCTACTTCAACAAGGACTTCGCCTCGGCGAAGGTTCCCGACGGCCTGCGGAAACTCGCCAACGGTGAAGGCGCGCATTATCCGATCCTGTCCGCAACTCTGACCCAGCTCGCCGCCGACTCCCCGGACAAGGTCAACGACGTCGGGCTGTTCCCGCTGCCCGGCGACGACGCGGCCAAGAACGGGCTGACCGTCTGGACTCCCGGTGGCGTCTACATCCCCACGTCGACCGAGGGGGCCAAGTTGGACGCGGCCAAGAAGTTCGTCGCGTTCATCGCCAGCCCGGACGGGTGTAAGTCGCATTCGACCGCGGCCACGCCGACCGGTCCCTACGCGATCAAGAACTGTGAGCTGCCGGCCGACGTGTCGCAGGTGGCCAAGGACATCCAGTCGTACGTCGACAAGCCGGGGGCGTCCAGCCTGGCGCTGGAATTCCTGTCGCCGATCAAGGGCCCCGCGCTGGAGCAGATCACCGTCGAGGTGGGCTCCAAGATCCGCGACGCCAAGTCCGCCGCCGAACTCTACGACCAGGACGTGAAGAAGCAGGCCCAGCAACTCGGTCTGGACGGCTGGTAGGCCGTACATCGATCCGGTCCCGCGGCCGCAACGCCGCGGGACCGGATGGACAAGGCCGGAGGAGGCCCACTCATGGCAACGACAACGACCACCACCGTCGCGCCGGGCACCGGCCGGGGTGCTGCTCCAGCGGCCGGCAAGCGCCGTCCGAAGAACCGGCTCGACCATCAGTACCCGTACTGGTTCTATCTGCCCGCCGCGATCATCTACTCGGTGTTGTTCCTGGTGCCGACGTTCGCGTCGTTCTACTTCAGCCTGACCCGGTGGTCGCTGTTCGAGACCGAGTTCATCGGCCTGGACAACTTCGTCGCGTTCTTCCAGGAGCCGGCGCTGGTCAAGGGTCTGGTCAACACGTTGATCTACGGCGTGATCACCTCGGGGCTCAAAGTCGTCCTGGGAATGCTGCTGGCCGTGTTGCTCACCTCGCAGATCATCGCTCGGGGCTACCTGCGCTCGGTGGTGTTCTTCCCGGTGCTGCTGTCCGGCATCGGCGTCGGCATCATGTTCCAGGTCATGATGAATCCGGAACGCGGCCTGATCAACGAGACCCTCGCGCTGTTCGGCATCGACGGTCCCGGCTGGCTCACGGACCCGGACCTGGCGCTGTACTCCATCGCGCTGATCGACGTGTGGAAGGGCGTCGGGCTGGCCACGCTGATCTACATCGCCGGCATCGTGTCCATCCCCCGGGAGTACTTCGAAGCGGCCAAGGTCGACGGTGCCAGCTCCACGTCCAGCTTCTTCCACATCGTGCTGCCGCTGGCCAAGCCGGCCACGGTCACGGTGATCATCCTGTCGCTGATCGGCGGCCTGCGCTCGTTCGACCTGATCTGGGCGACCACCCGCGGCGGTCCGGGCTTCAGCTCCGACGTGATCGCCTCGGTGATCTACAAGCAGTACCAGGCCGGCTTCTACGGGCTGTCCACGGCCGGCAACGTCATCCTGTTCGTCCTGGTCACCGCGATCGTGGTGCCGCTGTTCATGTTCCTCAGCCGCAAGGAGGTGGACCTGTGAGCACGGTCGCCGTCGCTCAGCCGCGCCGCAAGCCGCGGAAGAACATCCCGCTCAGCGTGATCGCCATCGTGGTGTCGTTCGTGATCTTCGTGGTGCCGTTCCTGTTCATGGCTGTGATGGCCTTGAAGACCCGGCAGGAGGCCAGCGAGCTGTCCTTCACCTGGCCGGCGAACCCTCAGTTGGTCCAGAACTTCCAGGAGGTCATCGAGTCGCGCGACTACATGCTGATCATCGCGTTCATCAACAGCGCGATCCTCACCGTGTGCAGCGTGGCGATCCTGGTGGTGCTCTCGGCCGTGGTCGCCTACGTCCTGCAACGCCGCAAAACCCGGTGGGCCGGCTTCATCAACTTCCTGGTTCTGGCCGGCCTGATCATTCCACCCGCGGTGGTGCCGACGATCTGGGTGCTCGAAGGCATGGGGCTGTTCCGCACCATGTTCGGGTTGATCCTGGTCGAGGTGGCGTTCGGCATCTCGTTCTGCATCCTGCTGTTCCGGGCGTTCATCGCCAGCATCCCCCGCGACATCGACGAAGCCGCCACCATCGACGGCGCCAGCCCGATGCGGTTGTTCTTCCGGGTCATCTTCCCGCTGCTGAAGTCGGTCGCGGTCACCGTGATCGTGATCCAGTCGGTGAACATCTTCAACGACTTCCAGACGCCGTTGTACTTTCTGCCCGGCGAACCCACCGTGCAGCTGACCGTCTACAACTTCTCCAGTCAGTTCACAAGTCAGTACAACCTGCTGTTCATGGATATCCTGCTGATCACGATCCCGCCGCTGATCATGTTCCTGTTCTTCAACCGGCGCATCGTCGAGGGCATGACCGCGGGCGGGGTCAAGGGATGACGGCCCTCCGTCGTCAGCGGGACGACTCGCGGACGACCAGCTCGGGTTGGAAGACGACGTGCCGGTGCTGGTGATCGGCACCCTCGCGGGCCTCCTCGAGGAGCAGCTCGGCCGCGGTCCGACCGAGCTGTTCCCGGGGCTGGCGGACGGACGACAGCGGCACCGCGGCGGCGCCGGCGAACTCGATGTCGTCGTAGCCGACGATCGCCACGTCGTGCGGCACCCGCAGGTCGCGGGCGGTGACCTCCTGCAGCACGCCGAGCGCGAGCAGGTCGTTGGCGCAGAAGATGGCCGTCGGGCGCCCGGCCGCCGGCATGGTGACCAGCTTCTGCGCCGCCTTGCGTCCGGAGGCGACGGTGAGGTTCGGCGTCTCGGCAACGGTCAGCTTGGCGTCCGGGTAACCGGCCGCCGCGGCGGAGGCGCCGGCGTACCGGTCGGCGACCTGGGCGATGCCGAACGGGCCGCCGAGGTAGGCGATCCGCCGGTGTCCGCGCTCCAGCAGATGGCCGACGGCGAGCCGGCCGCCGAGTTCGTCGTCCACCGCCACCGAGCACCGGCTCGCCGTGCCGGCGCCGCGGTCCACCAGGACCACCGGGATGCCGCGTTCGATCAACCGGTGCAGCACCGGCTGCCGGGCGTCCGCCACCGGGGTGATCAGGATGCCGCCGACCCGCTGCTCCTCGAGCAGCTCCAGGTGCCGGTCCTCGCGCGCGGAGTCCTCGCCCGAGTTGCAGACCACCAGCATCGAGCCGGCCGCCTCGATGACCTGCTCGGCGCCGCGGACCACGTCGGTGAAGAACGGGTTGGCCACGTCCAGCACGACGATGGCGACGGTCCGGCTGCGACCGGCGCGCAAGTGGCGGGCCGTGTCGTTGCGCACGTAACCCAGCGCGGCGATCGCGTCCAGCACCCGTTGCCGCGTGCCCTCCGCCACCATCTCCGGGCGGTTCAGCACGTTGCTGACCGTGCCCAGGGAGACGCCGGCGTGCTGGGCCACCTCCTTGATGCTCGCCGCGGCCATTGCTACCCCCATAGTTTCAATGAAACGACCCAGCCTAGATCAGTTCCGGACCTCTTGACCAAAGCGGAAGATGGCTTCTACTTTGGGAACAGAGTTAATGAAACGTTTCAGCACCAGCATCCGTCAAGAAGAGGGCGGTCATGAGCACCCACGACCACGTCCAGCAAGCACTGCGCAACCAGCGCATCGAGACGCCCTCCTGGGCATACGCCAACTCCGGCACCCGTTTCAAGGTGTTCCCCCAGCCGGGTGTGCCGCGTGACCCGTACGAGAAGATCGCCGACGCCGCGCAGGTGCAGCGGTTCACCGGAGTCGCGCCCTCGGTCGCGCTGCACATCCCGTGGGACAAGGTCGACGACTACGCCGACCTGGCCAAGTTCGCGGCCGACCAGGGCGTGGCCATCGGCACCATCAACGCCAACGTGTTCCAGGACAACGACTACATGCTCGGTAGCGTCACGAACCCGGACGCCGCGGTCCGCCGCAAGGCGACCGACCACCTGCTCGAGTGTGTGGACATCATGGACCGCACCGGCTCGCGCGATCTCAAGCTGTGGTTCTCCGACGGAACCAACTACCCCGGCCAGGACGACATCCGGGCCCGCCAGGACCGGCTCGCCGAGGCGCTGCAGATCGCGTATGACCGGCTCGGCGAGGGCCAGCGGATGCTACTGGAGTACAAACTGTTCGAGCCGGCCTTCTACCACACCGACGTGCCGGACTGGGGCACGGCATACCTGCACTGCATGACGCTCGGCGACAAGGCGCAGGTGGTGATCGACACCGGGCACCACGCGCCGGGCACCAACATCGAGTTCATCGTGGCCCTCCTGCTGCGCGCCGGGAAGCTGGGCGCCTTCGACTTCAACTCGCGGTTCTACGCCGACGACGACCTGATGGTCGGTGCGGCGGATCCGTTCCAGCTGTTCCGGATCCTGCACGAGATCGTCAAGGCGGACGCGCTCAAGCCGGAGTACGGGATTGCCTACATGCTGGACCAGTGCCACAACATCGAGGCGAAGATTCCGGCGATCATCCGCTCGGTGCTCAACGTGCAGGAGGCCACCGCCAAGGCGTTGCTGGTCGACCAGGATGCGCTCTCCGCCGCGCAGCAGTCCGGTGACGTGCTGGGCGCGAACGCGGTGCTGATGGACGCGTACAACACCGACGTCCGGCCGCTGCTGTGCGACCTGCGCGCGGACATGGGGCTGGACCCGGACCCGATCAAGGCGTACGCGGGGTCCGGGTACGCCGAGAAAATCAAGAGCGAGCGGGTCGGCGGCAAGCAGGCCGGGTGGGGCGCATGACCGACTGCACCGAAGTGATGCGCAGCGAAAACGTTGGACCAGAAGAGCAAGCGAAGGGTGGCACCCTATGACCGGCGTCGTCGGCGAGCTGATCGCGCGCAGCAACCGGCTCGGCGCCGATCCGACCACCACGAACTACGCCGGCGGCAACACCTCGGCCAAGGGGGACGCCACCGATCCGGTCACCGGGCAGCCGACCCCGCTGGTCTGGGTGAAGGGGTCCGGTGGCGACCTCGGCACGCTCACCGAGAAGGGGCTGGCCGTGCTGCGGCTGGACCGGGTCCGGGCGCTGCAGGACGTCTATCCGGGCGTCGAGCGTGAGGACGAGATGGTCGCCGCTTTCGACTACTGCCTGTTCGGCAAGGGTGGTGCGGCGCCGTCCATCGACACCGCTATGCACGGCCTGGTCGACGCGCCGCACGTCGACCACCTGCATCCGGACGCCGGCATCGCGCTGGCCACCGCCGCCGACGGTCCGCAGCTGACCAAGGAGATCTTCGGCGACCGGGTGATCTGGGTGCCGTGGCGCCGGCCGGGTTTCCAGCTCGGCCTGGACATCGCCGCGGTGCAGCGGGCCAACCCGCAGGCCATCGGGGTGATCCTGGGCGGTCACGGGATCACCGCGTGGGGCGCGACCAGCGACGAGTGCGAGGCCAACTCGCGGGAGATCATCGACACAGCCGCGGCCTGGATCGCAACGCACGGCCGCGAGGCGCCGTTCGGCGAGCTGGTGCACCAGCCGCTGGCCGACGAGGTACGCCGGGAGCGGGCCGCCGCGCTGTTCCCGGTCCTGCGTGGTCTCGCCTCGACCGACCGGCCCCAGGTCGGGCACTACACCGACACCGGCGTGGTGCTCGACTTCGTCGGCCGGGAGCGGATGCCGGAACTGGCCGCGCTGGGCACCTCCTGCCCCGACCACTTCCTGCGCACCAAGGTCAAGCCGCTGGTCCTGGACACTGCGCCGGACGCGCCGCTGGACCAGGTCGAGGCCCGGCTGCGCGAGCTGCATGCGGCCTACCGGGATGACTACCGCGGCTACTACGAGCGGCACGCCGCCCCGGACAGCCCGCCGATGCGCGGCGCCGACCCGGCCATCGTGCTGGTGCCGGGCGTCGGCATGTTCTCCTTCGGGGCGAACAAGCAGACCGCCCGGGTGGCCGGCGAGTTCTACGTCAACGCGATCAACGTGATGGCCGGAGCATGCGCGATCTCCGCGTACGCGCCGATCGACGAGGCGGAGAAGTTCCGGATCGAGTACTGGGCGCTGGAGGAGGCCAAACTCCAGCGCATCCCCAAGCCGGCGCCACTGGCCACCCGGATCGCCTTCGTCACCGGCGGCGGCTCCGGCATCGGCCGGGCGATCGCGCTCCGGCTGGCCGTGGAGGGCGCCTGCGTGGTGGTCGCCGACCGGGATTCGGACTCCGCCGCCGCGGTGGCGAACGAGATCGGCGGTGCGGACAAGGCGGTCGCGGTGACCGCCGACGTCACCTCCGGTGAGGCGGTCGCGGCGGCGCTGCGGGCGGCGGTGCTGGCGTACGGCGGGGTGGATCTCGTAGTCAACAACGCCGGACTGTCCATCTCCAAGCCGCTGCTGGAGACCAGCGAACAGGACTGGGACCTACAACACGACGTGATGGCCAAGGGGTCGTTCCTGGTCTCCCGCGAGGCCGCCCGGGTCATGCTGGCGCAGGGGATGGGCGGCGACATCGTCTACATCTCCAGCAAGAACTCGCTGTTCGCCGGGCCGAACAACGTGGCGTACGGCGCCACCAAGGCGGACCAGGCACACCAGGTGCGCCTGCTCGCCGCGGAACTCGGCGACCACGGCATCCGGGTGAACGGCATCAACCCGGACGGGGTGGTCCGAGGTTCCGGCATCTTCGCCGGCGGCTGGGGCGCGAAGCGGGCCGCGGTCTACGGCGTGCCGGAGGAGCAGCTCGGCGAGTACTACGCGCAACGCACGTTGCTCAAGCGTGAGGTGCTGCCGGAGCACGTGGCCAACGCGGTGTTCGTGCTCACCGGCGGCGAGTTGTCCCACACGACCGGGCTGCACGTTCCCGTGGACGCGGGCGTGGCAGCGGCCTTCCTCAGATGACGTCGTTCGCGGCGGTCGACCTCGGTGCGTCCAGCGGGCGCGTGATGGTCGGCCGCCTCGACGGCGGATCGCTCGCTCTGGCCGAGGCGCACCGCTTCCCGAACGAGCCGGTCCGGGTGCGCGGCACCCTGCACTGGGACATCCTCGCGCTGTACCGCGGTGTGCTGGCCGGGCTAGCCGCGGCCGGGCCGGTGGACAGCATCGGCATCGACACCTGGGCGGTGGATTACGGGCTGATCGACGCCGACGGGCGGCTGCTGGGCAACCCGGTGCACTACCGCGACGAGCGGACCCGGGGCGTGCCCGAGCGGGTGGCCGAGATCATCCCGGAGGACAAGCTCTACGCGCAGACCGGGCTGCAGAAACAGCCGTTCAACACGCTCTACCAGCTGCTCGCCGACCCGTTCGCGGCGACCGCCGACCGGATGCTGCTGATTCCCGACCTGCTGGCGTACTGGCTCACCGGGGTGGCCGGTGCGGAACGCACCAACGCCTCCACCACCCAGCTGATGGAGTTGCGGTCCGGCGATTGGGCCACGTCGCTGATGACCTCGCTCGGCATCCCGCCGGGGTTGTTCCCGCCGCTGCGCGCGCCCGGCACGGTGATCGGGCCGGCTGATCTCCCCGGTCACCCGGAGGTGATCGCCGTCGGGTCGCACGACACCGCGTCGGCGGTGGTGGGCGTGCCGGCCGAGGGAACGAACTTCGCGTACATCTCCTGCGGGACGTGGTCGCTGGTCGGGGTGGAGCTGGACCAGCCGGTGCTCAGCGAGGAGTCCCGGCTGGCCAACTTCACCAACGAGGGCGGGGTCGACGGCACGATCCGCTATCTGCGCAACGTGATGGGCCTCTGGCTGCTGCAGGAGTGCATGCGGGCGTGGCACGAACCGGAGCTGGCCGGCCTGCTCCGGGCGGCGGCCGGTTGCCCGGCCCGCAGGTCGGTGTTCGATGTGGACAAGCCGGATTTCCTGCCGCCCGGTGACATGCCCGCGCGCATCGCGGCCGAGCTGCGGGCGGCCGGGCAGCCGGTGCCGTCCGGACCGGCCGAGTTCGTCCGGTGCATAGTGGACAGTCTCGCCCTCGCGCACCGGCGAGCGGTGCGGATGGCGGCCACGCTGTCCGGCCGGACCGTGGACGTGGTGCACATCGTCGGTGGGGGAGCCCGCAACGACCTGCTCTGCCGGCTCACCGCGGACGCCTGCGGCCGGCCCGTGCTGGCCGGCCCGGTGGAGGCCACCGCGCTGGGCAACGTGCTGGTGCAGGCGCGCGCGGCCGGGGCGGTCTCCGGCGACCTGTCGGCGCTGCGGGCGGTTCTGCGGGAGACTCAACAGATCCGGCGGTACGAGCCGCGCGGTGACGAGACCGACTGGGCGGCCTGCGAGTCCCGCCTGTGGGGGTGAGGTAGGTGCGGATCGCGCTGTTCGCCACCTGCCTGGCGGACACCCTCTTTCCACAGGCCGCCAAGGCCACCGTGCACCTGCTGGAGCGGCTCGGCCACGAGGTGGTCTTCCCGGCCGGGCAGACCTGCTGCGGGCAGATGCACGTCAACACGGGATACCAGAAGGAGGCGCTGCCGCTGATCCGGCGGTACGTCCGTACCTTCGCGCCCTATGACGTGGTGGTGGCGCCGTCCGGCTCGTGCGTGGGATCGGTGCGCCACCAGCACGCCATGGTCGCCGGCGCGGCCGGTGACGACGGACTGGCTGCCCGCGCCACGGACATCGCCACCCGCACCTACGAGCTCAGCGAACTGCTCGTCGACGTGCTCGGCATCGAGGACGTCGGTGCCTACTATCCGCATCGGGTCACCTACCACCCGACCTGCCACTCCCTGCGGGTGCTTCGGGTGGGCGACAAGCCGCTGCGGTTGCTGCGCAACGTCCGCGGGTTGCGCCTGATCGAGCTGCCGGCGGCCGACCAGTGCTGCGGGTTCGGCGGGACGTTCGCGGTGAAGAACGCCGAGACGTCCACCGCGATGCTGGCCGATAAGATGCGGCACGTGCTGGATACCGGCGCCGACGTCTGCACCGCCGGGGACGCGTCCTGCCTGATGCACATCGGCGGCGGGCTGTCCCGGCTGCGCACCGGCGTCCAGACCGTGCACCTGGCCGAGATCCTGGCGTCCACATGAGCAGCTTGCCGGTCGCGCCGCACCCGTTGAGGAGGGCGTCCACATGAGCCAAACCTTCCTCGGCATGCCCGCCACCGCGCCGCGGGGCGTGGGCAATCTTCGTGGCGACGAGCCGTTTCCGGCGGCGGCGCACAAGGCGCTGGCCGACCCGCAGCTGCGCGGCAACCTGCGCCACGCCACCACCACGATCCGCGGCAAGTCCGGCCGGGTGATCGCCGAACTGCCGGACTGGCCGGAGCTGCGGTCGGCCGGGTCGGCGCTGAAGGCGGCCACCATGGCCCGCCTGCCCGAGCTGCTCGAACAGCTGGAGGAGCGGGTGACCGCGGCCGGCGGGGTGGTGCACTGGGCGGCCGACGCCACCGAGGCCAACCGGATCGTCACCGACCTGGTGCGGGCCACCGGCCAGCAGCGGGTGATCAAGGTCAAGTCGATGGCCACCCAGGAGATCGGCCTCAACGAGGCGCTGGAGGCGGCCGGCATCACGCCGGTGGAGACCGACCTGGCCGAGCTGATCGTGCAGCTGGGTGCGGACAAGCCGAGCCACATCCTGGTGCCGGCCATCCACCGCAACCGGTCGGAGATCCGGGAGATCTTCCTGCGTGCCATGCCCGGCGTGGATCCGGAACTGACCGACGACCCGCCGGTGCTGGCCGCCGCGGCTCGCCGGTATCTGCGCGAGACCTTTCTGACGACTCCGGTGGCGATCTCCGGCGCCAACTTCGCGGTCGCCGAGACCGGCACGTTGGCGGTGGTCGAGTCGGAGGGCAACGGCCGGATGTGCCTGACCCTGCCGGACACCCTGATCACCGTGATGGGCATCGAGAAGCTGGTGCCCACCTGGCCGGACCTCGAGGTGTTCCTGCAACTGCTGCCGCGGGCGTCCACCGGGGAGCGGATGAACCCGTACACGTCGATGTGGACCGGGGTGACGCCGGGCGACGGGCCGCAGAACTTCCACCTGGTGCTGCTGGACAACGGGCGGACCGCGGTGCTCGCCGACGAGACCGGCCGCCAGGCGCTGCACTGCATCCGGTGCTCGGCCTGCCTGAACGTCTGCCCGGTGTACGAGCGGACCGGCGGTCACGCGTACGGATCGGTGTATCCCGGCCCGATCGGCGCCGTCCTGTCGCCACTGCTCACCGGCGTGGCGGACAACGCCTCCCTGCCGTACGCGTCGTCGCTGTGCGGCGCCTGCTTCGACGCCTGCCCGGTGAAGATCGACATCCCGGCCATCCTGGTGCACCTGCGCAACCAGGCGCCGCACCCGCGCACCGAGGCCGCGGCGATGGCCGCCGCGGCGTACACCATGGACCACCCCCGGCTGTACGCGGCCGCCCAGCACGCCGCGAAGTTGAGCCGGTTCGCCGGCCGCCGCGGCTGGGGCCTGCCACCGCCGCTGAACGGCTGGTCGGCCAGCCGCGACCTGCCGGAACCGCCGGCCGAGACGTTCCGCGACTGGTGGGCGAAACGGTGAGCTCGCGGGACGTGGTACTGAGCCGGATCCGGGCGGCGCTCGGCCGCACCATGCCGCCGGAGGTGCCCCGGGCGTACCGGCGCGGCGGCGGGCCGGTCGATCTCGATCTGCTGGTGGACCGGCTGATCGACTACCGGGCCCAGGTGCACCGGTGCGCGCGGGCGGAGGTGGCCGACGTCGTGGCCACCATCGTTCCGGCCGGCGCGACCGTGGTGGTACCCCCGGGTCTGCCGCCGGAGTGGCTGCCACCGGCCGTGGACGCCCGGCCGGACGATGGTCTCGGCGCGGACCGCATCGCCGCCGCCGACGCGGTGATCACCGCCGCCACCGTCGCGATCGCGGAAACCGGCACCATCGTGCTGGACGGGTCGCCCGACCAGGGCCGGCGGATCCTGTCCCTGCTGCCCGACCTGCACGTCTGCGTGCTCGCGCGGGACCAGGTGGTGGCTTCGGTGCCGGACGCCGTGGCCCGGCTGGATCCGCGGCGCCCGCTCACCTGGATCAGCGGCCCTTCGGCCACCAGCGACATCGAGCTGAATCGGGTCGAGGGCGTGCACGGCCCACGCCGGCTGCACGTCGTCCTGCTGGATGGGAGCGGAAACGGACCGGGTCCTCAGGAGCAGGCGGACAGACCTTTCAGGACACCACCGCGGTAGGCCGCGATCCGCTCGAACGCGGTCGTCTCGGTCTGCCCGTCGGCCCGGCCGAACGCCAGCAGCGCGGCCACCGCCTCGTCCAGGTCGCCCGGCGACAGCCGCAGCGAGGCCGACTGGTCCCGGGTCAGCAGGTCGTTGGTCCAGGTGCCGGTCAGGCAGTCCACGGCGAGTTGTCCGGCCTCGTCCTCGTTGGACCGGCCGCGGCGGTCCTGCGCGGCGCGGGCGAACAGGTTGCCGATCAGCATGCCCACCGCATTGTCCCCGATCCGCCGGTGCAGCGCCGGGCCGAGCCGCACGTTGTCGAATGCGACGAACCCGCCGGATGGGCAGAAGAACGCGCCCTCGACGGCCGACTGCCGGTCGGCGCAGGACGGCGGGGTCTCGAACGGCACCACCTCGAGCGGCGCCCAGGCCTGGCCGGCCAGTTCGGGGAAGGTCCGGGTCCAGTAGTCCTGGACGTCCCGGCTCAGCAACGTGACCGCCTGCTCGTAGGGCAGGTCGCCGCCGGTGGCCGCCTCGGCCTCGGTGGAGAACGGCACCTCGGTCACCGGCAGGTTGTCGGCGCGGTATTCGGCGCAGCGCGTGACGCCGTCCTCGACGCCCTCCTGGAAGGCGCGGACCCGGTCGAACGCGTTGCCGTGCGCCTGCGGCGCGAGCGCCGGTGTGCCTGGTTGATCGCGCAGCAACAGCAGCCCGGCGACCGTGTCGTCCAGCTGAGCGGGCTGCACGTCACGGAACACCGTGGAGCGGCCGGCCAGCACGTCGGCCACCCAGGCGCCGGCGAAGCAGTCCGCCTGCTGCTCGAGCACCACGGTGGGCTGATCCGGCTGGCGCAGCCGCTGCTGCACCGCGTGGCCGTACTCGTGCGCCATCACCACGCCCACCAGCAGGGGGCCGAAGTCCTCCTGAAGCTGCGGGATCAAGGTCTGGGCGTCCCAGGCGATGAAGTCGTCCGGCGGGCAGTAGAAGGCGTTCGGCTGGTACTCGCTCCGCTGACCGCCGCACGGCGGCGGCGGGTCATTCCGGGTGTACGGGTAGAAACCGCCGCTGACCGGCTTGAAGTCGGCGCCGTCGGAGATCGACGGGAAGGCCGTCGTCCAGAATCGCTCGACGTCGCGCAGCGACTGCTTGACCAGGTCACCGCCGGGCGAGACGACCGGCTGGGCGCGATCGACATCGACGCCGAAGGCGCAGCCGGCGAGCAGGGCCAGCGTTGCGGCGGCGGACGCGAGGGGACGGATGCGCACGGTCCTCGCGTACCCGTACGCCGATGGTTTGAACCAGTGGTACGGCTGGCGTAACGCCGGTTTGCTGATGGCCACGCCGGGAAGCCATGCCGGACGTGCTGACCGACCTCCACCGCACCGGCGAGCCACTCGGCGCGCTGGTGCGGTAGGGGTCTCGCGGCCGGGAGTCAGTAGCGGTAGTGGTCCGGCTTGAACGGCCCGTCCACATCCACACCCAGGTAGTCGGCCTGCTTCTTGGTCAGCGTGGTGAGCCGGACGCCGAGGGCGTCCAGGTGCAGCCGGGCCACCCTCTCGTCCAGGTGCTTGGGCAGCACGTACACCTGCTTGGCGTACTCGCCCGGCTTGGTCCACAGCTCGATCTGCGCCATCACCTGGTTGGTGAACGAGTTGGACATCACAAAGCTGGGGTGCCCGGTGGCGTTGCCCAGGTTCATCAGCCGGCCCTCGGAGAGCACGATCACCGAGTGGCCGTCCGGGAACCGCCACTCGTGCACCTGCGGCTTGATCTCCACCTTCTCGATGCCCGGGACCTTGGCCAGGCCGGCCATGTCGATCTCGTCGTCGAAGTGGCCGACGTTGCCGACGATCGCGTTGTGCTTCATCGCGGACAGGTGCTCGACGGTGATGATGTCGGTGCCGCCGGTCGTGGTGATGAAGATGTCCGCCTCGGACACCACGTCCTCGATCCGGACCACCTGCATGCCGTCCATCGCCGCCTGCAGCGCGCAGATCGGGTCGATCTCGGTCACCACCACGCGGGCACCCTGGCCGCGCAGCGTCTCGGCGGACCCCTTGCCGACGTCGCCGTAGCCGCAGACCCCGGCCAGCTTGCCGCCGAGCATCACGTCGGTGGCCCGGTTCAGGCCGTCGACCAGCGAGTGGCGGATGCCGTACTTGTTGTCGAACTTGCTCTTGGTGACCGAGTCGTTGACGTTGATCGCCGGGAAGAGCAGCGTGCCCTCCTTGGCCAGCTTGTACAGCCGGGCCACGCCGGTGGTGGTCTCCTCGGTGACGCCCCGGGTCTCGGCAGCCACCCTGGTGAACCGCTGCGGGTCGGCGGTCAGGCTGCGGCGCAGCGTCTCCAGGATGATCCGGTATTCGTGGTGGTCATCCTCGGTCGCCTGGGGGACCGCGCCGGCGGCCTCGAACTCGACACCCTTGTGCACCAGCAGGGTGGCGTCGCCGCCGTCGTCCAGGATCATGTTCGGGCCGCGGCCGGCACCGAAGTCGAACAATTGCTCCGTGCACCACCAGTACTCCTCGAGCGTCTCGCCCTTCCAGGCGAACACCGGCGTGCCGGCCGGCTGCTCCGGCGTACCGGCGCCGACGACCACCGCGGCGGCCGCCTCGTCCTGGGTGGAGAAGATGTTGCAGGACACCCAGCGGACGTCGGCGCCGAGCGCGACCAGCGTCTCGATCAGCACCGCGGTCTGCACGGTCATGTGCAGCGAACCGGCGATCCGGGCCCCGCGCAGCGGCTGGGCGTCGGCGTACTCGGCGCGGATCGCCATCAGGCCGGGCATCTCGTGCTCGGCCAGCCGGATCTGGTGCCGCCCGGCCTCGGCCAGGTTCAGGTCGGCGACGGCGAACTCGACGCCGTTGCGGGTCTCGACGGAAACAGACATGGGAAAGGGCACCCCCCTCGTCAGGAGGCGCCCTTGGAGTCTTCGGCCGGTCGAGCGTGGCGGGTAGAACCCGTTGCAGCGCCTCTCGACCGCGGAACTACTTTAGCGCACGCTGCGCGCGGACCGCATCGGTGAACTGGGTCACCATCCAGCCCCCGGCCAGGGCCCGGCGCATCAGGTCGGCCTGGGTGGGCGGCGCCAGACCGTCGATCGGCTGGTCACGGTCGAGGTTGGTGGGGAACGCGTAGCCCTCGGCCGAGGCGGCGATCACATTCTCGACGTTGCCCGGATAGGTGCGCAGCACCGGGTAGAGCGCCTCGCACATGGCCACCCGGTCGACGATCTCCATCGCCCGGCCGAACGCCGACGACACCTGCAGCAGGTTTGCCATCCGCCGGACGTCCGCCGAGACGTTGGTGCCGGCACCGTGGAACAGCGCCGGGTTGAAGAACGCCGCATCGCCCTTGCGCAGCGGCAGCTGGACGTCGTGGGCGTCGAAATAGGCGGTGAACTCGGGCCGGTGGAAGGCGATGTAGCCCGGCGGATACTGCTGCGAGAACGGCAGATAGCGGGTCGGACCGGTCTCCACCGGCATGTCGACGTGCGCCACCGCACCCTGCAAGGTCAGCGCGGGCGACAGCCGGTGGATGTGTGCCGGGTAGCGCAGCGCCTGCTCCTGCGACATGAAGCCGAGGTGGTAGTCGCGGTGCGCGACCTGCGCCCGTCCGCCCGGATTCACCACGTTGATCTGCGACGTCACCTGGTAGCCGGTGCCCAGCCAGGCGCCCGAGACGAGCGCGAGGACGTCGTTGTCGTAGTACTCGGCGAAGGTCTGCGGGTCGCGCAGCGCGAACTTGTCGAGCGCGCCCCACACCCGGTCGTTCGTGCCCGGCTGAGCGAAGTGGTCGCCGCCCACCACGCCGGCGGCGTGCTGTTCGGCGATCAGGTCGAAGAACACCGCGGTGGCCCGGTCCACCACGTCCGGCGCGAAAGCGCCGCGGAAGACCACGATGCCCGGGCCGTCCATCAGCGCGCGGGCGATCTCGGTGTGGTCCGGGAGTGCCGCCGCGTCGTAGACCAGCACGTTCTGCACGACGTCGGCCGCGTGCGGATAGTCGGCCGGATCGGTCTTCTGCTCGACCAGTGCCCGGAACTCCGCCAGGTCACAGTCGGCGTGGGTGAACCAGGTCATGGCATCAGGCTAGGGCGGGACAGAACGTCGACGGCCATTGAAAAGACCTCAAAAAACCATCACGCTGTACGCCATCCACAGCCCACCACCACCTTGATCGGACTGAAGGCCAGCCGTGAAGCATCCGTACCGGATCCGGGAGATCGCCGCACAGTCCGGGCTGTCCGCCGCCACCGTGGACCGGGTGCTGCATCAGCGGGGCGGTGTCCGGGAAAGCACCGTCCGGGAGGTCCGGCAGGCGATCGCCGATCTGGACCGGCAGCAGGCGCAGGTGCGGCTCGGCGGGCGCACCTTCATGATCGACGTGGTGGTGCAGGCTCCGCCGCGCTTCTCCGCCCAGGTCAAGGCGGCACTCGAGGCGGAGTTGCCGGCGTTGCGCCCGGCCGTGATCCGCTCCCGGTTCCGCTTCCTGGACGGCCCGTCGGCCGGCGACCTGGTCGCGGTGCTGGAGAAGGTGCACCGGACCAGGTCACACGGCGTGATCTTGAAGGCGCCGGACGCCCCGGAGATCGTCGACGCGGTGGCCCGCCTGGGCGTGCCGGTGGTGACCCTGGTGACCGACCTGCCGACCAGCCGGCGGGTGGCGTACGTCGGCATCGACAACCGGGCCGCCGGGGCCACCGCGGCGTACCTGGTCGAGCGGTGGCTGGCCGACCGGGCCGGGGACGTGCTGGTGGTCCGCGGGCAGGGGTCGTTCCGCGGTGAGGACGAGCGGGAGGCGGGGTTCCGGGACGAGATGCGGGCCTGGGCGCCCGGACGCCGGCTGCTCGAGGTGGTCGACGCCGAGGACCGGGCCGACGCGGTGTACCACGCCACCCGGGAGGCCCTCGCCGCCCACCCGGCGATCCGCGCGGTCTACTCGCTGTACGCCGGCGCCGGCGGCAACGCGGCCGTGGTCGCGGCGTTCGATTCGCGGCGGTACGACGTGTTCGTGGCGCACGACCTGGACGGTGAGAACGCCGCGCTGCTGCGGGCCGGCCGGCTGTCCGCGGTGCTGCACCACGACCTGCGACAGGACATGCGGCATGCCTGCCGGGCGGTGATGCAGGCGCAGGGTGCGCTGCCCGGGCGGGTCAGATCCAACCCCTCGGCGATCCAGGTGATCACTCCGTTCAACACCCCGCCGGTGCAATTCTGAGATTCCTCCGGCCGGCCGGTCCGGTCGCCGGCCCCTCGATCGTCACCGGGGTGACATCGCCTGACGAAAGGAGCGCAGCCATGAAGTACATGATGTTCGTCTGCACCGACACCGAGCCGGAGACCGACGCGTCCCAGGTGCCCGACATCGAGACCTGGGTGGGTGAGGCGTACGGCTCGGGCAAGGCCGTGATGGGTGACCGGCTGGCCCCGGTGGAGACCGCCACCACGGTGCGGGTCCGCGGCGGCGAGCTGTTGATCACCGATGGTCCGTTCGCCGAGACCAAGGAGGTCATCGCGGGCTTCGACATCCTGGAGTGTGCCGACCTCGACGAGGCCATCGAGATCGCCCGCCGGCATCCGATGGCGTACGGCGGGCGGATCGAGCTGCGGGCCTTCGACCCGCTGCCGTGACCGCCCACGAGGCGGTCGCCGGCGCGGCCCGGGACTCGTACGGCCGGATCGTCGCCACGCTGATCCGGATCACCGGCGACTGGAACCTGGCGGAGGACTGCGCCCAGGAGGCGCTGGCCCTGGCGGTCGAGCGCTGGCCGGTTGACGGCACACCGGGCAATCCGGGCGGCTGGCTGATGACGGTCGCCCGGAACCGGGCCCTGGACGTGCTGCGGCGGGCCTCGGTCGAGCGTCGCAAGCTGCACGAGCTGGCGGTGCTCGCGGCGCCACCGGACGACCGCCCGGACGGGGAGGAGGACGTGGTGGACGACCGGCTCCGGCTCATCTTCACCTGTTGTCACCCGGCGCTGTCGCTGGAGGCCCGGGTGGCGCTCACCCTGCGGACCGTGGCCGGCGTGCCGACCGGGGACATCGCGCGGGCGTTCCTGGTCAGTGAGTCGACGATGACGCGGCGGCTGACCCGGGCCAAGACCAAGATCGCGACGGCCGGCATCCCGTACCGGGTGCCCGGCGGGGCGGCGCTGACCGAGCGGCTGCCCGGTGTGCTGGCCGTCCTGTACCTGCTGTTCACCCAGGGTTACAACGCGTCGGGTGAGCCGGCCTTCGCCGCGGAGGCGATCCGGCTGGGCCGGCTGTTGCGGCGGCTGATGCCGGATCAGCCCGAGATCACCGGGTTGCTGGCGCTGTTCCTGTTCCAGCACTCGCGGCGGAATGCGCGGCATGACGCCGAGGGCAATCTCCTGACGTTGGACCGGCAGGACCGGTCACGCTGGGACCACGGGGCGATCGCCGAGGCGCGCGATCTGCTGCGCGCCGATCTGCCGAACGGTCCGTACGTGCTGCAGGCCCGGATCGCGGGCTGTCACGCCGCGGCGGAAAGCGACTGGCCGGCCGCCGCGCACTGGTACGACGAACTGGTCCGGATCCAGCCATCCCCGGTGATCATGCTGAACCGGGCGGTGGCGCACGGGTTCGCCGACGGCCCGGCGGCCGGGCTGAAGCTGCTGGGGGAGGCGCGGGCCGGCGGCAGGCTGGACGGTTACCTGCCCGCGGTGGCCGCGGAGGCCGAGCTGACCGCCCGGTACGGTGACCGGCTCCGCGCCGAGCTGCTGTTCCGCACGGCGGCGGACATGGCCACCGCGCCGGCCGAACGCAAGGCCCTGCTGGACCGCGCCGATGAGATGTAGAAATCCGGTCCACGGCGACGACGTCCCGGCGTGACCGACGAATACCTCAAGACCGAGAACGGCATGAACATCGCGTACGACCGGCGGGGAACCGGCCCGGTGGTGATCCTGATCGGGGGCGCGGGCCAGTTCCGGGCGGTCGACCCGGCGACCGCCGAGCTGACCGACCGGCTCGGCGAGCACGGCTGGACGGTGATCCACTATGACCGGCCGGGCCGCGGCGACAGCGGCGGAGACCCGCCGTTCACGCTGGCCGGCGAGGTGGCCGCGGTACGGGCGCTGATCGCCGCGCACGGCGGCCAAGCGACCCTGTACGGGAGTTCGTCCGGCGCCGCCATCGCGTTGGCGGTGGCCGCGGCGGACCCGGGCGTCCGCGGCCTGCTGCTCTGGGAGGCGCCGCTCGGCGAAGAGAACGGCACCGATGGCGCCGACTATCTGGCCGAGCTGCGCCCGGTGATCGCCGGCGGTGATCCGGAGGCGATCCTCGCCCACTTCATGGCGGACATGCCGCCGGAGTGGTTCCGGGCGATGCGCGACGGCGCACACTGGCCGCTGTTCGCCCGGATGGCACCCACCGTCCAGGCCGACGCGGAGGCGCTGGCCTGGACCCAGTCGACGCCGCGCCGGGACCTGTGGCGATCCGTCACCAGGCCGGTGTACGTGCTGCTGGGCCGGGACGCGCCCGAGTTCTTCCAAGCCGCCGCCGATTCTCTGGTGGCCAATCTGGCGCAGGCGCGACGGGTCGAGGTGCCCGGCTCCGGGCACACCTGGCCGGCCGGCGAGATGGCGGACGCGCTGGATCGGCTGCTGCGGTCGGCGACGTCTACCGGCGTACCTCTGTCGTCGTCCAGGGAGGATCGCGGCGTAACCATGCCGTAACGAGTGCCCGCGTCGATCAAGTGCCGGCCCGGCGTTTTGGCTAGCCTCGGAGCGGGCATCGGGAGATTCCATGATTCGCGAGCTGGCGGGCCGCTACCGACTGCTCGACCGGCTCGGGGCCGGCGGCATGTCGGAGGTCTGGCGTGCCCACGACCGGGTGCTCGACCGGGAAGTGGCGATCAAGGTGCTGGACACCGACCACGCCGACCCGGACCTGACCCAGCGGATCCAGTTCGAGGCGCGGTCCGCGGCCCGGTTGTGCCATCCGCACGTGATCGCGGTGTACGACTACGGCGAGACCGAGGACGGCGTCCCGTACGTCGTGATGGAGCTGGTGGACGGCCACTCGCTGGCCACCGTGCTGCGCGACGGCGCCCTGCCCTGGCCGACCGCGGTGACGATCTGCGCCCAGGTGGCGACCGCGCTGGCCGCCGCACATCAGTGCGGCATCGTGCACCGCGACGTCAAACCCAGCAACGTCATGGTCACCCCGGACGGCGTGAAGCTCGTCGACTTCGGCATCTCGGCCACCGTCGGTGAAGCCGACGGCGTGGGCGGCGAGGTGTTCGGCACGCCGGCCTACCTGGCACCGGAACGGCTGCGCGGCGGTGTCGTCCGCCCGGCCACCGACGTGTACGCCCTGGGCCTGCTGCTCTACCTCACCCTGGCCGGTCGCCTGCCGTGGACGGCGTCGACCACCACGGAGATGCTGACCGCGCACCGTTACCTGGAGCCGGACATCCTGCCCCCGGTGCTCGGCCTGCCGTTCGACGTGGCCGACCTGTGCCGCCGATGCACGGCCAAGGACCCGGCCGACCGCCCGAGCGCGGCCGAGGCGGCGCGGATCCTGTCCGAGGTCGCCGGGCTGTCCCGGACGCCGCTGCTCGCCGCGCTGGACGCACCGACCGCGCCGCTGCCCGTCCCGGTCCACCGCCGGCTCCGGCGCCCGCTGGTGGCGACCGCCGCGCTGGTGGTGGCCATCGCCGTCGCCGGTGTCGTGTGGGTGGGCGGACGCGCCGGTCCGGCGGACGTGACCGCGCTGACCGAGGCCCCGGCGGCCGCTGCCCCGGCAGCCGCTCTGGAATGCGCGGTCGGGTACGTCATCCGCAGCGCCACCAACGGCCGCCTGTCCACGGCGGTCACCATCGCCAACACCGGCACCGTCCCGGCGGACACCTGGGAGCTGGCGTTCAGCCTGCCGGACGGGCAGAAGCTGGTCCGCGGCTGGCAGCCCGGTTGGGCGCAGGACGGCCACACCCTGCAGGTCAGCGGATCCGACCTGCCGGCCGGTGGGCGGGTGTCCACCGGATTCGACGCGAGCTACGCCGGCGCGACCACGTTGCCGGCCGAGTTCACCCTGAACGGCGCCGTATGCGACGCCCAGATGTCCGTGGCCGGCCGCACCGCCACACCCGCCCCCCGTGCCACCGGCACCGGCACCGGCGGCAAGCCGGCGCCCGTGGCGAAGTCCGACAACAGCGGCAAGGGGAAGGCCCAGAGCAGCGGCAAGGGCAGCGGCAAGGGCAAGGGCAGCGGCAGTGGTAGCGGCAGTGGCAAAGGCGGGGGAAAGGGCAAGGGCTAGGTCACTCAGGCCGCGCGGAGGCGATCAGCCGCGGCGCGCCCGATCCGCAGCGTGTCCGCCTCCGTGGCCGGGTCCGTCACCACCTCGGTGACCAGGGAACCGTGCCGCACGAACGCGTGACGTCCGACGCGGTCGGCCGATCGCACCTCGACGACGAAGGACTCGTCCGCGGTGGCGAAGCCGTCCTGGACGATGCGCAGCGAGTCTGCTCGCCGCCGAACCTCGGCGGGAAGGAGGCGCAGTCCTCCACTTCGGCTCGCAAGCCGGCGAGCGGATCAGCTACTCGGACGAGGAGCCGAAGACGGTCAGCTCCTACGCGGCGCTGGCCCGGGTGGACGACGCCATCGTGGTGGTGGCCGACCTGGGGTGGGAGGCCACGGGCGGCTCGGAGAAGCTGGTGCGCGACCTGATCGGCACCGCGGTGCAGCGGGTCGGGTGACAACGCCGGGGCCAGTCGCGAGGTCGCCTGCACCGCGCGGGCCGACCAGCGGATCGCGCGCTCCTCACGGTGTCAGCCACCACGGGCTGGAGTACGCCACTCCCCAGTTGTTGGCCGGGTGGCCGGACGGGCCCGGCGACGCGTTCGCCTGGGTCGGGTCGGCGATGCGCAGCACCACCCAGGCGCCGTCCGCGACATCGAGCGGCACGGTGAACTCGGTGACCCGGCCGGCCGCCGTCTCGATCAGGTCGGCCACTGCCGGTGCCCGCGACCCGGGCCGCAGGACCTGTACCTCCAGTGGCTTGTCCAGCCAGTCCGGACCCCGGTCGAGGTCCAGCGCGAACCGCACGTCACCGCTGGCGATCGGCACCACCCCACCCATCCGTACGCCGTTCGCGGTCGCGTCCAGCCGCAGGCCGGAGACCCGGGTGGCGAAGAACTGCCGGGCCCGCATCGCCGCCAGCACCCCGCCGCGGGTGTTCTCGGCCACCCACAGCCCGGTGCGCCCCTTGCCCTCCGGGAAGCCCCAGGAGGCGCCGTGTTCGTCGGTGACCCCGGTGAGCCCGGTCCGCCAGCCGGCGTTCAGGCAGGTGTTCAGCGGCGACGACTGGCCGCTCGACCAGCCGTCGAAGAGATAGTCGTCGCCGCGGTTGAACATCTCCAGCCCGACCATCTGCTCGCGCATCCCGGCCCGGAACCGGAAGTTGTCGAACCGAAACACCTCACGGCCCGGGTGGTTGAACCCGCTGACGCCGTTCGAGCCCTGGATCCAGTCGTACAGGCTGCCCATGCTGCCGGCCCGGCCGAGGTCGGCGAAATCGCCGGAGAACCAGACGTTGACGTGGCCGAGCAGCGGGTGCGACCACTCGAACCCGCGGATCGCGGTGAACGTTCCCGGGTCGTCGGCGGCGTCGGCGAGCTGCTGGGTGCGGTTCCACTCGGAGCGGCTGAGCCCGTTGATGGAGAACAACGTGGTGTGGTCGGTCAGCGCCGCCACGTCCAGCCCGGCATCCCGCATCGAGGCGAAGGCCAGCGCCGGGTCGCCGTCGCCGTCCGACATCAAGGTGTGGTTGTGCAGGTCGGCGTGGACCAGGGTGGTGCCCTGGCTGATCGCCGAGACACGGGACGCGCCGGCCGCCCGGGTGGGCCGGCCGTCCACGGCCCGGCCGGTGGTCACGGCCCGCGCGGACCCGGGCGCGGCCGCCAGCACAAGGAGACCGCCGGCGCTCGCGCCGAGAACGGTACGACGGTGGACGCCATGAGGGGGAGTCATGACTCCATTGAAATCGGGGAAGGTGAATTAGTCACGACGGTACGCGGGCGCATCACGGAACGGATCAGGGGCGCCGCCCAGATCAGCACCACGGCCGCGGCGAGCAGGGCCGCCAGCGTGTCGAACAGGCCCGGCCACAGCAGGCCCATCAGGTATGCACCGGCGATGACGGTCCGGGTGACGAGCGCGAACAGCATGAGGTGTCCCTTCAGGAGCAGTACAGCCGGGGATCACCGGCCGGCAGGTTGGGTGCCGCCGCCCGGGGCTGCGGATCGGGGTCGTACCGGAAGGCCCAGTCGTCCGCCGAGCCGCCGGCCGAGAAGCCGAGCCGGATGGTGGCGTCGTCCAGATCGGCCGCGGCGTCCGGGAACGCCTCCGGTACCGGCATGTCGTCGATGCCGTCGGCCTTCAGCTCCTCGATGGCGGCCAGCCACGCGCGCTGGTGCATGCTGTCCCGGGCGATCAGGAAGCGCAGCATCTGCTTGACGCCCGGGTCGTCGGTCATGTGGAACAACCGGGCGAGCTGGAGCCGGCTCTGCGCCTCGGCGGTCACGTTGACGTGGAAGTCGGCCATCAGGTTGCCGCTGGCCGTCACGTACCCGCCGGTCCACGGCACACCGTTGCCGTCCATCGGCAGCGCGCCGCCGCCGGCCTGGACGAAGTGGGCCGGGTTCGCGCCGCCGTACGCCGCGGCCAGCACCGGATTCTGATCGGCGGCCGCTTCGAGCAGGGTGACCGGGGCGTCCTGCAACAGCCGGGCGATCATCGTGGAGATCATCTCCACGTGCGCCAGCTCCTCGGTGCCCACGTCGAGCAGGAGATTCTTGTACTTGCCGGGCAGCCGGCATGTCCAGCCCTGGAAGAGGTACTGGTGTGCCAGCGTCAGCTCACCCCATCGTCCGCCCAGTGCGTCCTGCAGGCGCCGGGCGAATGCGGCGTCCGGGCCGTCCGGCTTGGCCTCGAACTGCAGGTCCTTGATATGGCGGAACATGCCTTCGGAGATGCCCGCGAGCGGCGACCTGCCGGGGCCATCGGCTGGCCCGGGCGGGTCAACGTATCCGGCGCGGCAGGTTCAGCTCCATGGCCAGCCCGTACGGCACGAGGGCGCGCGCCCGTAACGTTCCGCCCTGCGCCGCGACCAGATGCCGGACCAGCCACAGTCCGAGGCCGTTGTCGTCGGCCGGCGGGGTGGTGCGGCGCAGCGCCCGGGTCAGGCCGGTGGTCGGTGCGCCCTGATCCGCGACGGTCCGGTGCAGCCGGTTCCACCGGGTACGCCCGGTCAGGCGGATGGCGGTGCCGGACGGCGCGTGCCGTTCCGCGTTGGTGAGCAGGTTGATCAGCACCTGCCGGAGATGTCGCGGCCGGACCAGGCAGCGCGCGGCCGCGTCGGTCACCGACAGCGACACCCGGCCGGACGGCACCACCGCGGTGACCGACGGCAACACCCGGCGCAGCGGTAACGGACGGTCGTCCGGTGCGGCCAACCCCTTGGCCGCCGCGGCCACCTGGTCGAGCACCGCCCACAGCGTCGCCGAGCGCCATGCCCGGCCGCGGTCGCGGGTCACCCGGGTGGAGAGCATCGCTATCCCGGACAACACGAACAGCCACGTGACGACGTGGAAGAGACCGTCACCCAGGGTATTGATCCGCAGGCCCGGCAGGGTGTCCGGGGACCGAACGGCGGACACCATGTGGTGCCACTGGAGCACCTGGTGCAACACGATCCCGTCCAGGAAGCCACCCAGGCCGAGGCCGATCAGCAGGCCCGGCATCCGCAGCAGTCGATTCATGACCGGCGAATGCCCGCCCAAGCTGACACGGACGGGCCATCGGCTGACCCGGGCGGGCCATGGCGGCGGGTAGCCATCCGACGTGCCGTACCGATCATTCTGGAGGTCTTGATGTTCAAGCACGTCGACTATCTGCAGTTCCAGGCCAAGCCGGAGAAGCCCGATGCGTTCTTCGCCGCGAAGCTGCAGGAACTGATCGGTGGCCAGTTCGGCGAGATGACCGTGATGATGCAGTACCTGTGGCAGGGGTGGTCCTGCCGGGTGCCCGGCAAGTACAAAGACATGATCATGGACATCGCGACCGAGGAGATCGGTCACGTCGAGATGCTCACCACCATGCTGGCCCGCCTGCTGGAGGGTGCGCCGGCCGAGGCCACCGAGAAGGCGGCCGCGGCGAATCCATTGCTCGCAGCGGTGCTCGGCGGACAGAACCCGCAGCACGCGATCGTCACCGGCGGCGGGCCGATGCCGACCAACAGCCAGGGCGTGCCGTGGACCGCCGGCTACATCGTGGCCAGCGGCAACCTGCTGGCCGACTTCCGGTCCAACGTCGCCGCCGAGGCGCAGAGCCGCCTGCAGACCAGCCGGATCTACACCATGACCGACGACCGCGGGGTCAAGGACATGCTGCAGTTCAACCTGGCCCGCGACACCTACCACCAGCAGCAGTGGCTGCTCGGCATCGAGCAGCTGATCGAAGACGGGTTCACCGAGAGCGGAATCGAGAACTCCAACGGCGACCAGGAGAAGGACTTCGCCCGGCGGACGTTCTACAGCTTCGATCCGGAGAGCACCGCCGGTGAGGGCCGCTGGGCCCGCGGGCAGTCGCTGCTCGGCGAGGAGATCGAGTACGTGCCGGACGCCCAGCCGCTGACCGACGACAAGCCGCTGGGGCCGGCGCCGGACCCGAAGCTGTTCGTCACCTACGGCGGCGACATGGGCAAGGGCAAGCCCGGTACCGGGGCGGGTGCCCACGGACAGGGCGTGGCCAACGTGGTGAACAAGATCAAGGGCGCGCTGGACTGACGCCCTGGACACGGTCGACCGGGCCACCCCGACGGGGTGGCCCGGTCGTGTGCCGGTGTTACCGGCGAGCGGTGTTGCGGGTGGTGAGGAAGCCGAGGGCGATCATGCCGAGGCCAAGGAACAGGTGCAGCCAGTCGTCCGCGGCGTTGACCGGAATGAAGTTGGCCGCGGTCTCCTGGCCGACGACCAGGCCGTACAGCCAGAGCACCAGGTAGATGGCGCCGCCGCCGATCAGGTATGACCGGGCACCGGAGATCGTCCGGGCCAGCGCGAAGCCGGCCAGGCCGAACAGCAGGTGCACGATGTTGTGCAGGATGGACACCTGGAAGATGCCGAGCAGCATGGCGTCCGAGTGGTGACCCGCGAACGTCATGTCGCCGTAGTTCGTGGTGATGCCTGGAATGAAACCGAGCACGCCGACCAGCGTGAAGACTGCTGCGACGGCGAGTGCCGCCGTCTGTACAAGCGTACGGGTGCGAGACGTGCCACCCGTCTGAGACCTGCTGACCATGGTCGATATCTCCTTCGTCGAGGTGGAAGCCGCATTCCCACCCCCGAACGTGCACAAACCCTCGTTTAGTGCATTGGAGCTCAAGCGGGAGTCCGTTGACCTTGCCGTTGAGGAACCGGTAGCGGGGATCGGGCGGCCGGAGGTGTCCCCGTGCGGTGGTGAGATGACCCTCGTCTTTCACCTACAAGTTGCGTCGATTACTGAGTCGTTTTACGGTAAGCAGGTCAGCGCTTCTCCATCGAGGGGGCAGGTTTGCGAACCACCACGGACACGGCGCCGGTCAGCGCCGACGAGCTGATCAAGGCGATGGCCCGGATGCCGGCCGGCCAGCCCGGCCGAGCCGCGCTCCGGGCGCGGGTCATCGAGGCCTGGCTGCCGCTCGCCCGCCACCTGGCGGCCCGCTATCACGGCCGCGGCGAACCCGCGGACGACCTGCTGCAGACCGCCACGGTGGGGTTGATCAAGGCGGTCGACCGGTACGACCCGGAACGCGGTGTCGAGTTCTCCGGTTTCGCCATCCCGACCATCCTCGGTGAGGTGAAGCGGCACTTCCGGGACCGCACCTGGTCGGTGCGGGTGCCGCGCCGCACCCAGGAACTGCGGATGGCCATCACCGACGCGAACAACACGCTGCTGCACGCGCTCGGCCGGTCGCCCACGGTGGCGGACATCGCCGCCCACCTCAACGTGACCGAGGAGGACGTGCTGGAGGGCCTGGAGGGCGCCCGGGCGTATTCGGCCACCAGCCTGTCCACCCCGGTGGCGATGGACGAGTCGATGTGCCTCGGCGACACGCTCGGCGAGGACGACCACGAGTACGAGATGACCGAGCTGCGCATGGTGCTCGGCATCGCGATGGCACGTCTCGACGAACGCGAGCAGACCATCCTGTCGATGCGCTTCTACGGCAACATGACCCAGTCGGACATCGCCGCCCAGGTGGGTGTGTCGCAGATGCACGTGTCCCGATTGATCGCGCGCTCGCTTCTGAAGTTGCGCGCGGAGTTGACCTCAGACTGAAAAAACTCGGCAGGCTTTCGAAAATCCTCGACAGGCTCTTGTGAAGCGGATCAGTGGGCACCTATCGTCGCCTCACGCTCCACACGCGAGAGAAACGAGCCGTCGATGTCCTACCCGCAGGGGCGGGCCGGCGTTCCACCACGCTGGCTCGCCGTGCTCACCGCGTCGGCCGTCGGTCTGACCCCGCTGATGGCCGGCACCGGTCCGGCCGCGGCGTCGCCGTCACCGACGAAGGTCACCCGGGCCGCGCTGGATCCGGCTCTGGTGGCCGGCCGCGGCGCCCGGGTCGCGTTCCTCGAGCAGGAAGCCGAGAACGCCCGCACCACCGGTACCGTGATCGGCCCGGACCGGGCCCCGTACACCCCGGCCGCCGAGGCCTCCGGTCGCTCGGCGGTCCGGCTCACCCCGGGCCAGTACGTGGAGTTCACCCTGCCCCGCGCGGCGAACGCGATCACCGTCCGGTACAGCATCCCGGACGCACCGACCGGCGGCGGCATCCGCGCGCCGCTGGACGTCACGGTCAACGGCACCGGCCGCCGGACCATGACGCTGACCTCGGAGTACGCGTACCTCTACAACCAGTACCCGTTCACCAACGACCCGGATGCCGACCTGCTGCACCCGGACTGGTGGATCACCGAGTGCGGGTGTGTGCCGGCGGCCACCACACCGGCTCCGGTGATCAGCAAGCCGTTCCGCCCGATGAAGTTCTACGACGAGCAGCGCCTGCTGCTCGGCCGCACCTATCGGGCCGGCGACCGGCTCCGGCTGACCATGCCGGAGGGCAGCACCGCCGCCTGGACGGTCATCGATCTGCTCGACTCCGAACTGGCCGGGCCGCCACACGTCAACCTGAAGGCGGCCAATCCGCTGCTGTTCGGTGCCGACCCGACCGGTCGCCGCGACTCGGCGCCGGCCCTGGACCGGGCCATCGCGTTCGCGCGCCGCGCCGGTCTGCCGGTCTATCTGCCGCCCGGTGTCTACCAGGTCAACCGGCACATCATCGTCGACGACGTGACCATCGAGGGGGCCGGCACCTGGTACACGGTCGTCAAGGGCGACGGGGTCGGCTTCTACGGCAAGGAGGCGGCGGCGGGCGGCAGTCATCGCGTACACCTGCGCGGTTTCGCGATCGAGGGGAACGTGCGTGAGCGGATCGACACCGATCAGGTGAACGGCATCGGCGGCGCGATGAGCGACTCCACCATCGACGGCCTGCATATCCGGCACACCAAGGTGGGGCTGTGGTTCGACGGCCCGATGACGAATCTCACGGTGACCAACTCGATCATCGTGGACCAGATCGCCGACGCGCTGAACTTCCACACCGGCGTGACGAACTCCGTGGTCCGCAACGTCTTCGTGCGCAACACCGGCGACGACGGTCTGGCCATGTGGTCGGAAACAGCGGCCGACGCGGGCAACGTCTTCGATCACAACACCGTCCAGTCACCGACGCTGGCCAACGGCATCGCGATCTACGGCGGCACCGACAACACGGTGTCGAACAACCTGGTCGCCGATCCGCTGCGCGAGGGCAGCGGCCTGCATGCCGGGTCGCGATTCGGGGCCGAGCCGTTCACCGGCCGGCTTTCGTTCACCGGCAACACCACGGTCCGGGCCGGCACGCTCGACCTGAACTGGAACCTGGGTCTCGGCGCGATCTGGTTCTATGCGCTGGACGGCAGCATCGACGCGGACATCCGGGTCACCGGCGACCATTACCTGGACAGCACGTACAACGCGATCATGCTGGTGTCCGAGTGGGCGGTGAAGGACCTCTACTCGATCACCGGCCTCACCTTCCGCGACGTCCGGGTGGACGGGACGGGCACCTCGGTGGTCAGCGCCCGGGCCAGGGGTTCCGCGTCGTTCGCCGACGTCGACGCCCGCAACGTCGGCGCGGTCGGGGTGAACAACTGCGGCTCGTTCCATTTCCCACCGACCGGATCCGAGTTCTCGCTGACCGACCTCGGCGGCAACGACGGCGGCTGGCTCGCCCCGTGGATGCTGCCGAACACCATCACCTGCGACGATCGCCCGCCGGTCGTGCCACCGCCGCCGCCGTCACCCTGGTGACAGACTCGGGCACATGAGCGAGTTCGGGGTGGCGGTGGCCGGCTTCGGGTGGATGGGACGGGTGCACACCCAGGCGTACCTGCGGGTGACGCACCATTTCCCCGGGTTGGAGCTGCGGCCCACGTTGGTGGCGGTGGCCGACGAGGTGCCCGGCCGCGCCGAGGAGGCGGCCGGGCAGTTCGGCTTCGCCACCGCCACCCGGGACTGGCGGCAGCTGGCCGCCGACCGCCGGGTGCAGGCGGTCAGCATCACCGCGCCCAACTTCCTGCACCGGGAGATGGGTGTCGAGCTGGCCCGGGCCGGCAAGCACATCTGGGTCGAGAAGCCGGTCGGGCTTGCCTCGGCGGACGCCCGGGCGGTGGCCGCGGCGGTCCGGGCCGCCGGTGTCCAGGGTGCGGTCGGCTTCAATTACCGCAACGCCCCGGCCGTCGAGGCGGCGCGCGAGATGATCGCGAACGGTGAGCTGGGCACGGTCACGCATGCCCGGTTCCGGTTGTTCAGCGACTACGCGGCACATCCGGAAGGCGCGCTGTCCTGGCGATTCGAGCGGGCCCGGGGCGGTAGTGGGGTGCTCGGCGACCTGGCCGCGCACGGCGTCGACCTGATCCGGTACCTGCTCGGGGAGATCCGGTCGCTGGTCGCCGACACCGCCATCTTCGTGCCGCAGCGGGCCCGGCCCACCGCTGCCACCGCCGGGCACAGCCGGGCCGCGGGCGGCGAACCGGGTCCGGTGGAGAACGAGGACTACGTGTCCAGCCAGCTGCGCCTGGCCTCGGGGGCCCGGGTGGTGCTGGAGGCGAGCCGGGTCGCGGTCGGCGAGCAGAACAACTACGGCTTCGAGGTGCACGGTACGCGCGGCGCGGTGTTCTGGGACTTCCGGCGACTGGGCGAGCTGGCGGTCAGCGCCGGAACCGCGTACCAGGACCAAGCGGTCAGCACCGTCTATGTCGGACCGGCGCACGGCGCGTACGGCGCCTTCCAGCCGGGATCGGGCATCGCCATGGGGTACGACGACCTCAAGGTGATCGAGGCGTACCGGTTCCTGCGCTCGATCGCCGGCGAACCGTGTGGAACCACGCTCGACGACGCGGTGCACAGCGCGCTGGTCCTGGACGCCATGGCCCGATCGGTCGAATTGCGCCGCTGGGTAGACATCGACATTTACTGAAGCGTCGTGGAGTGGCAGCGTGGCCGCATGAAACGCAGCGCCGCGCTGGTCATCGCGTTGACCGCGGCTCTTTTGGGCGCTTCGGCCACCCCGGCCGTCGCGGCCCCTGCCGCCACTCCCACCTTCCGCCATCTCGATCCGGGAGGTCAGCCTCGGCTGACCGAGCGGGTGCCGGTCAATGTCGTCTTCCTCGGTTACGACCGGGAGCAGGTGGACCGGTCGCAGTTCCTGGCCGGGCTGGCCCGCACGTACCAGCCGGTGGTGCAGTCCCGGCTGTACTACGGCGTGACCGAACGGATCGGCATCACCTACACCTACGACTACCGGCTGACCTACGCCTCCCGGTCGTACCAAGACCGGTTCTTCCAGCAGCTCGGCACGCTCGCCGAGCCGGCGCCGCGGACGGCCTTCCAGGACGCGTACAACGCCCAGGCGAGCAACGTCACCGACGTCACGGACAACCACTACATCGACGGGCCGAGCGTGGAGAAGTGGCTGGCCGCGAACCCGCCGAGCGGCGTGGACACCCGCCGGAACACGGTGTTCTTCATCAATTGGTTCGGGCGGCCCGACTTCAAGTTCCACGTCTACACCAAGATCGGCGAACCCGACCCGGACACCGGCTACGACTTCGGCGCCAACCGGGACAGCCGCAAGATGATCGCCTGGGGCGGCACCACCGCGGACGACGAGGAGACCGGGCTGCGCTCCACCCGCCGGGTGTGGTTCCACGATCTGTCCGCCGGGCCGGAGTCGACCACCGACAACTACATCGTCGACGAGGAGGACGTGGACGGCGACGGGGTGGCCGACTACCGGATGCCACCGATCTGGGAGTACACCGGGGGCGGCTTCCGCTCGCCCGACGCGCTGGCCGGCGACCTGGCCAAGCTCACCCGGTACGTGGCGCTGGACCTGCTGATGACCACCTCGCCGGTGTATCCGGTGGAGTTGCCGGCCGGCCTGCCGAAATCCATCAACCTGGACAGCACCACGTACGAGGGCTGGCCCGGGGTGGACGCATCGGCGGAGTACGTCACGCCCGGCCTGCTGCTCGACGAGCTCGGTGAACTGCGGTGGCGGAACCGGCTGAGCTACGACAACGAGGACCGGCCGCTCACCGGCAAGGTGCTGGAGTGCTATCTCGCCGAGTTCGACACCGAGGAGCCGTGCTTCCCCGGCCAGACGCTGCCGCCGGTAGCGAACCTGTTCCTGGCCACCGAGGAGATCGCCGACTCGCTGCCGGACGACGCCGGCCGGGTGGACTACGAGCTCCTCATGGTCAATATTGCCGACGACCGCAATCTGCCCACGCCGCTCGGGTACGCCGACGACGACTGGAGTGACGGCGACCAGAGCTACGTGTTCAACTTCATCTCACCGGACATCGTCGAGGCCGGCTACGGCTTGACCACCACGATGATCCACGAGGCCGGGCACCACCTCGGCCTGCACCACCCGCACGACGGATACGACAGCGAGTCCGGTGAGCTGGTGTCGGCGGGCGGTGAATACCACTACGCCTGGGTCGGCGACGAGAGCAACTCGATGATGAGTTACATCGACGTCAACTGGGACTTCAGCCAGTTCGACCGGGACAACAGCGACCGGTTCCTGACCGCGGCCTACTACGAGGCGGCCAACCGGCTCGCGGCCGACGTGCTGGCCGACCCGGACGCCCGCCGGGCCGACGGTGACCTGCGGGCTGCGGACGTGCTGCTCGGTCTGTCCCGCAAGGCGTTCGCCGCACACCAGTACCGCGTCGCGTACGCGCTCGCGGAGGCGGCGTACGACCGGGTGGTGGGCGCCGCCCAGCGGGTCGGCGCCGACCCGGCAGCCGCGGCGAAGGCCCTGCGCGCCGAGGCGGAGCAGGCCCGCGCGGCGACCAAGCTACACAGCCCACACGAGTTCATGGACACCCTGGACGGTCCGCGCGGCCGTCCGTAACGGGTTAAGCGGGGACCGGCTGGTCGAATTGGGTGCGGTACAGCTCGGCGTACCGCCCCCCGGCGGCCAGCAGGTCCGCGTGCCGGCCCCGCTCCACGATCCGGCCGTCCTCCAGCACCAGCATCTGGCCGGCGGACCGGATCGTGGACAGCCGGTGGGCGATCACCACGCTGGTCCGGCCGGTCAGCGCCTCGCCCAGGGCGGCCTGGACGGCGGCCTCCGAAGTGGAATCCAGATGGGCGGTGGCCTCGTCCAGGATCACCACCCGCGGCCGGGCCAGCAGCAGCCGGGCGATGGTCAGCCGCTGCCGTTCGCCACCGGAGAGCCGGTATCCGCGTTCCCCGACCACGGTGTCCAGGCCGTCCGGCAACGTCTCGATCAGCTCCGCGATCCGCGCCCGGCGCAGCACGTCCCACAGCTCGTCCTCGGTCGCGTCCGGCCGGGCGAACCGCAGGTTGGCCCGGATGGTGTCGTGCAGCAGATGCCCGTCCTGGGTGACCACACCGAGCGCGTCCCGGATCGAGTCAGCGGTCAGGTCCCGGACGTCGGCGCCGCTGAGCCGGACCGCGCCCCGGTCGGCGTCATACAGCCGGGGCAGGAGTTGGGCGATGGTCGACTTGCCGGCGCCGGAGGAGCCGACCAGTGCGACCATCTCGCCTGGTCCGGCCCGGAACGACACCCCGTGCAGCACCTCCTCGCCGCCGCGGGCGTCCAGCTTGGCGACGTCCTCCAGGGACGCCAGGGACACCTGGTCGGCGGACGGGTAGGCGAACCGCACATCGTCGAACTCCACCGCCACCGGGCCGTCCGGCACGGCGCGGGCGCCCGGCTTGTCGACGATCAGCGGCTTCAGGTCGAGGATCTCGAACACCCGCTCGAAGCTGACCAGCGCGCTCATGATCTCCACGCGGGCACTGGCCAGCGAGGTGAGCGGCGCGTACAGCCGGGACAGCAGCAGAGCCATGGCGACCACCGTACCGGCGTCCAGTTGACCCTGGATCGCGTAGAACCCGCCGAGGCCGTACACCAGCGCCAGCGCCAGCGACCCGACCACGGTGAGCGCGGTGATGAAAACCCACTGCAGCATCGCGGTCCGGATGCCGATGTCGCGGACCCGCCGGGCCCGCGCGGCGAACTCGGCGGACTCCTCGGCCGGCCGCCCGTACAGCTTGACCAGCGTCGCGCCGGGTGCGGAGAACTTCTCCGTCATGTGGGTGCTCATCGCCGCGTTGTGCTCCGCCGCTTCGCGTTCCAGTCGGGCCAGCCGGGTGCCCATCCGCCGGGCCGGTAGCACGAAGATCGGCAACAGCGCCAGCGCGAGGAGCGTGATCTGCCACGAGAAGCTGAGCATCACGGCAAGCGTGAGGGCCAGCGTCACGGTGTTGCCCACCACGCCGGAGAGGGTGTCGCTGAACGCCTGCTGCGCCCCGATCACGTCGTTGTTGAGCCGGCTGACCAGGGCGCCGGTGCGGGTCCGGGTGAAGAACGCCACCGGCATCCGCTGGACGTGGTCGAACACCGCGGTGCGCAGATCGAGGATCAGCCCTTCACCGATCCGCGCGGACTGATACCGGGTCAGCAGGCCGAGCCCGGCCTCGGCCAGGGCGATCACCGCGATGGCCACCGCCAGCCAGATCACCAGCGCGGTGTCCCGGCCGGTCACGATCGTGTTCACCACCCGCCCGGCCAGCACCGGCGCGGCCACGGTGAGCACCGCGGACACCACACTGCCGGCGAGGAACCCGGCGAGCAGGCGCCGATGCGGGCGGGCGAAGGCGGCGATGCGCTTGAGCGTGTCCTTCGAGAACGGGCGCTGGTCGCGCTGATGCATCGCATGGTGCAGGGACATCCAGGCGCTGACTTCCATGCTCATGCCGACCGACGCTAGAACCTGCACGAGGGTTGAGGTCAACCGAATTCGGACCGTGACCTCCCGGAAACGTGCTCGTCCCGCAGGTGACATCGGGGCTGTGCACCATATGTCTGGTGACGGTGCGCTCATCTGACGACGCCGGTGTGCTGGCCGGCTTCACCGTGGCGGTGACCGCCGAACGGCGGCGCGATGAGCTGGCCGCTCTGCTGGCCCGCCGTGGGGCCCGGGTGGTGACCGCTTCGGCGATCACCATCGTCCCGCTGGCCGACGACCAGGCGCTGCACGCCGCCACCGCCGCCTGCATCGGACTCGCCCCGGACCTGGTCGTGGCGACCACCGGGTTCGGCTTCCGCGGCTGGCTGGAGGCGGCCGAGGGGTGGGGGATGGGCGACGATCTCCGGTCCGCACTGCGGGCGGCCCGGCTGATCGCCCGTGGCCCGAAACCCTGCGGCGCGATCCGGGCGGCCGGGCTCACCGAGGAGTGGGCGGCGAAGACCGAGTCCTCCGCGGAGGTGCTCAGCCGGCTGCTCGAGCAGGGCGTGGCCGGCCACCGGATCGCGGTGCAGGAGCACGGCGAACCGCAGACCGCGTTCGTGGCCGCGTTGCGCGCGGCGGGCGCCGCCGTGGTCGAGGTGCCGGTCTACCGCTGGACCCTGCCGCCGGACGTCGCGCCGGTGCGCCGGCTGGTCGATCAGGTGGTCGCCGGGCAGGTGGACGCGGTGACCTTCACCAGCGCGCCGGCGGTCAAGGCGTTCCTGGAGATCGCCGGCGGGTGCGCCGGGCAGGTCCTCGAGCGGTTCCGGACCGCGACTCTGGCGGCCTGTGTCGGCCCGGTCACCGCCGGACCGCTGATCGAGCATCGGGTGCCGGTGGTGCAGCCGGAGCGGTTCCGGATGGGTGCGCTGATCAAGACGGTCTCCGACGAGCTGCCGCGCCGGGTGCGCCGGCTGCGGGTGGCCGGCACCACCCTCGAGATACGCGGCCACGCCGTGCTGATCGACGGTCACCTGCGCGCCCTCGCCCCGGCCTCGATGTCCATCCTGGCCGCACTCGCCGCCCGGCCCGGCGCGGTGGTGGCCAAGGATCAGCTGGCCGCCTCGCTTCCGCGCGGCAACGACGTGCACGCGGTGGACGTGGCGGTGGCCCGGCTGCGTACCGCGCTGGGGTCCAGCCGGCACATCGAGACGGTGATCAAGCGCGGATACCGGCTGCGCGTGGACGAGGTGGCATGACCTCACATTCGTCGCTGCCGCGATGTAGGGACTTCCGAACGCCACCGTCATAGCGGCGGAGTCACCGGGAAACGACGGACCGCAACCATGGGCGCATGGCCGCCACCGCGACGCACTGCCCGTACTGCGCCCTCCAGTGCGGTATCGCGCTGACCCCACAGAGGGCCTCGGTTCGACTGGAACCCACCGACTTCCCGGTCAACAACGGCGGGCTCTGCGCCAAGGGCTGGACCGCCGCGGACCTGCTCGACCACCCCGACCGGCTGCTCACCCCGCTGGTCCGCAAGGTGCCCGGCGATCGCACCAGCCCGCTGCGGGAGGCGAGCTGGGACGAGGCGCTCACGCTGATCGCCGGCACGATCACCACCACCCGGCAGCGGTACGGGCCGGACAGCGTCGGCGCATTCGGTGGCGGCGGGCTGACCAACGAGAAGGCGTACGCGCTCGGCAAGTTCGTCCGGGTGGCACTGCGGTCGTCCGCCGTTGACTACAATGGACGGTTCTGCATGTCCTCCGCGGCCACCGCGGCGAACCGGGCGCTCGGCGTGGACCGCGGCCTGCCGTTCCCGGTCGCCGACCTGGCCGGGGCGCGGACCATCCTGCTGGTCGGCGCGAACCCGGCGGACGTCATGCCGCCGGCCATGCAGTATCTGGACGCGGGCCGGGCCGGCGGCGCCCAGCACATCGTGGTCGACCCGCGGCGAACGGCCACCGCGGCCGGCTCGTACCGCCATCTGCAACCGCTGCCCGGCACGGACCTGGCGCTGGCCAACGGCCTGCTGCACATCGCGATCCGGGACGGGCTGGTCGACGAGGACTACATCCGGGACCGAACCACCGGGTTCGACAGCGTGCGCACCGCGGCCAACGCGTACTGGCCGGAGCGGGTCGAGCGGATGACCGGCGTGCCTGAGGCCGCCCAGCGGGAGACGGTCCGGCTGCTGGCCACCGACCGCCCGGCGATGATCCTCACCGCGCGGGGTGCCGAGCAGCACAGCAACGGAACCGACACCGCGCAGGCGTATCTCAACCTGGCGCTGGCGCTGGGCCTGGTCGGCCGGCCGTGCTCCGGATACGGCACGATCACCGGGCAGGGCAACGGGCAGGGCGGCCGCGAGCACGGGCAGAAGGCCGACCAGTTGCCCGGATACCGGCGGCTGGACGATCCGGCCGCCCGGGCGCACGTCGCCGCGGTGTGGGGCATCGACCCGGCCGAGCTGCCGCGGCCGGGCCGGTCCGCGTACGAGATGCTCGACCGGCTCGGCACCGACGGCGGCGTCCGGGTGCTGCTCGTGCTGGCCAGCAACATCGTCGTCTCCGCGCCGCACGCGAACCGGGTCACCGACCGGCTGGCCGCCCTGGATCTGCTGGTGGTCTCGGACATCTTCCGCTCCGAAACCGCCGAGCTGGCCGACGTCGTGCTACCCACCGCGCAGTGGGCCGAGGAAGAGGGCACGATGACCAACCTCGAGGGCCGGGTGATCCGCCGCCACCGGGCACTGGACCCGCCGCCGGAGGTGCGTACCGATCTCGAGATGCTCGCCGAGCTGGCACACCGGCTCGGCCGCGGGCGGTTCTTCAGCGCCGATCCGCGCACCGTCTTCGACGAACTGCGCCGGGCCAGCGCGGGCGGGATCGCCGACTACGCCGGCATCAGTTACGAGCGGATCGAGGCGGAGCAGGGGGTGTTCTGGCCGTGCCCGGCCGAGGACCACCCGGGTACGCCACGACTGTTCGCCGATGGCTTCCCCACGCCGGACGGGCGCGCGAGGTTCGTCCGGGTCGAGCACCGGGACCCGGCCGAGCTGCCGGACCGCGATTACCCGTACGTGCTCACCACCGGCCGCACCATGCAGCACTACCAGAGCGGCAACCAGACCCGCCGGGTGCACGCGCTGACCGTGGCCATGCCGGAGCCGCGGGCCGAACTGCACCCGGATCTGGCCCGGCGGCACGGCATCGTGGACAGCGACATGGTCGAGCTGCGCAGCCGGCGCGGCCGGGCGGTGTTCCGGGCCCGGGTCAACCCCGGCATCCGGCCGGACACCATCTTCGCCCCGTTCCACTGGGTCGGCGCGAACCTGCTCACCAACCCGGCACTCGATCCGCATTCCCGGATGCCCGCGTTCAAGGCGTGCGCGGTCGCCATCTCCGCTGTGGAAGGGAACAGCCCGTGAAACAACGACTCGTGGTCATCGGCAACGGCATGGCCGGCGCCCGCACGGTCGAGGAGATCCTCGCCCGCGGCGGCGGCGATCAGTTCGCCATCACCATGTTCGGTGACGAGCCGTACGGCAACTACAACCGGATCATGCTGTCCAACGTCCTGGCCGGCGTGGAGGACGAGTCCGGGATCTTCCTCAACGACCTGAGCTGGTACGCGGACAACGGCATCACCCTGCACGCCGGCACCCGGATCGAGCACATCGACCGGAGAGCGAAGACGGTGCACGCCTCGGACGGCACCGCCACACCGTACGACAAGCTGATCATCGCGACCGGCAGCTCCGCGTTCGTCCCGCCGATCAAGGGCGTCCACCGCCCGGGCCGCGGCTATCACCAGGGCGTCTTCGTCTTCCGTACGCTCGACGACACCCGCGCGATGATCCGGTACGCCCGCGAGCACCAGCGTGCCGTGGTGATCGGCGGCGGCCTGCTGGGCCTGGAGGCGGCCCGCGGCCTGCAGCACCACCTCGGCCACGTCACCCTGCTGCACGCCACCGGCCACCTGATGAACACCCAGCTCAACGAGCGCGCCGGCCGGACCCTGCAGGCCACCGTGGAGGAGAAGCTCGGCATCGACGTCGTGGTCGACGCGATGACCACCGAGATCCTCGGCAAGCACGCGGTGACCGGGGTGAAGCTGGCCGACGGCCGGGTGATCCCGTGCGACGTCGTGGTGGTGGCGGCCGGCATCCGGCCGAACACCCAGATGGCGGCGGCCAGCGGTCTGGCGGTCGAGCGCGGCATCGTGGTGGACGACCGGATGCGGGCCCGCGACTGCGACGACATCTACGGGGTGGGGGAGTGCGCCCAGCATCGCGGCGCCCTGTACGGCCTGGTCGCGCCGCTGTGGGACCAGGCCAAGGTGCTCGCAGATCACCTCACCGGGGCGAACCCGCACGCCGAGTACCACGGTTCGCGGATCGCCACGAAACTCAAGGTGGCCGGCGTCGACGTCGCCTCGATGGGCCTGCAGAACCCGGAGCACCCCGACGACGAGCTGCTGGAGTTCGCCGAGCCGCGGAAGGGCGTCTACCAGAACGTCATCATCCGGGACGGCCGGCTGGTCGGCGCCACCCTGGTCGGCGACGCGCGCAAGGCGGCGTTCCTGATGCAGGCGTACGACCGCGGGCTGCCGTTGCCCGAGGAACGCGCCGGGCTGCTGTTCGACCTGGGCGGTCCGCCGGCTTCGCTCGGCCCCGCCGAGATGGCCGACGACACCCAGGTCTGCAACTGCAACGGCGTCACCAAGGGCACGATCGCGGCCTGTGTGCAGGGCGGCTGCAGGACCGTCACCGGCGTGATGGACAAGACCCGGGCCGGCAAGGGCTGCGGCACCTGCAAGCCGCTGGTACAGCGGATCGTGGAGTGGGCCGCGGACGGTGAGGTGGAGGAGGATCCGGCCGCGTCGTACTACGTGCCGGGCGTGCCGATGCCCAAGCCGGAGCTGATGGACGCCATCCGCCGGTACGACCTGAAGTCGGTCTCGGCGGTGTTCGCCAAGCTGGCACCCGGCGGCGCGGAGGACGCGAAGAGCAAGATGGGCCTGGCGTCGCTGCTCAAGATGATGTGGGGCGGCGAGTACGTGGACGAGCGCGACGCCCGATTCATCAACGACCGCGTCCACGCGAATATCCAGCGGGACGGCACCTTCTCGGTGGTGCCGCAGATGAAGGGCGGCGTCACCACACCGGCCCAGCTTCGCCGGATCGCCGAGGTGGCGGAGAAGCACGGCGTTCCGATGGTGAAGCTGACCGGCGGGCAGCGCATCGACCTGCTCGGCGTCGCCAAGGAGAACCTGCCGCAGATCTGGGCCGACCTCGACATGCCGTCCGGGTGGGCGTACGGCAAGAGCTTCCGGACCGTGAAGACCTGCGTCGGCTCGGACTTCTGCCGGTTCGGCGTCGGCGACTCGACCGCGCTGGGCATCGCCATCGAGGAGCGGTATCAGGGCATCGAGGGACCCGGCAAGATGAAGCTCGCGGTCACCGGCTGCCCACGCAACTGCGCCGAGGCGTACGTCAAGGACCTCGGCGTGGTCGCCATCGACGGCGGAAGGTGGGAGATCTACGTCGGTGGCGCGGCCGGCGCCCATGTCCGCAAGGGCGACCTACTGGCCACAGTGGACACACCGGGCGAGGTCATCACGCTCACCGGGCGGTTCCTGCAGTACTACCGGGAGAACGCCAACTGGCTGGAGCGCACGTACGCGTTCGTCCCCCGGATCGGCATCGACCGGATCCGTGACACCGTGGTGGCCGACACCGACGGCATCGCCGCCGAGCTGGACGCCGCGATGGCGAAATCCGTTGCGGCGTACCGGGATCCGTGGCAGGAACGCACGGCGCCGGTGACCCCGGGCCAGTTCCGCACCGCGCTGCCGCTGACGGTGCTGTCATGACCCGGCTCGGACCGGTCGACGCGATCCCGCTCGGCGAGGGCCGCGCCTACGTCGTCGGGGCCGACACGATCGCCGTGTTCCGGCTGCGCGACGGCAGCGTGCGCGCCGTCTCAGCGGTGTGCCCCCATGCCGGTGGCCCGCTCGCCGACGGGCAGATCGACCGTCGGGTGGTCGTCTGCCCACTGCACCAGCACATCTTCGACCTCGCCACCGGTTGCTCGGTCACGGGTCAGCCGCCGCTCACCGTCTATCCGGTCCGGGTGGACGACGACCACCACATCGTCCTGGAGCATTCATGACTACCACCATCCTGGATCGGCCGATCTCCGCCCGCGGCCACTGGATCGACGACTGGCGGCCGGAGGATCCCGCGTTCTGGGCCGCCACCGGCGCCCGGGTCGCCCGCCGCAACCTGATCTGGTCGATCTTCGCTGAGCACCTCGGGTTCTCGGTGTGGACCATGTGGTCGGTGCTGGTGCTGTTCCTCGGCCCGCAGTACGGCATCGACCCGGCCGGCAAGTTCCTGCTCACCGCGGTGCCCGCGCTGGTCGGCTCGGTGTTGCGGATCCCGTACACGTTCGCGGTGGCGACCTTCGGCGGGCGCAACTGGACCATCGTCAGCGCCGGCCTGTTGCTGGTGCCCAGTGTGCTGGCCGCGTTCCTGATCGAGCCCGGCGTCTCGTACACCACGCTCGTCGTGCTGTCCGCGATCGCCGGCGTCGGCGGCGGCAACTTCGCCTCCTCGATGGCCAACATCAACGCCTACTATCCGGACCGGCTGAAGGGCTGGGCGCTCGGCATCAACGCCGGCGGCGGCAATCTCGGCGTGGCCGCGGTGCAACTGGTCGGCCTGGTCGTGCTGGCCGTGTTCGGCGCCGGGCAGCCGGGCATCGTGGCCGGCCTGTACATCCCGCTGATCGTGCTGGCCGCGCTCGGTTCGGCGCTGTTCATGGACAACCTGACGCAGGCGCGCAACGACAAGCGCGGCATGCGTGACGCCACCCGGGAGCCGCACACCTGGATCATGTCGCTGCTCTACATCGGCACCTTCGGTTCGTTCATCGGGTTCGGGTTCGCCTTCGGACAGGTGCTGCAGGTCCAGTTCGCCGACGTGTTCGCCAGCCCGGTGCACGCCGCGTACCTGACCTTCCTCGGTCCGCTGCTCGGTTCGTTGATCCGCCCGGTCGGCGGGGCGCTGGCCGACCGGTTCGGCGGGGCCCGGGTGACGTTCTCGACCTTCGTGCTGATGGCGGCCGGCGCGGCCATCGTGCTGCTCGCCGCCCAACAGCGCTCGCTGCTGCTCTACCTGATCGGGTTCATCGCGCTGTTCGTGTTCAGCGGCGTCGGCAACGGCTCGACGTACAAGATGATCCCGGCCATCTTCCGCCGCAAGTACGCCGGCGACGACTGCGACGCCCGGCGCATCTCGGCCGCGGTGATCGGTATCGCCGGCGCCATCGGCGCGTTCGGCGGCGTGCTGGTGAACCTGGCGTTCCGGCAGTCCTTCCTGACCTACCGGACGGCGGACGCGGCGTACCTGACGTTCATCGCCTTCTACATCCTGTGCGTCCTGGTCACCTGGACGGTCTACCTGCGGTCCCCGCAGACCCGGGTCTGATCAGTCCGGACTCGTACGCGGCGATCACCGCCTGGGTCCGGTCACGCAGGCGCAGCTTGGTCAGGATCCGGCTGACGTGGGTCTTCACGGTCTCTTCGCCGATCGTCAGGCGGGCAGCGATCTGGGCGTTCGACAGCCCTTCGGCGATCAGCCGCAGTACCCCGGTCTCCCGCGGGGTGAGCCCGGCCAGCGTGGTCGCCGGCCCGGCCGCCGGGCGGTGCTGCCGGGCGAACTCGGCGATCAGCCGACGGGTCACCGAGGGCGCCAGCAGCGCCTCGCCGGCGGCCACCACCCGGACCGCGTCGAACAGGCGCTCCGCCGCGGTGTCCTTGAGGAGGAAGCCGCTGGCGCCCGCGGCCAGCGCGGCGTATACGTACTCGTCCAGGTCGAAGGTGGTCAGCATGAGAACTCGCGGTCCGTCCGCACGGGCGATCCGGCGGGTCGCCTCGATGCCGTCCAGTCCCGGCATCCGCACATCCATCAGGACCACGTCCGGCCGGTGCTGGGCGCACAGCCGGACCGCAGCCAGCCCGTCCGCGGCAAGCCCAACGACCTGGAAGTCGGGCTGCGTGCCGAGCAGCGCGCGGAACGCCGCCCGAACCACCTGCTGGTCGTCGGCGACCAGGATGCGGACCATCACGACGGCTCCTCGCCGATCGGCAGCACCGCTTCCACCAGGAACCCCGCCGGGTACGCCGGACCGGCGGTCACCGTGCCGCCGATCATCGCGGCCCGCTCCCGCATTCCGGTCAGTCCCAGCCCGGCGCCGTTGACCGCGACGGCCGGACCGTTGTCCCGGATCCGCAGCAGCACCCGGTCCGGGGCGTATCGCAGGTCCACGTCGATGCCGGCACCCGGCGCGTGCCGGCGTGCGTTGCTCAGCGCCTCCTGCACGATCCGGTACGCGGTCAGCTCCAGCCCCGGACTCAACGGCCGCACCGGTCCCTGCACGATCAGCCGGGCGGTGCCCCGGCCCGCTGCGCGGGCGGCATCGACCAACTCGTTGAGCTGATCCAGTCCCGGCTGCGGCGCCCGTTGCGGCTCGTCCTCGCGCAGCACACCGAGCAGCCGCCGCATCTCGCTCAGCGCGGTTCGCGCGGTGTCGCCGATGGTGGTCAGCCCTGCCACGCCGCCGGCCGACAGCCCGGGTGTGGCCAGCCGCACGGTGTCGGCCTGCACCGCGATCAGCGAGACGTGGTGGGCCACCACGTCATGCAGTTCGCGGGCGATCCGGGCCCGTTCGCCGCGGACCTGGTTCTCCAGCAGGCTGTCCGACAGCATCCGGCGGGACGCCTCGCGGGCCGCGGCGTCCGCCCGCTGCCGGTTGCGGATCCGGACCGCCGCGACGGTCGCCGCCGCGCACAGCGCCAGCGCTCCGGCCGCCGGCGGCCGCACGTCGCTGAGCACGGCGATCACCCCGGCGGTGAGGATGGCGACCGCGGCCAGCACCGGCTGGGCCGGCGCCACCGCCACCGGTGCGGTGACCGCCAGTGCCAACATCATCCGAAGCGGGAGCGCGGCGGACGGACCGGCCGTCACCGCCACCTCGGTCAGCGCGGCGACGCCCAGTGCCACAGCGGCCCAGGGGCCGGCCCGGCGGGCGGTCACCTGGTCATTCTGGCCGTCGCTGTCCAGCCGGGCGTCCCCCGCCGGGGGGAGGCGCACAGGGCGAAGACCGCTCCGCGGCGGGACGACGTCGCCAGTTCGGCTTCCTACCGTGAGAGCATGTCCTCCACCATCGAGGTCCGCGGCGTGCACAAGCGGTACGGGTCAACGGTCGCCGTCGACGACCTGACCTTCACCGTGCAGCCCGGCCGGGTCACCGGATTCGTCGGGCCGAACGGCTCGGGCAAGTCCACCACGATGCGGCTCATCCTCGGCCTGGATGCGGCGGACGCGGGCACCGCAACCATCGGCGGGCGCCCGTTCCGGTCCCTGCCGTTGCCGCTGACCGGGATCGGTGCGCTGCTCGACGCGTCCGCGGTGCATCCCGGCCGGCGGGCGTACGACCATCTCCTCTGGCTCGCGCACAGCAACGGCCTGCCCCGGCGCCGGATCCGCGAGGTGCTCGGCCTGGTCGGGCTGGACGGGGTGGCCGGCAAGCGGGTGGGCGGCTTTTCGCTCGGCATGCGGCAGCGGCTCGGCATCGCGGCGGCCATGCTCGGTGACCCGCCGGTGGTGATGCTGGACGAGCCGGTCAACGGCCTCGACCCGGACGGCATCGTGTGGTTCCGCGACCTCGCGCGCCGGCTGGCCGCGGAGGGCCGCACGGTGTTCGTCGCCAGTCATCTGATGGGCGAGTTGGAGGGCACGGCGAGCCATCTCATCGTGATCGGCCGGGGCCGGCTGATCGCCGACGCCGCGGTGGCGGACCTGTTGGACGCGGCTTCCGGCGAGCGGCTGGAGATCCGTACCGCGCGGCGGACCGAGGTGATGACCATGCTCGCCAATGCCGGGGCGGTGGTGGCCGCCACCGGACCGGACGCGCTGACCGTGGCCGGGCTCGGCGGCGAGCGGGTCGCCCGGCTGCTCGGCGACGCCGGCCTGGAGTTCGCCGAGTTGCGGCGGCACCGGGCCACGCTGGAGGAGGCGTACATGGAGTTGACCCGCGATGCGGTGACGTTCCGATGACCGGATTCGCCCGTCAGGTGCACGCGGAATGGACCAAGCTGCGCACCGTACGCCGTTGGGTGATCGCGCTGGGCGGAGCGGTGATCCTGTCGGTCCTGCTGAGCGTGTTCGCGGCGTCGGCCAGCCGGACCGACGCGAACAGCGATCCGCGGATCGTCGCCGGACCGGACGGCGGTCCGGTGGCCGACGACGTGGTCTTCGCCCATCAGCGGCTGACCGGCGACGTCACCGTCACCGCCCACGTGGTGGCGCAGGCGGACAGCCACGAGTGGGCCGCCGCCGGGATCATGGCCAAGGACGGCACGACCGGCGGTTCCCGGTACGCGGCCATCGCCGTCACGCCCCGCCACGGCACCCGGCTGCTCGCCGACTTCACCCACGACGAGCTCGCCGGCTCCGGGTCCTGGCTACGTCTGGTTCGCAGCGGGCCCACGGTCACCGGCTTCTGGTCGGCGGACGGCCGCACCTGGCAGCAGTCCGGCATCCCGGCCCGGCTGCCGGCGACCGTCGAAATCGGACTGTTCGTCACTTCGCCGCCACGGGTCGTCGTCGAACGCGGCCCCGGCAGCACCGCGATGGGAGAACTGCGGACCGAGGGCCGCGCGGTCTTCGACGCGGTGTCGATCAACGGTACGACGCCACGGTTGCGGGTGACCACCGTGGGCACCAGCGAGGGCATGATGTCGCAGTCCGGTGGCACGGCCACGGTGACCGGTTCCGGCGCGATGGGGCCGAACCCGCCGCCGGACGACGTGGTGCAAGTGAGCCTGTTCGGGATGCTGGCCGGGGTGCTGGTGCTGGTGGCGGTCGGCACCCTGTTCCTCACCTCGGAGACCAGACGGGGTCTGCTGCGCACCACGCTGACCGCGAATCCCCACCGGGGCCGCGTGCTCGCCGCCAAGGCCGTGGTGCTCGGCGGTGTCGCATTCGGGGTCGCCCTGGCCGCCGGGGTGACCGCGTTCGCCGCCGCGCAGCCGCTGCTGCGCGACCGTGGCTGGACACCGCCCGCCTTCCCGTACGCCGGCCTGTCCGATCCCCCGGTGTGGCGGGCGCTGCTGATGACCGCCGCCTTCGCCGCCGCGGTCGCCGTCTTCACCCTCGCAGTCGCCACGATCACCCGGCACAGCGCGGCCACCATCGCCGGTGTGGCGGCATTGCTGGTGCTGCCGCTGATCGTCGGCAGCGCCGTGCCACACCGCGCCGCGCAGGTGCTCATGCTGGTCACCCCGGCCGGCGGGTTCGCCACCCAGCGGGTCAAACCACCCACCGAGGCGCTGGTCGACCCGACCGCGACGGTCAGCGGCGGGTGGGGCCTGGCCGTCGCCGTGCTGTACGCGGCCGCCGCCCTGGCCGGTGCCGGATACGTTCTGCGGCGGCGGGACGCATGATCCGCGCCGTCCGTGCCGAGTGGACGAAGGTGCGCACCCTGCCCGGCGCCTTCTGGCTGCTGGCCGCGTCCGCGGTGGCCGCCGCGTTCGGGCGTACCGGGGCCCAGATCGGTCAGGTGGCGATCGTGGCGCTGGCCGTGCTCGCGATCGGCAACGAGTACGCCACCGGTCTGATCCGCCTCACCCTGACGGCGATGCCGAACCGGCTGGCGGTGTTCGTGAGCAAGCTCGTGGTCATCGCCGCACTGACCGCGGTCACCGGCACCCGGCAGGCGCTGTATCTGACCCTGATCGCGGTCTACAGCCTCGGCCTCGCCGCCGTGCTCCGCGACACCGCCGGCGCCGTGACCACCGTGCTGGCCACGCTGTTCGTCACGCCGCTGCTGGCCCGCGTGATCGACGATCCGGAGTGGCAGCGCCGGCTCACCACCTTCTCGCCGATGACGGCGAGCCCGGGTGTGCTGGCCGGGTACGCCGCGGTGGCCGCGCTGGCCGGCGCGCTGTGCCTGCGTTTCCGCGACGCCTAGCGCGGGAGATGCGCTTTGAACCAGTCCACCGCCAACCGGTCCACCCGGGCGGCGTGCGGGGTCTGCGGGGCTGGTTCGGTCCCGGGCTCCTCGGCCAGCGCGTGCGCCATGCCCGGGACCACCCGGTGGTCCACGGTGGCGCCGAGCCGGGCGAGCTCGGGCACCGCCGCCTCGACCGGCTTGACGATCGCGTCCACCATGTCCCGTTCGCCGGTGATGAACCGGATCGCCGCGCCGGTCAGCTCGCCGGCGCGGGCGACGAAGTCGGCCCGGTCGGCCACCTCGTCCGCAGCCGGTGTCCAGGTGTAGGGCGATCCGTACCAGGCGGACAGCGCATCGATCGAGTCCCGCATCCGCACCACCGGGTTGATCAGCACCGCCGCCCGGACGTCCGCGCCGCCCTCGGCCAGCACCAGTTGCGCGGCCATGCCGCCCATCGAGCCGCCCATCACGCCGATCGGGCCGGCCGCGATGCCGAGCTGCTCGCGGGCCGATGCCCACGCAGCCGGGAACTCATCGACGGCCCCGGGCGCGACGTACCGATAGACCTCGAGCACCGCGTCGCGGGACACCCGGCGCCACAGTTCCTCGTACCCGCCCTCCGGCAGCCGTGCGCCGGTCATCGGCAGCCCGAAGTAGATCCGCCACGCGTCCAGCCCGGCAGTGGCACCGCCGCCGCGAACGCCTCGGGTGTCCGCGGCGCGTCCAGCAGGTGCCACGCCACCACCGCCCGGGCGTCCCGCCGCCCACCGCGGTCCGGCGGTGCCGCCACGAACGGGACGCCCGCCGCGACGCCGCTGATCACGGGGTGGGCGCGGCCGGCTTGCTCGGGGTGAACAGCCAGGCGTCGAACAACGCGTCGAGCTGCTGGCCGGAGACCCGCTCGGCGTGCGCGATGAACTGCGCGGTGGTCACGTTGCCACCCTTGTTCCGCTGAGCCCAGCTGCGCAGGATCCGGAAGAACGTGGCGTCACCCACGGCCAGCCGGAGCGCGTGAATGGTCATCGCGCCCCGGTCGTAGACCGCGCCGGCGAACAGGTTCGCCGGGCCCGGGTCGCCGATCCGCAGCCGCCAGAAGGCGGCGTCGGCCGGCCGGGCGTAGTTCTCGTCGAAGATCTCCTGCGCGGTGCCCCGGCCCTGGGCCTCGCTCCACATCCACTCGGCATAACTGGCCAGGCCCTCGTTCAGCCAGATGTCCGACCAGCGGGCCAGGGCGACGCTGTCGCCGTACCACATGTGCGCGAGCTCATGCACTACCACGCTCTCGCCGCTCTCCTGGCTGTCGAAGAAGCCGGGCGCATAGATCGGCCGGGTCTGGTTCTCCAGTGCGAAACCCCAGGCGTCGCTGCTGTCCACGATGCCGCCGGAGGCGTTGAACGGGTACCGCCCGAAGTACTCGCTGAGGAACTCGACGATCTCCGGCTCGCGGGCCAGCGACGCGGCGGCGATGTCGTAGACCTCCGGCGGCAGCGCCGGGTCGAGTGCGTCGATATACCGGATGCCGCCGACCCGGTACGACGTCAGGTCGAACTGGCCGACCGTGGCCGTGGCCAGGTACGTCGCCATCGGCTCGCGGGCGTGCCAGCGCCAGGTGGTCCAGCCGTTGCGGCTCGACCGGCCCTCCAGCACGCCGTTGGACAGCGCCTCCAGACCGGTCGGCACGGTGATGTCGATGTCGTACGACGCCTTGTCGATCGGGTGGTCGTTGGCCGGGAACCAGGTCGCCGCCACGTCCGGCTGCCCGATGATCACCACGCCGTCGTCGGTGTGGAAGACGCCGGCGTCACCGAGCACCGGGTCGATGATGGTCTGCGGGATGCCGTCGTACACCACCCTGGTGACGAACGTGTGCCCGTTGCGCAGGGTGCGGCGCGGGGTCACGGTCAGCTCACCGCCGTTGCGGGTCCACCGGGCCGGCCGCCCGTCGACCGTGATCGACCGGATCGTCAGGCCCTCGAAGTCGAGGTTGAACGCGGACAGGTGCTGGGTGGCCCGGGCCCGGATGGTGGCCCGGCCGGCCAGCACGTCGGTCTCCGGGGTGTACGTGATCGCCAGCCCGTAGTGCCTGACGTCGTATCCGCCGTTGCCGTCGTTCGGGAAGTATGGATCACCGACTCCCGCGGCGCCGGGTGTACCGCCGCCGGCGGCCACGGCCGGTGTGCCGGCCAGAACGGTGGACAACACGGCCGTGATCACGAGAGCAGCTCTGCGCACCATCCCCGCAAGCTAGCGCCGTGCCACCGGAGAGGACAACGATTTCGGCTCAGCTCACCCCGAGATCGGCCATTCGCCGGATTTCACTGACCTGCTCGACGGCCATCTCGTTGGCCATTTCGGACAGGCTCTGGTCGGTGCCGCCGCGCAGCACGTCCGCGGCCATCTGCTGAGCGCCCCGGTGGTGTGCGGTCATCATCGTCACGAACCGGCGATCGAAATCGGCGCCCCGAGCCGCGGCCAGCTCGGCGATCGCCGCCTCGGTCTGCATGCCGGGCATGGTCGAGTGGTCGTGTGCCGGGTCGCTGTCCGGCAGCTTGCGGGTCTGCAGCCAGTTCCGCAGGACGGTGATCTCGCCTTTCTGCGCCACCGCCATCCGGTCCGCCAGCGCGCGCAGCTGGACATTTCCGGCGCGACCGGGCGCCAGGCCGGCCATCCGGGTGGCCTGCTGGTGATGCACGATCATCATCTGGGCGAACGCCGTATCGATGGAGTTGTACGTCGACCCGTCCGGCGCACGCACCTGGTCGGCGCCGGTGACCCGGGCCGACTCGCCGGGCCGGCCGGGCACCAGGACCCGCACCGGCGACGTGGCGACCGCCGGCGACGGTGCCGCCGCAGGCTCTTCGCCGCCGGATCGGACAATGAGGACGGATGCCCCCGTGCCGAGCAGGACCACCGCCGTGGCGACAAGCGTCGTCATGCGTGCCCGATTCATCAACCGCCCCCCACAACAAGCATTTGACGTCTATCGTAACGACGATGGTCATTGCCACCGGCGGCTACCACCCGGCGACGTTGCGCTCATACGTCGATGGAGCGGACCGCCCAGGTGGATCAGCAGAGCCGGAAGGAGCTCCATGAAGCACTCTGCCCCACGAGGGCGGCAGCTCAAGCGCCTGGCATGTCTCAGCACGGCAACAGTCGTGCTCAGCCTCCTGGTCGCACCGTCGGCCGGTGTGGCTCAGGCCCCCGCTGCCTCGTACATCCCACCCGGGGTGGACGAGATCGCGAGCAGTTCCAACATCAAGCAGGTGGCGAACGTCCCGAAGCCGGCGCCGTTCGCGGCCGAGAACGCGTTGAACTCCGACTGGGCGTTCCAGGGCAAATACGCCTATGGCGGCAACTACAACGGTTTCACCGTTTATGACATCAGCAAGCCGCGGGAGCCCGAGGTGGCCGCCGTGGTGGTCTGCCCGGGCGCGCAGAACGACGTCGCGGTCCGGGGCAAGCTGCTGTTCCTGGCCACCGACTCACAGCGCAGCGACGACTCGTGCGCCAGCACCCCACCGGCCCAGGGGGCGCCGGCGGAGGCCCGCTGGGAGGGTGTCAAGATCTTCGACATCAGCGACCCGCTGAACCCGCAGTACGTCGCCGCGGTGAAGACCGATTGCGGCGCGCACACCCTCACCATGGTGCCCGGCAAGGGCGGTGACCGGTCGGTCTACGTGTACGTCTCGTCGTACAACCTGGCCGGGGTGGACCTGCCGAACTGCGCCCTGCCGCACGACAAGATCTCGATCATCACGGTGCCGCTGAACGACCCGGCCGCCGCGGCCGTGGCGGCCACCCCGGTGCTGTTCCCGGACGGCGGCAACCCGGACGGCAACAACACCTCCGAGACCACCGGCTGCCACGACATCACCGTGTACGCGGACAAGAACATCGC
>DASSAL010000106.1:0-15202 GCA_035685405.1 Actinoplanes sp. | reverse complement strand
ACCCTGCGCGAGGCGCACGACCTGTGGGAGCTCAGCCCGGTCGGGCGGGCCGCGTTCGGCGAGGCCGTGGTGGCGCACTACGCGAACATGGCCCGGGTGGAGCTGGCCGCGTTCGACGCCGCGGTCACCGACTGGGAGCTGCGCCGGGGCTTCGAACGTTTATGACAGAGTCGATCCCGTGACTGACGTGATCAACCCGGCTACCGGCACGGTGCTGACCGCGGTGCCGGGGGTGGACGAGGCCGGAACGGACGCGGCGATCGAGCGCGCCGACCGGACCGTCGCGGACTGGCGGCGGGTCGCGCCCGGTGATCGGGCGCGGCTGCTGCGCCGCTTCGCCGCGGTCGTGGACGAGCACCTCGACGAGCTGGCCGGCCTGGAGGTGCGCAACTCCGGGCACACCATCGGCAACGCTCGCTGGGAGGCCGGCAACGTCCGGGACGTGCTCGACTACTACGCGGGCGCGCCGGAACGGCTGACCGGGCGGCAGATCCCGGTGGCCGGCGGCATCGACGTGACCTTCCACGAACCGCTCGGCGTGGTCGGCGTGATCGTGCCGTGGAACTTCCCGATGCCGATCGCCGGCTGGGGGTTCGCACCGGCCCTGGCGGCCGGCAACACGGTGGTGCTGAAGCCGGCCGAGCTGACCCCGCTGACCGCGATGCGGCTGGCGGAGCTGGCGCTGGACGCCGGCCTGCCGGAGGGCGTGTTCACCGTGCTGCCGGGCAAGGGCAGCGTGGTCGGGCAGCGGTTCGTCACCCACCCCGCGGTGCGCAAGGTGTGTTTCACCGGGTCCACCGAGGTGGGTAAGTCGATCATGGCGGGCTGCGCCGAGCAGGTGAAGCGGGTCACCCTGGAGCTGGGCGGCAAGAGCGCCAACATCGTCTTCGCCGACGCCGATCTGGACCGGGCCGCCGCGGCCGCGCCGGCCAGCGTCTTCGACAACGCCGGGCAGGACTGCTGCGCCCGGTCCCGATTGCTGATCCAGGATTCCGCGTACGACCGGTTCCTGGCGCTGCTGGAACCCGCGGTCCAGGCGTTCCGGGTGGAGGACCCGGCACGACCCACCGCCGAGATGGGCCCGCTGATCTCCGCCGGGCAGCGCGCCTCGGTCGCGTCGTACGTCGACGGCGCCGACGTGGCCTTCACCGGCACCGCACCCACCGGCGACGGCTGGTGGTACCCGCCGACCGTGCTGCTCGCCCGCTCCGCCGCAGACCGGCACTGGCGCGAGGAGGTGTTCGGCCCGGTGCTGTCGGTGCTGCCGTTCCGCGACGAAGCGGACGCGGTCCGGCTGGCCAACGACACCGAGTACGGCCTGTCCGGGTCGATCTGGACCCGGGACCTCGGCCGCGCACTGCGGGTGTCCCGGGCGGTCGAGACCGGCAACCTGAGCGTGAACTCGCACTCGTCGGTGCGCTACTGGACCCCGTTCGGCGGGATGAAGCAATCCGGACTGGGCCGCGAGCTCGGTCCCGACGCGCTGCTGTCGTTCACCGACGTCAAGAACGTTTTCATCGCGACGGAGGACTGATTGTGGAACGACTTCAGGACCGGGTCGCGGTGATCACCGGGGCCGGCAGTGGAATCGGATTGGCGACGGCCCGGCGATTCGCGGCGGAGGGCGCCATCGTGGTCTGTGCTGATGTCTCCGACAAGGCGGGCGAGGCGGCGGCCAAGGAGGTGGGCGGCACCTACCGGGCCTGCGACGTCAGCGACGAGGACTCCGTCCGCTTCATGTTCGACGGCGTCGCCCGCGAGTTCGGGCGGGTGGACATCGCCTTCAACAACGCCGGCATCTCGCCGCCGGACGACGACTCCATCCTGGTCACCGGGCTGGACGCCTGGGAGCGGGTGCTCCGGGTCAACACCACCTCGGTGTTCTTCTGCTGCAAGTACGCGATCCCGCACATGCAGCGGCAGGGCAAGGGCTCGATCATCAACACCGCCTCGTTCGTGGCGCTGATGGGTGCGGCCACCTCCCAGATCGCGTACACCGCCAGCAAGGGCGGCGTGCTGGCGATGACCCGGGAACTCGGCGTGCAGTTCGCCCGGGAGGGCATCCGGGTGAACGCGCTCTGCCCGGGGCCGGTGGCCACGCCGCTGCTCATGGACCTGTTCGCGAAAGACCCGGAACGGGCCGCCCGGCGGCTGGTGCACGTGCCGATGGGCCGGTTCGCCGAGCCGGAGGAGATCGCCGCCGCGGTCGCCTTTCTGGCCTCCGATGACGCCTCGTTCATGACCGCGTCGCAATTTGTCGTCGACGGAGGTATCACCGGGGCGTACGTCACCCCTCTTTAAATTGGTTTAGCTCCGCGACATGCGGGGAAGGGACCGAAACAGTTGGGGTCGGATCCCCGCCCGTACACGCCTCGATCGCTGCATGGGTGGGACAGAAGGGGCCCCGTGACGCGGCGCCGCTCGCCAGGCGAGCCGGCGCCGCGCTACATCCGTAGCAGTTAGCGTGGAGATCATGCGTCCGATCATCGGCATCACCACCTACGTGGAGCCGGCGTCCTGGGGGGTCTGGCACGACCTCGAGACGACGCTGATCCCGCACGGCTACACCGAGGCGGTGACCCTGGCCGGCGGCCGGGCGGTGCTGCTGCCGCCGGACGACCTGGACGCCGACGTGCTGGGGGCCGTGGACGGCCTGGTGCTCAGCGGCGGTTCGGACGTGTCGCCGGCGCTCTACGGCGCCGAGCCGGAGCCGCTCACCGACACCCGGCCGGACCGCGACGAGGGCGAGATGCTGCTGGTCCGGGCCGCCCTGGCGGCCGATCTGCCGATCCTCGGGGTGTGCCGGGGCATGCAGCTCCTCACCGTCGCCGCCGGTGGCCGGCTGCACCAGCACCTGCCGGACGTGCTGGGCCACGACCGGCACCGGCCGGCCCCCGGCGTGTACGGCAACCACGAGGCCCACTTCACCCCGGGCAGCCGGATCGCCGAGCTGATGGGTGACGACCTGCAGATCCACTGTTATCACCACCAGGGCGTGGCGGACGCCGGGTCGCTCGTCGTCACCGGCCGGGCCGAGGACGGACTGGCCGAAGCGGTCGAGGATCCCGGCCGCCGGTTCGTGCTGGGCGTGCAGTGGCACCCCGAAGTGATCCGCGACAAGCGGTTGTTCGGCGCCCTGGTCAATGCGGCCTCGGCCGGATGCGGTTGACCATTAGGAGAACCCAGATGCGCAGGCCGCTGATCGGACTGACCGCGTACGCCCAGCACGTCCAGTACCACACGCACGACGTGCTGGCCGGCATGCTGCCGATGACGTACGTCCGCGCGGTGCACGCCACCGGCGGCCGGGCGGTGCTGGTCACGCCCGACGATCCGGGCGCCGACGTGCTCGAGTCGCTGGATGGGATCATGTTCTCCGGTGGCGGTGACGTCGACCCGGCGCAGTACGGAGCCGCGAAGCACCCGGCCACCGACGCCGACCCGGTCCGCGACGCCGCCGAGCTGATGCTGATGAGAGCCGCGCTGGAGATGGAGCTGCCGGTGCTCGGCGTCTGCCGGGGCATGCAGGTGATGGCGGTGGCCACCGGCGGATCCCTGCACCAGCACCTGCCCGACCTGATCGGGGACGACCGGCACCGCGCCGCCCCCGGCACCGATCCGCTGGCCGCCGAGGCGTCCGCGTACGGCCGGCACGACGTGGTCACCAAACCCGGCTCCCGGGCCCATGCGTTGCTCGGTGCGACGCTGACCGTCAACTCGTTCCACCACCAGGCGGTCGACGATCCGGGGGCGTTCGTACCGACCGGCTGGTGCCCCGACGACCGGGTGCTGGAAGTCATGGAGGGCCGCGGCAAGGCGTTCGCGCTGGGCGTGCAGTGGCACCCGGAACGCACCGCCGACCTGCGGGTGTTCGCCGCGCTCACCGAGGCCGCGGCGGACCGGGCCGGGCTCAGCCGGTCGGTCGTGGCGGCCTGACCACCGGGTAGGCGTCCTGGAACGCCAGCCGGGCGCCCGGTGCGGAGTGGCCATCGTCACCCGGCGAAAGGTAGCCGCGGTGCGGCACGATGAGCCCATGAAGGTGCACGAGGCGATCGACGGCCGGCTCCGGGAGTTCATCGCGGCTCAGCAGATGTTCTTCGTGGCCACGGCACCGAGCCTGGGCGAGGGGCACGTCAACCTCTCGCCGAAGGGCATGACCGGCACCTTCGCCGTGCTCGGCGATCACCGGGTGGCATACCTGGACTATCACGGCAGCGGCGCCGAGACGATCGCGCACCTGCGCGACAACGGCCGGATCACGCTGATGTTCTGTGCCTTCCAGGGCCCGCCCACGATCGTGCGGCTGTACGGCACCGGCCGCGTGATCGCGCCGGCCGACCCGGAGTTCGCCGAGCTGCTGGGCCGCTTCACCGCGCCGGAGACGCACAGCGGCCGGTCGATCATCGACGTGCAGGTGCACCGGATCAGCGACTCGTGCGGCTACGCGGTGCCGCTGATGAGTTACCAGGGTGACCGTGACCTGCTGATCCGCTGGCATGCCCGGCGTGACGAGGCGGCCCTGTCCGAATACCGCCGGACCAAGAACGCGGTCAGCATCGACGGGCTGCCCGCCCTGGGCTGACCGTGGCGGGTGAGCTGCGGCTGAACGGCGCGTCGCGCGGTGTTACCGTGCTGACTCTGCGGGTGGGATCACGTCGGGAGGACGCATGAGCGAGCGCGCCCTGCCGGAGCAGTTGCGCACGGCGTTCCAGCGTGGCGGCGAGATGGGCCGCCGGATGTCGTCGCTGGACTGGGCGGACACCCCGCTCGGCCGGCCGGCGGACTGGCCGCCGGAGCTGCAGAACGCAGTCGCCACCATGCTCGCCTCACGGGCCCAGATGGTGATCTTCTACGGGCCGAACTACTGCGCGCTCTACAACGACTCGTACATCGTCACGATGGGCGGCAAGCACCCCGGCCACATCGGCCGGCCCGGCCGGGAGATGTGGGCGGAAGCCTGGTCGGTGCTGCAGGACCTGTTCGACGGGGTGGCCGCGACCGACGAGTCGTACTGGGCGTCGGACTACCTGTTCATGCTGCACCGGTACGGGTTCCTCGAGGAGACCTACTTCGACATCTCGTACGACCCGATCCGGACCGCGGACGGCTCGGTCGGCGGGGTCATGTGCATCGTCACCGAGACCACCGGCCGGGTGCTGAACGAGCGCCGCGTCCGCACGCTGAGCGCGCTCGGCTCCCGGCTGGCCGACCCGGCCGACCAGGTCGGCCTCGGCGCCCGGGTCGGTGAGGTGCTCGGCGAGAACGACGCCGACGTGCCGTTCGCCGCGCTCTATCTGGACGATCCGGACGAGGGCGGTGAGCTGACCCTGGCCGGCTCGTCCGGTGCCCCGCCGGCCGAGTTCACGGCGCTGCGCGGTGCGGGCGCGCCGGTGGTGGCCGAGGTGCTGCGCTCCGGCCGGGCGGCCCGGATGCCGGTCCGGGCGGCCTGCGCCCAGCCGCCGTCGTCGGCCGCGGACGAGGCCCTGGTGCTGCCGGTCGGCATCGGCACCAGCAACGTCGGTGTGCTGGTCGTCGGGCTGAGCCGGTACCTGGCGATGGACACCGACTACTCCGACTTCTTCGACCTGGCCACCGCGCAGATCTCCCGGGCGGTGGCCAACCTTCGGGCGTACGAGCAGGAACGCCGGCGGGCCGCCGAGCTGGCTGCGCTGGACGCCGCCAAGACCAACTTCTTCTCCAACGTCAGCCACGAGTTCCGCACCCCGCTGACCCTCATCCTCGGTCCGCTGGAGGACCTGCTGTCCAGCCCGGGACTGTCCGACGACCAGCGGGACCGGCTGCTGCCCATGCACCGCAACGGGCTGCGGTTGCTCAAGCTGGTCAACACGGTGCTGGACTTCTCCCGGCTGGAGTCGGGCCGGATGCGTGCCGCGTACCGGCCGACCGACCTGTCCGACTACACCAGCCGGCTGGCCAGCACCTTCCGGTCCGCCGCCGAACGTGCCGGGCTGCGGCTCGAGGTGGACACCCCGCCGCTGCCCGCGCCGGTGTACGTGGACCACGAACTGTGGGAGAAGATCGTCCTCAACCTGCTCTCCAACGCGGTCAAGTTCACCCCCGCGGGCACGATCACGGTACGGCTGACCGCCGCCGGCGGCGCCGCGGTGCTGGAGGTGATCGACACCGGCGTCGGCATCCCGGCCGAGGAGCAGGAGAAGCTGTTCGACCGCTTCCACCGGGCGGCCAGCACCTGGTCGCGCAGTCACGAGGGCACCGGCATCGGCCTGGCGCTGGTCCGCGAGCTCGCCGAGCTGCACGGCGGCTCGGCGGTCGCGCGCAGCGAGGTCGGCAAGGGCAGCACGTTCACCGTCACCATCCCGTTCGGCGCCGCTCACCTGCCGGCCGACCGCGTTCTCGACGACCGGTCCGGGGTGGCCGCCGAGATCGAGCCACGGCTGTACGTCGAGGAGGCGCACTGGTGGGCCGGCGAATCCGGGTCCGAGCCGGTGCTGCCGGCCCGCGAGATCGGCCGGGTGGAGGACAGCCGCCGGGGCCGGATCCTGCTCGTCGACGACAACGCCGACCTGCGCGACCACGTCGCCCGGCTGTTGCGCCCGTTCTTCGACGTCACCACCGCGGTGGACGGCCGGGCCGCCGTGGCGTACGCCATGCGGGACCCGTTCGACCTGGTGCTGACCGACGTGATGATGCCCCGGCTGGACGGCTTCGGCCTGATCCGCGCGTTGCGGGCGGACGAGCGGACGCGGGATGTGCCGATCGTGGTGCTGTCCGCCCGGGCCGGCGTGGAGGCTTCCGTCGAGGGCCTCACCGCGGGCGCCGACGACTATCTGGTGAAGCCGTTCTCGGCCCGCGACCTCACCGCCCGGGTGCGCGCCAACCTGGAACTCGGCCAGGCCCGCCGGCAGATCATCAGCCGGCTGCGTGGCCTGGTGGATGCGGCCGCGGCGGTGAACACGGTGTCGACCACCGCCGAGGTGCTGGACGTGGCCGCCCGCCACGTCCGGGGGATGACCTCGGCCGGTCGTGTGGTGGTCACCGCACCCGGCGCCCGGGCCGAGGTGGACGGCGGCGCCGACCCGGGCACCCGGCCGACCGCGGTGCTGCCGCTGCCGGACACCTCCGGCGCCGTCCTCGGCGAGCTGATGGTGTGGGCCGGACCGGACGGCGAGCCCGAGCCGGTGCTGCTCAGCCAGCTGGCCCGGCTGATCGGCCTGCGGCTGGAGAACGCCCGGCTGTACGAGACCGAGCACCGGATCGCCACCACCCTGCAGCACAGCCTGCTGCCCGCCGCCCTGCCCCGGGTGCCGGGCGCCATCGTGGCCAGCCGGTATCTGGCCGGCAGCAGCGAGGCCGAGGTGGGCGGCGACTGGTACGACGTCATCGAGTTCCGGGGTTCTTCGGATGCTCCGCGCCGTCCGGAGGACCAGGCGCCGGTCGCCGGCACCGCCGGCACCACCTCCGGGGAGCAGCTCTTCCTGGTCATCGGCGACGTGGTCGGCAAGGGCGTGCAGGCGGCCGCCGGAATGGGCCAGCTAAGCAACGCGCTGCGGGCGTACATTCTCGAGGGGTTCGACTGCGGCGAGGCCCTCACCCGGCTGAACCGGCTGGTGGACAACCTCGGCCGGCGGCAGTTCGCCACCGTGGTCTGCGTCAGCTTCGACCCGCGCAGCCGGCGGCTGACCTACTCATCGGCCGGTCATCCGTCCCCGGTGCTGGCCGCACCCGGCGACGAGGGCGCGTTCCTCTACACCACCGCGCTGGGCCCACCGATCGGGGCGCTGGGCGACGTCAGCTACCCGACCCGGGAGCTGTTCCTGCAACCGGGCAGCCGGCTGCTGCTCTACACCGACGGCCTGGTCGAGGACCGCCGGTCCGGCATCGACAGCGGGCTGGCCGAGCTGACCACCGACGTGGCCAAACCCACCGAGCACGTCGAGGACCTGCTGGACACGCTGCTGACCAAGGCGGTCCGGCACACCCGGCGCGACGACATCGCCATGCTGGCCCTGCAGGTCACCGAGGCTCGGGAGTTCGTGCTGCGACTGCCCGCCGAACCGACCCAGCTGAGCGTGCTGCGCCGCCGGCTGGAGGACTTCCTGACCGGGCACCAGGTGCCGGAGAACGACATCTTCGACCTGACCGTGGCGGTGTCCGAGGCGGCGGCGAACGCGATCGAGCACCCGATCGACCCGGCCGAGCCGGTGGTCACCGTCGAGGCGTCGCTGGACGACGACGCGGTGACGGTGACGGTACGCGACACCGGGACCTGGCGGCCGTCCACCGGGTCCGGGTTCCGCGGACGCGGGCTGGCGCTGATCGGGGCGTTGTCGGAGCTCTCCGTGGCCCAGTCGGATGCCGGGACGTCGGTGACCGTGCGGCGGCCGCTCAGCCGGTCGGCTGCCGCCGTCGGTTAGCCGGCCGGCTTCAGCCAGGGCTGGCCGGACAGACCCGAGATGTCCAGCACCCGGAACACCTGCTGGGACGGGATCACGTCCAGCGCGTCCGGGTATCGGTCGGCCAGCCGGATCAGGGCGTGGATCGCCGCCGAGTCGAAGAAGGTGACCGCGCGCAGGTCGAGCCGGGCGGCCCGGGCGCCGTCCGGCGTGGCCGCTCCGAACATCGCCCCGGCGGTCGACATGTCGACCTCGCCGCTCACCGTCACGGTGACCCGATCGCCGTCCACGTCGCTGGCGACGGAGAAGTCCACAGGGCCGTCTTGATCCACGCTGACACGATTACACAGGGCTCCAAGGGCGGCAAGAATCGGTGGATAGTGGTCAACCGGACCGTTATCCGCGGCGGCGATAGGCTGAGGGAATGACGGTTCGTGCTCCTCTCGTACCCGGGAAGCAGTCACCGTGGCGGGCCGTGCCACCGCACATCGTCCGTCCGGAGTACGTCGGCAAGAAGCGCCCCGTCCCGTGGCGTGGGTCGCATGTGCAGACGCCGGAGACGATCGAGAAGATGCGGGTGGCCGGGCGGATCGCCGCGCAGGCCACCCAGCTCGCCGGCGAGCACTGCAAGCCGGGCGTTACCACCGATGAGATCGACCGGGTGGTGCACGAGTTCCTGATCGACCACGGCGCCTACCCGTCCACCCTCGGTTACAAGGGCTTCCCGAAGTCCTGCTGCACCTCGCTGAACGAGGTGATCTGCCACGGGATCCCGGACACCACCGTGCTCTCCGACGGCGACATCATCAACGTCGACGTCACCGCGTACATCGGCGGGGTGCACGGCGACACCGACGCCACGTTCTGCGTGGGTGACGTCTCCGACGAGGTGCGGCTGCTGGTCGAGCGCACCCACGAGGCGATGATGCGGGGCATCCGGGCGGTCGCGCCGGGCCGGCCGATCAACGCGATCGGCCGGGTCATCGAGGCGTACGCCCGGCGGTTCGGGTACGGCGTAGTCCGCGACTTCACCGGGCACGGCATCGGCGAGACGTTCCACTCCGGGCTCTACATCCCGCACTACGACAATCCGAAGCTGGACACCGTCATGGAGCCCGGGATGACGTTCACCATCGAACCGATGATCACCTTGGGCACGCACGAGTACGAGGTGTGGCAGGACGGCTGGACGGTGGTGACCAAGGACCGCCGCTGGACCGCGCAGTTCGAGCACACCCTGGTGGTGACCGAGGACGGATGCGAGATCCTCACCCGGCCGTGAGTCACGCGATCGATCACGAGCACGCCGACGTCTCCGGCGGCTGGCTGCGGGCCGCCACGTTCGGGGCGATGGATGGCCTGGTCACCAACATCGCGCTGATCGCCGGGGTGGGTGGCGGTGGGGTGAGTGCCGGCACGCTGGTGCTCACCGGGGTGGCCGGGCTGGTGGCCGGGGCGATCTCGATGGGCATCGGCGAGTACACCAGCGTCAAGACACAGAACGAACAGGTGGCCGCGGAACTGGCCAAGGAGCTCCGCGAGCTGCGCGCCAACCCGGAGGGTGAGGCCGCCGAGCTGGTCGAGATGTGGACCGCGCGAGGCCTGCCGCCGCACCTGGCCCGGCAGGTGGCCGACGTGCTCAAGCGGCACCCGGAACAGGCGCTGCGGGTGCACGCCCAGGAGGAGCTGGGCGTGGTGCCGGACGAGCTGCCCAGCCCGTGGACCGCGGCCCTGTCGTCGTTCGGGTGCTTCGCTGTCGGTGCGGTCATCCCGCTGGTGCCGTACCTGCTGGGCTACGACAACCTGGCGCTCGCGCTGGCCGTCGGCGGGGCCGGACTGTTCGCGGCCGGTGTGCTGGTGGCCCGGTTCACCGGCCGGTCCCGGCTGCTCAGCGGCCTGCGCCTGCTGCTCCTCGGCGGCGCGGCGGCCGGCGCCACCTATCTGATCGGCCTGCTGATCGGTTAGTTGTCGAACAGGGCACCCAGCGGGCCGTCGACCGGCTTGCCCCGGGCGGTCAGGTCGTCCGCCTGGCTCTTCAGCACCGCGGACAGCTCCTGCATGTCGGCGCCGGCCAGGCCGGTGCGCTTGACCGCGTCCGCCCGGTTCCGGAAGTAGGTGCGGCTGAGCAGGCCGGCCACCATCGCCGCGTGCAGCCGGGCCTCGGCGATCATGACGAGTGCGGTGTCCGTCTCGTACCACTCGGCCAGCCGGACCGCCCGGGCGTGCGCGGATGCGGCGATGCACCAGTTGCGCCGGGCCAGGCCGGTGAACTCGGCCGGCCGGGTCTCGGCCAGCTTGCCGAGGTGCGCGTCGCGCTGTGCGGCGAACCAGCCGTGCGGATCGAGCAGGGCGCGTGTGGTCAGGTAGCGGTCGGCGATCAGCGGCCAGCGCGGGGTGAGCTCGCGGGCCCGGCGCAGGCCCTCCTCGGCGGCGACCACGGTGAGATCGACCAGGATGCCGTCCACCCGGCGTAGCGCCGGCCGGGGCCCGGCGTTCGGGCGGTAGGTGACCACGACCAGGTTGACGTCGCTGCCGTCGGTGTCGTCGCCGTGCGCCAGCGAACCGTGCACCCCGATCGCGTGGACGTCCGCCGACCAGCGGTACTGGATCACGTCACGCAGGCGTACGGCCAGGTATCCGCGGGGATTGCCGACGTCGATCTCGTCCTGCGTCACCGTCACATTCTGCGGTATTGATGTTTCACTCCGGTATTGGTTCCGGCCCGGAAACTCAGGACGGCCGCCCCGGGAACGGCATGGTCAGCGGGGTGATGCCGGCGGTCCGGCGCCAGCGGGTGGCCCGCACCGCGGCGTCGGTCAGCGCGCTCAGCGCCGTGGCCCGGTCCGGACCCGTGGTCACCGGCAGGGTGGCCCGCCACGCCTGGGCCACCCCGTCCTCCACGTGCACGGCCAGCCGGAGCGCGGTGGCCCGGTCGGTGACCGGGAACGGCAGGTCGTACCCGGCCGGCGCGGGCGCGGTGCTGGCGTTGAGCTCGGCCAGGCGGCTGATCAGCACGTCCCGGCGGGCGCGGTGGATCTGCTCGGCGGCGCGCGCGGCGTCCCGGTCGGTGTCGCGGGTCAGGTGGACGCCGAGCGCTCCGTACGCGTAGATCGCCGCCTCCTCGGCCGCCAGCGCGGCCGCCAGTTCCGCGCTCACGACCGCAGCGCCTCGGCGTGGGTGGCCCGGCAGGCGGCGATCGAGCCGAGCAGGCCCACCCGCTCGGGCGGCGCGGTGCGGGCTGCCGTGGTGGCGGTGCGCGCCGCGGCCTGTTCCGCGGCGCGCAGGCCGGCCGGGGTCGGTGCGACCGGAGCGGCGCTCGCGCTCGGCGCCGCCGAGGCGGCCGCGGTGCCGATCACCCGGGCCAGTTCGATCGCGTGCGCGCGGTGATCCTCGGCCAGCGGGAGGAGCCGGGCGGTCAGCGTGGGCTGCGCGGCGGCGGCGCGGTCGAACGCGGTCGCCAGGGCCAGCGCCTCGTCCAGGATGGGCTGCAGCGGATCCGGCTCGGGCAGCGGCTCCGGCTCGGTGTCGAACAGGCCGCATCCGGCCGGTGCGGTGAGCGCCACGGTGGCGCCGGCGGTCAGGCCGAGCGCGCGCCGCCGGCTGATCCCCGTCCTTCGTCCCACGGCGGACAGTCAACACCATCGCTTCCACTCCCCCGGGGAGGGGCGTTGACCTGCGCATGGCGGAGATTCGGAGCGGCGGGGGCGGGCCCCGGCGAGCGGCGAGTTACGCTCTGCGCAGCCGCCGGGGGTTTTCGGCCCGGCGGCATGCCGGTGTTCCCGGCGATCGAACGGGAGCCAGGGGAGGGGTGGGGATCGATGACGCAGCGTGGTCGCGCCGGCGCCCGGCCGGGCAACCGGCGACCCGGTACGCGCGATCGGGACGTCGCGGAGACCCGTACCCCGGCTCCGCGCGTCGATCTGGCGGCCGCCAAGGCCCGCGTGCGCGCGGTGATCGAGCCGGTCGCCGCCGCCGCCGGCTACGACCTGGAGGACGTGCACCTGTCCCGGGCCGGGCGCCGCTATCTGCTGCGCGTCCTGGTCGACGCGGACGGCGGCATCAGCCTGGACGACATCGCCGTGGTGTCCCGGGAGATCTCCCGGGCGCTGGACGACGCCGACGTGGCCGAGGGTGAGGTGCTGGCCGGTGAATACCAGCTGGAGGTCAGCTCGCCCGGCGTGGACCGGCCGCTGACCCAACCCCGGCACTGGCGGCGCAACGTCGGCCGGCTGGTCACCGTGAACGGGCTGACCGGGCGGATCACTGCCGCCGACGACCAGGGCATCGTGCTGGACGACCGGGAGATCGGGTACGCCGCGCTGGGTCCGGGCAAGGTGCAGATCGAGTTCCAGCGGATGGACGAGGCCCCATTCGACGAGGACGAGTTCGACGACGACGATGACCGGGAGGGCGGGGAATGAACATCGACCTGACGGCGTTGCGCGCCCTGGAGCGGGAACGGGAGATCCCGTTCGACACCATCCTCGCGGCGATCGAGACCGCGCTGCTCACCGCGTACCGGCACACCGACGGCGCGCAGAGCCACGCCCGGGTGGAGATCGACCGGAAGACCGGCGCCGCCCTGGTGTACGCCCAGGAGATGGACGCCGACGGCACGGTGGTCCGGGAGTGGGACGACACCCCGCACGACTTCGGGCGGATCGCCGCGATGACCGCCAAACAGGTGATTCTGCAGCGGCTGCGGGAGGCCACCGACGAGGTGCACTTCGGTGAGTACGCCGGCCGCGACGGAGACCTGGTCACCGGCTTGGTGCAGGCGGACGCCGCCCGGGCCGAGAAGGGCATCATCATCGTCGACCTCGGCAAGCTCGAGGCGGTGCTGCCGCAGTCCGAGCAGGTGCCGGGCGAGACGTACGAGCACGGCGCCCGGATCCGGTGCATCGTGGTACACGTGGCCAAGGGCTTCCGCGGCCCGCAGATCACCCTGTCCCGGTCGCACCCGGCCCTGGTCAAGAAGCTGTTCGCGCTCGAGGTGCCGGAGATCGCGGACGGCACGGTGGAGATCGCGGCGATCGCGCGTGAGGCAGGTCACCGGACGAAGATCGCGGTCCGCTCCACGGTGCCCGGGGTGAACGCCAAGGGTGCCTGCATCGGGCCGATGGGCCAGCGGGTGCGCGCGGTGATGAGCGAGCTGCATGGTGAGAAGATCGACATCATCGACTGGTCGGACGACCCGGCGCACTTCGTCGGCAACGCCCTGTCGCCGGCGAAGGCCCTGCGTGTCGAGGTGGTCGACGCGGCCACCCGGACCGCCCGGGTGACCGTTCCGGACTTCCAGCTGTCGCTGGCGATCGGCCGGGAGGGGCAGAACGCCCGGCTGGCCGCCCGGCTCACCGGCTGGCGGATCGATATCAAGCCGGACAGCGAACCGGCCGGCATGAATGAACCGGATGCGGCGGAAGCTGGAAGCTGACCGCATACGCACGCGCCGTACTCGGGGGGTAGACTTCTTGTCGGTCGGTCCGACACGAACGTGTGTCGGTTGTCGCTCACGCGCACCGGCCTTCGCATTGGTGCGGTTCGTCGCGGCCGGCGCGGGAGATGACCTCCGGCTCCAGCCCGATCCGGGCCGCCGGCTACCGGGTCGGGGGGCCCATCTGCATCCCGACCCAGCCTGCTTCGCGCTGGCGGAGCGGCGCCGCGCCTTCGGGCGGGCGCTGCGACTTCCCGGTGTTGCTGACACCGGTCCGCTGGCCGAGCACATCCGGATGGCTTCCCAGCCGCCCGGAACGACGGACGACGGGGCCTCGCCGCCCCGTCCGACCCAGCAAGGTAGGACGACCGACATGAGCACACGATGAAGTCCCTGAAATGAACAGGCTTCTAGTGCACGAGTGAGGTCGCTGCGGGTGCGCTCGCACGACCTCGAAGTGAGGAGTGCAGTGCCAGGCAAGGCCCGCGTACACGAGCTCGCGAAGGAGCTCGGGGTCGACAGCAAGACCGTTCTCGCCAAGCTCAAGGAGATGGGCGAGTTCGTCAAATCCGCATCCAGCACCGTCGAGGCCCCGGTGGCCCGGCGGCTCCGTGGCGCCCTCGAAACCCAGAACGGCGGTGCCCCGGCGCCGGCGGCCGCACCCGATGGGGGCGGCCCGACGAGTGCGCCCAAGACTCCGACGACCGCCCGGCCCACGCCGCCGCGTCGCACCGCCGCACCGGCCACCGGTGGGCTCGACGCCGGCGCGCCGTCGGCACCGGCGGCACCCACGCCGGGCCCCTCGGCCCGGCCCAAGCCCCCGGCGCGCCCGGGTCCCACGCCCGGCCCGGTGGCCAAGCCGGCCAGCGCGCACGACATCGAGGTGGCGGCCGCCGAGGCGCGCGCCTCGGCGCTGAAGGCCGAGCAGGAGGCCGCGGTCCGGGCCGCGCAGGCCCAGCGGACCCGGGATGCCGAGCGCCGGGCGCAGCAGCCCCCGGCCGACGGCACGTCGCGTCCGCGGCCGCCCGGCCCGGGCTCGGTTCCGCCGCGTCCCGGTTCGCCGGCCGCCGGCCGTCCGGGCACGCCCGGCACCCCGGCGCCGGGTCGCCCCGGTCCGGCAAGTGGCACCCGGCCGGCCACCCGTGGCCCCGGTAACAACCCGTTCGGTGTGTCCGGCGGCGGCCCCCGGCCGTCTCCCGCCGCGATGCCCCGGCCCAACCAGGCGGGCATGCCGCCGCGGCCGAGCCCCGCTTCAATGCCGCCGCGGCCCAGCCCCGCGTCCATGCCGTCGCAGCGTCCCGGCCGCCCGGGCGGCGGTCCGGCCGGTGCCGGGCGACCCAGCGGTCCCGGTGGTGGCGGTCGTGGCGGCGCCGGTGGCGGCTTCCGCGGCGGT
>DASSAL010000105.1:0-5841 GCA_035685405.1 Actinoplanes sp. | reverse complement strand
TCCCGGACGAACACCCGCAGCCAGGCGTCCGGCAGGTTGACCGAGGCGAGCTGGTCGAGGCTGCCGCGGACCGTGCGCAGGGTGCGCGCCGCGGTCACCGGCACGTCCCGCACCCGGGCCGCCTTGTCCGCGCCGACGTCGACGATCGCCACCGAGCAGACGTTCTCCTCCTCGCCGAAGTCGACCGCCAGCGGACTGCCGCAATACCGCACCGGGCACGGGCCGATCACCTGCTGCGAGCGGTGCAGGTGGCCGAGTGCCACGTAGTGGGCGGTGGCCGGAAAGACGGTGGCCGGCACCGCGTACCCCATCACCGTGTGGGCCTCCCGTTCGCCGCCGCCGGTGCTGGCGCCGACCACGGTGAGGTGGGCGGTGAGCAGGTTGACCGTGCCCGGATCGGTGAAGCCCTCGCTGAGCCGGGCGATCAACCGCTGGACGTGGTCGGCGTAGGTCTGCGTGGCCTCCGCGGCCGACAACTCGTACATCTCGGCGGCCCGGATCGCGTAGCGCTGGGAGAGGAACGGCAGGGCGACGAGCCGCCACCGCTCGCCGCCACCGGTGACTCCGGCAATCACCATCTCGTCCGGGTTTCTGGTGACCGATCCGCGCAGCGTGATCCCGGCGGCCTCGGCCCACGGGCGCAGCGCGTCCAAGGCGGGACCGTTGTCGTGATTGCCGCCGATCGCCACCACCTCGGCCCCCGTCTGGCGCAGCGCGGTCAGCGCTCGGGTCACCACCTTGGTGGAGTCGGGCGTGGGGGCCGCCGTGTCGTACATGTCGCCGGCCACGATCACCAGATCCGGGCGTTCGGCGCGGGCGATCTCCACCACTTGCGCCAGGACGCCGATGTGCTCCTCGTGCCGGGAGCGGCCCTTGAGGACCTTTCCGACGTGCCAGTCGGAGGTGTGCAGGATGCGCATCACAGCCCCCTAGAACGGAATGCCGTCATCGGCCGCGCTGCCCCGGCCACCGACCACGGCGAACGGATCAACGCCCTGGACGATGGACCGCAACGACTCCGACGGCGGCGGGCCGGACTCGGACTTGCGGGTGGCCCAGGCCGGGAACGGGAACTCCACGCAGAGCGGGACCGGGATGTCCGGCTGGTTCACGAACATGGTGCCGGGCCGGGCCAGCAGCGCCCGCTGGCGCATGGCCGGCGGCAGGAAGCCGTACTCGGGACGAGATGCCTCGGCCGGGTCGAGCCGGCCCACCACCCGGATCGCCGAGTTGGTGACGATCCGGCGTTCCACCTCGGAGGCGGTCTGCTGTGCGCCGATCAGGATCACACCCAGCGACCGGCCGCGCTCGGCGATGTCCAGCAGCACCTCCTTGATCGGCGAGGTGCCCTCCCGTGGTGCGTACTTGTTCAGCTCGTCCAGCACCACGAACAGCAGCGGTTTGCCGGTGCCCGCCTTCTCCTTGGCGTCGAACTCGGTCTTCAGCGTCACGCCGACCACGAACCGCTGCGCCCGGTCCGGCAGGTTGTGCAGGTCGACGACGGTGACCTGGGCGCTCTCCGCGGTCTTGATCTGGTGCGGCCGCCGGGCCGCCAGGTCACCGCGGATCAGCCGGGCCAGGTCGCGCTTGCTGCTGATCAGCCGCCGGGCGAAGGCGTTCACCGTGCCCATGTTCACCGCGCTGCCGGCCCAGGTGGATCGGGTCTCGTCGTCGGTGAGCTGGTCGACGATGTGGTCCACCAGGTCGCCGTACGAGCCGATCCGCCGCCCGTCGATGCTGATCCCGCCCTCCGCGGCCACCGCGTGCCGTTGCAGGTGGGCGGTGACCGAGTGGACCACCATCGTGTACTGCTGCCGCTCGTCGTCGGCGTCGGCGAACACGTACGGCAGCAGCCGGTCGGCGCAGAACTCGTCGATGGTCCAGTAGAACGCGTCCACGCCGGTCAGCCGGCTGGCCACGTCGGGCGAGCCGGACGAATCGCCGGCCCGGGGCGGCGCATAGACCCGGACGTCCGGGAACGGCGCCGCGGGCAGTTCCAGCTCCTTGTACGCCGCGATGGTCGGCTCGTCGAGCTTGGTGTTCTGGTGATCCAGGAACAGCAGGTCCTCGCCCTTGACGTTGAAGATGAGCGCCCGGGCGTTGGTGCCGTCCGCGCCCAGCTTGCCGGACCGGAACACCGAGTAGAGCAGGAAGGTGGCGAAGCTGGTCTTGGTGGCCACGCCGGAGATGCCGCTGATCGAGACGTGCGCGCCGCGGGTGCCGTCGAGGAAGTCGGCGTTCAGGAACACCGGGACGCCGTCGCGGCCGGTGCCCATCGGCACCCGGCGCTCCATCCGGTCGAAGTGCAGCGCCGCGTCGCGGGCCTCGCCGGACGCCCGGTGCACCACCGTCCCCGGGGACGGCGGCACGTAGAACTCCGGGTCCACCCGGGTGGTGGTGATCTCCGCCGCCTCCTGGGTCAGCGCCGGCAGCGTGCCGTCGGCGATGGCGAACACGTCCGAGTCGAACTGGGCGCCCTCGTGCCGGGCCCGCACCTGGGTGACCACGCCGGCGATCGTCACCGGCTCGCGGTCGGGCAGCTCGCGGCGGGTCACCACCACGTCGTCGAGCTGCAGATAGCTGCCCGGAGCCACCGCCGTCCAGAACTGCAACGGGGTGGCGTCGGCGGTGCCCAGCACGCGCCCGACCGGGTCGCTGAGGGGCGTCGGTTCGTCAAGCACCCGATCATGTTGCATCAGCGGTACGACAAATCGACGGACGCCACGTCGGTTGGCACCGAGTTTCCACAACTTCTAGTGACCGTCCACAGCTTCATCCACAAGATCTTGGGCGAAACCCATTCGAGGTACGCGCAACCGCAGAGTCCCGCCGCGACGGCCGGCCCGGTGCGACACCGGGCCGCACCCTGCTTCCGGCCCGGCGGCCGGCCCGGTGCGACACCGGGCCGCACCCCGCTTCCGGCCCGGCGGGCGGTCAGCCGGATCGGGCGTAGCGCAGGAACAGCATGTCGCCCTCGGCGAGCACGTGCCGCAGCGCCATCCGGCGCGGCGGACCCTGCCCGCCGGCCGCTATCCGGCCGGCATCGCCGCCGGCCAGCAGCGGCGACACCGTCAGGCACAGTTCGTCGACCAGACCCGCCGCGGTCAGTGTCCCGAACAGCTGCGGCCCGCCCTCGCAGAGCAACTGCGTGGCGCCCCGCTCGTGCAGCGCCGCCAGCGCCGCGGCCAGGTCCACCGCGCCGTCGCCCACGGCGATCACGTCGGCGACCGCACCGATCGCCGCACGCCGGTCGGGCGGCGCGCCGGCGTGGGTGATCACCACCGGCCGGATCGGCGCGTCGGCGAAGACCAACTGGCCGAGGCTCAGGTCGAGGGACCGGGAGACGATCACCATGAGCGGGAACGGCGGCAGCCCGTGCGCCACCCGCCAGGCCCGCGCCGCCGGGGAGAGCCGCAACGCGTCGTAGTTCTCCGTGCGCACCGTGCCGGCCGCCACCACCAGCCCGTCACACACCATGCGTAACGTGTCGAAGATCAATTTGTCGCCGGGCCCCTGCAGCCCGGCCGACGCCCCGTCGACGGTGACCGCGCCGTCCAGACTGCTGATGAAGTTGGCCCGCAGCGTCGGCCGCGGCTCACGCGGATACCGCTCCACCAGCGCGGCCTCGTCCAGCCCGGCGGCCGACCCCGGCCAGAGATCGCGCATGGTCACGGCGAGGCGGGTCCGGTGACCGGCGGCACCGGTTCCACGGTGCGGTGCTGGCAGTCGCACCAGGACCCGCCCCGGCAGTCGGCGTGCCGGCGCTCCCGGCAGGCGCGGCAGATCATGCCCACCACCCTATGCGCCGACGCCCGGCGATGGGACGAGACAGCGACGCCGGTAAAGACGATAATGCCGCCATGACGAGGCAGCCGCTCCGCTCGCCGGGCCGACCCACGCTCGACGCCGTGGCCGCGCGGGCCGGGGTCGGCCGGGGCACCGCCTCCCGCGTGCTGAACGGGTCGACGCAGGTCAGCCCGCACGCCAAGGCCGCGGTCGAGGCCGCCATCGTGGAGCTCGGCTACGTGCCCAACCGGGCCGCCCGCTCGCTGGTCACCCAGCGCACCGACTCGGTGGCCCTGGTCGTCTCGGAGTCCCAGGAGCGGGTGTTCGGCGAGCCGTTCTTCGCCGGCGTGCTGCGCGGCATCAACGCCACCCTGATCGAGACACCGCTGCAGTTGTGGCTGGCCATGGCGGCCACCGCCCAGCAGCGGGAACGGGTCGAACGGCACCTCACCGAGCAGCACGTGGACGGCGTCCTGCTGCTCTCCCTGCACGACGACGACTCGCTGCCGGCGCTGCTGCGCACCCGGGACATGCCGTTCGTGCTGGGCGGCCGGCCGGCCCGCCCGGAACCGGATGACGTCTTCGTCGACGTGGACAATGCGGCCGGCGCGCGCCAGGCGGTGGAATATCTGATCGAGCGGGGCGCGCGGCGGGTCGCCACCGTGGCCGGGCCGCGAGACATGGAGGTCGGCCGGGCCCGGCTGGCCGGATACCGCGCCGCCGTCCGCGGGGCCGACCTGGTGGAGCACGGCGACTTCAGCGAAACCGGCGGATACACGGCGATGACCGCGCTGCTGCGCCGGACGCCCGATCTGGACGCCGTGTTCGTGGCGTCCGACCTGATGGCCTGCGGTGCGCTGAAGGCCCTGCGGGAGGCCCGGCTGCGGGTGCCCCAGGAGGTGGCCGTGGTCGGCTTCGAGGATGCGCCGGTGGCCACCCAGACCGAGCCGCCGCTGACCACCGTGCACCAGCCGGTCGAGGAGATGGGCCGGCGGATGGCCGAGCTGCTGATCACGCTGATCGGCCGGCAGCCGGTGGCGCAGTCGCACGTGCTGCTGGACACCCATCTGGTCCGTCGGGCCTCCGCCTGACCGGTCCTAGCCTGTCTTGACGCGCGGGACACGGCGCCGCAACCCGGGCGAAACGCCGGGTTGGCAGGCTGACCCCGGTCGTCGCGGACGGGAGGAGTTTCATGTTGCTGCGGGTACGGGTCACCCTGCCGGACCGGCCGGGTGCGCTCGGGCAGGTGGCACGCACGCTGGGCGTCGCCGGCGCGGACATCGTCCAGGTGGTGGTGCTGGAGCGACTCGGCGGCCGCGCGGTCGACGACTTCACCGTCGTGTGGCCGGGCGCCGCCCGCGTGGACCGGCTGCTGGCCGGCCTGGCCGCCATCCCCGGTGTGCAGGTGGACGGGGTGTGGCAGGCGATCGGCGCCCCGGTGTCCGGCGGCCACGATGCCGAACTGCTCGCCCAGGTGGCCGCGAACCCGGCGGACGGCCTGGCCACCCTGGTCGACGCGATGCCCGGCCTGCTGGCCGCCGACTGGGCGGCGGCGGCGATCGTGCCGGCCGACTGGGCCGCCCGGTCCGGGTCGGCGGTGGGCCCGCGTCCGCTGGCCGACGGTCCGGCACTGCAGCTCGGCGGCGAGCCCACGACGGCGTACGCGAGCTGGCGCGCACCTGCCCCGCTCCGCCTGCCCGAGGTCACGCCGCTGCGGGCCCGCCCGATGACCGGTCCGGACGGCACCCGGTACGCCGTCGCCCCGTTCGGCCGGGCCGGCCTGGTGCTGGTCGTGGCCCGCGGTGACGACGACGAGCTGCCCGCGGCGGCGTTCCACGTCACCGAGGTGGACCGCATCGCCCAGCTGGTCCGGGCCGCCGCGGTGCTCCTCGGCGACCGGCTGGACCGGGCCGGGGCGCCGCCGGTCGTCTCGTCTGTGACCGACCCCTCATAGTTCGCGCAGCTCACGGCAATGTCGGGGTAACACCGGCGAGGCAGGCTTAAGTTCGGTTCAGGTGAAGCTGGATTCCGAAGGGAAGTGCCTGCCATGGCGCT
>DASSAL010000104.1:0-12711 GCA_035685405.1 Actinoplanes sp. | reverse complement strand
GGGATGCCCCGCGCACGCACCGCGACCCGGGGCTCAACGCACACTGGGTGATCGACCAGGGCGGCGCCGCCCTCAAGTTCTTCGTGCAGCTGCGCGCCGACCGGCCGGCGCCGGCACCCGGGGAGCCAGACCTGGTCGCCGAGACGCTCGGCGTGTGCCGGGAGGTCATCGCCGACTGCCGCGCCGCGGGTCTGCCCGTGGTCATCGAGAACCTGATCTACCCGCTGGACGGGCGCGCGCCGGAGGGGCGGGAGCGCGCGGACGCGATCGTCGAGGCCGCGCGCGCCCTCGACGAGCTGGACGCCGACCTGCTCAAGCTGGAATACCCGGGCTCGCCGGACGCCTGCCGGCGGCTCGCCTCGGTGCTGCGCCGTCCGTGGGCGGTGCTGTCGGCGGGGGTGCCGTTCGACCGCTTCCGCGAGGTGCTGCGGATCGCCTTCGACGACGGCGGTGCGTCCGGTTTCATCGCCGGCCGCTCGGTGTGGCGGGAAGCGGTGGCGCTGGACGGCCCGGAGCGCCGCACGTTCCTGACCGAGGTCGCGCGTCCCCGGCTCGAGGAGCTCACCGCCACGGCGGCCGCCCACGCCCGGCCGTGGGCCGGCGCCGGTCACTGAGGACCCATCGGCCGGCGCCTCGATGAGTTTCCGGCCGGGGCGCCGTCTCGGTGATGGACCCTGAAGCGCAGGCACGGCGCAGACCGAACGGAGGCCAATCGCCGGCCGGCAGACGGGCAGGTGGCCGAGGCGACCGTCGTCGGCGCCGACCGGCTGCCCGCCGTCGACCTGCCCGCGCAGGTAGCGGATGAGTCCAACCTGCCTGATCGAACCGTCTCTCCTTCGGAGACGGCCCGGGGCGGGTAATTCATCACTCCGGCGTGGACCAGGGGTCCACATAGCTTCTCCGGCCGACCTCCGCAGCGGATTGCCATCGACGAATGGCTGGGCTACGTTCCTTGCTGCCCATTCCGAATGATGATCCACATTGATGCCTGGAAAACCGGCGCAATCCTGCCGACCAAGAAAGGCTCGACCTGTGCGTAAAACCATCGCCGCCCTCTTCACCGCACTGTTTCTCCTGCTCGGCGGCATGATCGCCAGAAATGTGTCGGCACAGGAGCTGAATGCGAGCCCCGTTCAATTTCCGGTCACCGGCACATTCAGCCCCGCGGCGGGCGAGGCCGGCGTGCCGTTCACCGGCACCGTTGTCGTCGATGCGTTCGGCGAAGTGGACGGTGAGCTCGTGGTGCACGGCCTTCTCGCTCCGGCCGAGGAAGGGCTGTTCGCCCCGCTCGCCGTGACCATCTCCGCCCTGGCCCGGCCGGTCGATGCGGCCGAGGGCTGCGCCGTGGAGATCAGCACAGCCAACGCCTTCCTCGACGGCGCCGGCATCGTGTTCCTGGACGGCGCGCAGTTCACGATCGGTGCGACCGCCGGTCCCGCGGCTGAGCGGGAGCTCTGCCGGGTCGTCCGGACGGCGACCAGGGACCCGGCCGACCAGCAGGCCCTCGCCCGGGCCCTGAACAAGGTCATCCGGGACAGGTAGGACATCGTGGCCATCAGAAGACACCCCCACCGTGCCGTGGTCACCGCGGCGTGCTCCTTTCTGGTTCTCGCCCTGGCCGGTCCGCTCACCGTGGCGACGGTGCACGCCGCCGGAAACCCGCCGCTGCCGAAGCCGGCCCGGCCGATCGGGCCGGGAGCGTTCCATCCGCTGGACTCCTTCGGGCCCACGCCGAACGACAACGTGGTGCTCAAGTGGAACGACCAGGCCCTGGCGGCCATCCGGGCGACCGCTCCCCCGCCACCGGTCAGCGCCCGCGCCCTGGCCATCATGAACACCGGCATGTACAACGCCTGGTCGGCCTACGACGCCACCGCGGTACCCACGCAGCGAGCCGGTTGGAGCCGCCGCCCCGCCGACGAGCGCACGCTCGAGCGCAAGAGCATGGCGATCAGCTACGCGGCCCACCGTACGCTGAGCAACCTATTCCCCTCGCTCGCCGCGACGTTCACCACGTTCCGCACCAACCTGGGGTATTCCACCGAGCCGACCGGGGAACCCGATGATCCGGCCGCCGTCGGCACGGCCGCGGCCAACGCCGTGATCGAGGCACGCCGCAACGACGGCGCCAACCAGGCCGGCGATGCCGCTGGCGGCAACGGCACCCCGTACGGCGACTACACCGGCTACACGCCGACGAGCCCGCCCGCCGCGCTGTCCTGGCAGCCGCTGCCCGGCCAGTCGTTCATCGTGCCGCACTGGCAGCGGGTGACGCCGTTCGCGCTGACCTCCGCGAGCCAGTTCCTGCCACCCGGCCCGCAGCTACGCAAGAGCGACGGCTCGTACCAGAAGGCGGTCGACGAGATCATCAAGTTCAGCGCCAAGCTGGACGACGGCACCAAGGTCCGTGCGGAGTACTGGGCCGACGGTCCGCGGACCGAGCAGCCCCCGGGTCACTGGATGTTGTTCGCCGGCGCCGTGTCCCGCAAGAACGGGCACACGATCGACCAGGACGCCAAGCTGAACTTCGCGATCAGCAACGCGCTCCACGACGCCGGCATCACGTCCTGGAACGCCAAACGCCGCTACGACTTCATCCGCCCGATCACCGCCGTCCGTACCCTCAAGGCCGGCACCACGATCCGGGCCTGGGCCGGGCCCGGCCGCGGCACCCGCGAGATTCCGGCCGAGCAGTTCACCTCGTACGTCGGCACGCCGCCGCACCCCGACTACGTCTCCGGTCACAGCACGTTCAGCGGCGCCGCGGCGCGGGTGCTGCGACTGTTCACCGGCAACGACATCCTCAACCTGTCGGCCACTCTCCCGGCCGGATCCTCGGTTGTGGAGCCCGGTACGGTCCCCGCTGCGGCGGTGCGGCTGAGCTGGCCCACCTACACCGCGGCAGCCGACGAGGCGGGCCTGTCCCGGATGCTCGGTGGCATCCACTTCCGGGACGCCAACCGGAACGGGATGACGCTGGGCACCTCGGTCGGATCCAACGCCTGGAGCAAGGCCCGCACCTACTTCACCGGCACCGCCGTACCGGCACCATGAGCGGGTGGAACCGCAGTCAGGCGGAAGCCGGCTGCGGTTCCAGCGCCCGGGCCCGGGCACTGACCACCCGGTCACGCCCGCCGGCCTTGGCCGCGTAGAGCGCGCTGTCCGCGATGAGGACCAGGTCCTCGGCGGTGTCACAGTGCGCGGGCATGGCGGCGCAGCCGACCGAGACGGTCACGGTCACCAGAGTGGTACCGGTGACCGCCATCGGCGTCATCGCGATGCCGCGGCGGATCCGTTCACCCAGGACGGCCAGGTCGTCCGGTGTGGTGTTCGGCAGCAGGATGGCGAACTCCTCGCCGCCGTAGCGGGCGACCAGGTTGCCCCGGCCGGACAGCTCGAGCAGCCGGCGGCCGACCTCGCACAGCACCCGGTCACCGCCGTGGTGGCCGTAGGTGTCGTTGATGTGCTTGAAGTGATCGATGTCCAGGAGCAGGACGCCCAGCGGGGCGCCGCTGCGGGCCGCGCGGTCCGCCTCGCTGCGCAGACCTTCCTCATAGAACCGACGGGTGCGCAGGCCGGTGAGGCCGTCCGTGATGGCGGCGTGGCGCTGAGTCGAGACGATGCCGGCCATCCGGGCCAGCACGAGCAGGAACAGTGCGATACAGGTCCCCGCGGTCACGGAGACGTGCATCGGCGCACCGCGGCCGTGTTGCACCAGCAAGGTGGCCGGCGCCATCACCGAGGCCACCGCCAGGACGGCGAGCCGGCCGATGGTGGCGTTGGACGCGGCGGCCGCCGACCGCTCGGTCAGCCGGCGCATCGACGGGTGCAGAGCGGCCGCGCCCAGCAGGGCCGCGCCGGCCATCCACACCGCGTCGAGGAAGTTGCCGGACTCGTACGTGCCCATCGCGCTCTGCACGGCGTACACCGCGTCGGCCGCGAGCACGAGCGCCATGCTGGCGATCAGCAGCCGGAACGCGGTGCTGCGGACTCCGGCGCCGAGCATCAGCCGCACGGCGACGGCCAGCAGCAACAGGTCCATGGTCGGATAGGCGGTGGCGACCGCGCGCGCCGCCATCGGCTCGTCGCTGGCCGTCGCGGCCGGGCTGATCACGAAGATCCACGCCAGCAGCCCGACACTGATGGCGATGATCGCCGCGTCGATCACGCTCGGCAGGTCCCAGCCGGGCGTCCGCGCCCGCACCATCAGGAACAGGCCAACGGCCGTGAGGGGATACGCCACCAGGTACAGCACATCCGTGAAGTTCGGATAGGTGACGTCCTCGACCAGCATGTCGACGACGAAGAACGCCACGTCGGCGCTGGTCAGTGCGAACTGACTGGCGATCAGCAGCCACCACGCCACGGCCCGGGACGGCTTGTGCCGGCGGACGCCGGCCACCAGAGCGACGGCGGAGGAGAGGGTCAGGCCGCTGTACAGCGACAGCTGAAGCACCGGGGACGCGTCGCCGGTCCGCGGCGCGAGGTAATACAGCACCACGACGATCGGAGCGACCGCGAGGTACACCGCCCAGCTCGCCAGCCGGCGACCGGAACTGACCGTCAGGGCACCCAAGCCGACGCACCTCCGCCATTGGTCGTCACCTCATGTGGTGGCGATCTCGACACCTACGGTCGCGGACGACGGATGCGAACCGGATCGAACTCGGTTGCGATACGGGTGCAGGCGCGACCGGGGCGGCCGGGCCGGGGCGGCCCGGCCGGCCCGGCCGGGCCGCTCGGATCAGGCCCGCGGTTCGACGCGTTCGCCGACCCGCGCCGGGCGGACGTTGCCCACGGCGGCCGCGCACTCCTCGGTGACGATCTCGATGAACCGCCGTTCCCGCCGGGAGCCCTTCGACGACCAGCCGCCGCCGACCTCCTGCCACCAGGCGCGCGCCTCCGGATCGGCGAACAGGTCGGCGAGATTGAACCGCAGGGCCTTCTCGTCGATGGTGTCGATGTGCCACAGCGTGTTCCAGTGCGCGACCCACAGGCTCATGCCGATCGTGATCCGCCGGTGATCGGTGGCCGGCCGTTCGGTGGCGTTGTAGTCCAGTTCGGGGTGCTCCAGCATCAGCTTGATCAGCTCGAAGTGCCGTTCGCGGACTCGGACCATCTGCGCGGCGCGGGTCTGATGCTGCTGAACGAACAGAAAGACCGCCACGGCCACGAGTACGGCGATGGAAACGATCGTCGACAGCAAGGTCATGTCCTCTCCAGTCCTCCAAGCCACCCCAGCGGAAGGTTCCACGCTGTCGGAAAGACGGCAAGACGCTGTCGCACAACCTGTCCGTCGCCATCCGAACGTCCGGCCTTTCCCGTTGCGTGATCCGCGGGTCCGCGGGAAGCGCCCAGTGATCAACCGGTCACCGAGAATCCGCAAGTCACGCCGGTGATGCCGGAACGGACCACGTGGTGCCGATGCAGTCCGGCCCGGCCGCGCCACCGCGCCGGCCGCCCGCTGGCTGCCCATAATGGCGAAGCCCCGCAGACCTCGCGCATGGGAAGACCCGGACATCGACCTTCTTCACTGCCGAGGGCCCGGCCCGTAGGCTCGGCACTGTGCCGCCCACCCCGCCCACCGACGTCCTGATCCGCGCCCGGCTGGCCCTGGTCGGTATCGACCTCGATCAGTTGCCGCCGGGCACGCAGCCGGATTCCTCGCCGCGCTGGCGTCGATCCGCGGCGCCACGCTGGTCGACGTCGCGCTGCCGGCGGAGTGGAAGCTGCTGACCGGCGCCGAGTTCAACAACGTCCGCCTGCCCGAGCGCAGCGAGCCGTTCCGGCCCTATCTGCGCGCCGACCTGCGCGGCTTCGGGGTGTCGGTAACCGGCTGGCTGCAGGGCGCCCTGCTCGGCGCGGACGAGTACCTAACCGGCCAGCGCGCCAAACTGGTGCTGCTGGAGCGGGTGCTGGACATGTTCCAGCGGTGTGACGTCGTGCTGCAGACGTCGCCGGTGCCGTTCGACATCATCGGCCTGCCGGAGTTGGCCCTGCCGATCGGGTTCACCCCGGCCGGCGTGCCGGTCGGGACGATCCTGGGCGGACTGCCGTACGCCGAGGACCGGCTCCTGTCGGTGGCGGCCGCCTACCAGGCCATCACGGCCTGGCACCTGCGCCGGCCCGCCGACCCACCGGGACAGGCGCCGCCGCCCACCACACCGGACGGCCGCCCGGCGGCGGTGCGCACCCGGACCTGGCGCACCGCGACGGCCGTGCCACCGGACCCGGCGCGGGGCCGGCTGATCGCCGAGGACGTCGTCCGCCTGATGCAGTGATCGTTCAGCCGCCGACCCGCCAGGCGGCCGGGATGCGGCCGGCCGCGCGGCAAAGCACACCACCACCACCGCGGGGGCCGCGTCCGCCGTGGCGGTTACGGCGCCGAGCCGGGCGGGTGCGGTTACCCCGGCCCGGTCGTTTCATGCGCGGCTCAGGTCCTCTCGACCCACAACACCTGAGCACCACCGGATAACCGCGGCACATGACCGCGGAGTGCGCGGGGTAGTCAAGGGCGGTGACCGCCCAGCCCTCCACCCCGCCCGGCGCCGCGTCGTCGGCCTGGGCACCGTTGCGCATCGCCGCGTACCGCAGCCTCTGGCTGGCGCTGCTCGCCAGCAACATCGGCACCTGGATGCAGACGGTGGGCGCGCAGTGGCTGCTGGTGGAGCAGTCCGGCACCGACACGCTGGTGGCGGTGGTGCAGACCGCCAGCACCCTGCCGATTGTGCTGCTCGCTCTGCCGTCCGGCGCGCTGGCGGACACCTTCGACCGGCGCCGGCTGCTGCTGGCCGTGCAGGTGTTCCTGGCGACGGTGGGTGTGCTGCTCACCGTGCTGACGCTGACCGGCCGGATGCCGCCGACCCTGCTGCTGACGCTCACCTTCGTGCTCGGCGCCGGGCAGGCGCTGACGGCGCCGGCCTGGCAGGCGGTCATTCCCGACCTGGTGCCACGGCCGCAGCTGGCGTCCGCGTCGGCACTCGGTGCGATCAGCATGAACCTGGCCCGGGCGGTCGGCCCGGCGGTGGCGGGCGTGCTGATCGCCCGTACCGGTGTGGGGGTGGTGTTCGCGCTCAACACGCTGTCGTTCGTCATCTTCGCCGTCGTGCTGTGGCGCTGGCGTCCCGCGGTCTCGGCGGGTGGCGCCGAGCCCGAGCGCTTCTCCGCCGCGGTGCGATCCGGCGGCCGGTACGTCCGGCACTCACCGACGGTCAAGCGCATCCTGCTGCGCGCGGCCCTGTTCCTGGTCCCCGGCAGCGCGCTGTGGGCTCTGCTTCCGCTGGTCGCCAGTCGTGGCCTCGGCCTCGGGTCGGGCGGGTACGGGGTGCTGCTCGGCGCGGTCGGGGTCGGCGCGGTGATCGGCGCGCTGCTGCTCCCCCGGCTGCGGGCGCGCTGGTCGCTGAACCGGCTGTTGCTGATCGCCGGCACCGCCTTCGCTGCGGTCCTGGTCGTGCTGGCGCTGAGCCGGTCCGAAGTGGCCGTCGTGGTGGCGCTGCTGCCGGCCGGAGTCGCCTGGGTGATGGTGCTCGCCAGCGTGAACGCCGCGATGCAGCTGTTCCTGCCCGGCTGGGTACGCGCGCGTGGCCTGGCCGTGTACCAGATGGTCTTCGCCGGGGCGCAGGCCGCCGGAGCCCTCGCCTGGGGCGCGCTCTCCGACGCCACCGGGCTGGTGGTCACCCACCTGGTGGCCGGCGCGCTGATGCTGGCCGGTGTGGTGACCCTGCGCTGGTGGCCGATGCGCGAGGTCACCGGCCTCAACCGGGAGCCGGCGGTGTTCTGGCCGGAGCCGCATCTGGAACTCGACCCGGAACCCCACGACGGCCCGGTGCTGGTCACCGCCAGCTATCCGGTCCGGCCGGGCAGCGAGGCGGCGTTCATCGCGGCGATGGAGGGCGTCCGGCGCAGCCGGCTGCAGTCCGGCGCGGTGCGCTGGGGGTTGTTCCGTGACGGGGAGCACCCGGACCGCTTCGTCGAGGCGTACCTGGTGCCGAGCTGGGACGAGCATCTGCGCCAGCACGCCGGCCGGCTGACCGGCACCGACCGCGACGTGGAGGAGCGCGCGCTGGCGCTCACCGACGGCCCGCCCGAGGTGAGCCATCTGCTGTCCGCGCGGTGAGCGGTGTCAGCGCGGCAGCCGGCGTGCGCCCGCGCAGCTTTGTTGCAGTGCGCCGGCACGCCGCCTACCCGTGGTGTCCATGGCGGGCGGGCGTCCGGGCATCCGGCACCCAGGGCACCGCGATCACGGCCATCGCGACCGCGAGGCCGGCCAGGACGATGAAGCCGTCCGCGAAGTCCGCCGGGCCGGCGTCCATGACCCGGGCCGACGATCGCGGTCACCGCCGCGACGCCCAGCGCTCCACCGAGTTCGTGGCCGGTGTTGATGATGCCGGCCGCTGATCCGGCGTTCTCGGCGGCGATGCCGGACAGCGCGCGGACGTGGCGGCCACGAACGCCGGCCCCAGTCCCGCGGCCGTCAACGCCAGACCGGCGACCACCCACCATGTGCGGTCCGTGCCGACGGCCCCGGCCAGCAGCGCCGTGCCGGCCGCGGCCGTCAGGAAGGCGGCCACGGCCACCCGCCGGGTGCCGAACGCGCTGATCAGATGCGCAGCGGTGTGCGCCGCGGCCAGGATGACGATCGCGGCCGGCAGGAACGCCAGTCCGGTCCGCAGCGGTGCGGCGTCCTTGGTGATCTGGAGGTACAGCGATCCGAGGTAGAACATCGACAGCATGGTTGCCGTGGCCGCGAGCATGACGCTCAGACCGGCGAGCACCGAACGGCGGCGCAGCACCACGGTCGGGATGAGGGGTGCGGCGGAGGTACGGCCGACGACCAGAAGCCCGGCCGTCGCCAGCGTCGCGACCACCGCTCCCCCGGCGATCTCGGGCACCCGCTCGCGGAGGTCCGCCGCGGCGGTCAGCGCAAGCAACGGGGTGAACCGTTGCACCCAGCGGTAGACCGTGACGTGGTCGACCTCAATCCGGCGTTCGGCGAGCAGCTCCTCGACGTCGCGGTAGGAAAGCCCGTAGCGCAGGTACCAGCGCACCGCCACCACGATCACCTCGGCCGGGAACCGGAACCCGGCGAACGCCGAGCGGGGAGGAGACCAGGGATGAGACCGAGCCGCGGACTTCACCGATCAACTCTGCCTGATCATCAGATCAGCCGGCGCAACCGACCCGGCGAAGCCGGTGTGTTGCCTATTGTTGTGCTGGTCCAGAGTAGACCTGTGGTGCTCGTGAGGTACTCGTCTGTTTCGGAGCCGTCCGTGCTGCCCCGTCCGGGGAGTGTCGATCGGACGGCGTTCAGCAGTTGATGGTGGCGCGCCGCACCCGGCCCTGGCCTTGATTCGCCATCGGGCAGTGACGGTTACCGGGCTTTCTTGGACTTGTTCTGCCGCAGGGCTTCCTCGAGTTGGTCCTCGAGGATGATGATGCGGCAGGCGGACGTCATGTCGGTGCCCTGGTCGCACATCTCCCGCGCTCGGGCGGCGAGACGCAGTTGGTAGCGGGAGTAGCGGCGGTGGCCGCCTCCGGAGCGGTACGGGTCGATCAGTTTCGCGTCGCCGAGCCGGCGGAGGAAATCCGGGGTACAGCCGACGATCTCCGCGGCGCGGCCCATCGTGTATGCGGGGTAGTCCTCGTCGTCGAGCATGTCATCGGGTTGGCCCATGCACTCCTCCATCACGAGGGCCCCGGCGCCAGAAGCGCCGGGGCCCAAGGGTTGTGGGTCAGAAACACCATCTACCGACAGGAACGTCGGGTTGTCGTATCCGCACCGGCCGCGTAGGACTGCGGCGGGTGCGAGGATCGCATAAGCGTGACCGAAGACCACCTCTCGTTCGATGGAAACTGCGGTGTCCGCGCCGGGCCATGGAACCTGCCGGCGGCGGGCGATCCAACGGTGTACGGCCCTCCCTTTCCTCCGACTTCCCTATCTCCTACCTGGTGCTGTCCGCCGGTGTCAGAACCCCACGCGACTTCATGGCCCCGAACACGTGCGACGGAACGTACTGCCGCGGCAAGGCCATGCAACCTGACGTTGGCCCCGCCATTTCGAACTGCGGTGGTGCTGGTACTGCAACTGCGTGGTGCTGGTACTGCTGAGCGTGGCCGTGGTCCTGTTGGCTCTGCTCCTTCGCCTCGGGCGGGCGGTTCGTCGGCGTTTCTGACGATCCTTCGCTCTCAACTCGCGAAACGTTAGCCGACCGTGGCGAGCATGTCTACTAACTTGAACATAGATTTCCTCGGACGAGTGACGGCGGATTCGGCTCCCGCTGGTCTCTGGCCCGGCCGGACATGCGCTCTGCTGAAGCCGGCGACCGTGGCGGGGACGCCGGATCCTCCGAGCTGCTGCTCCCGGACGGCGACGTGGAAACCCAGGCGCGTGCCGGTCTCGGCGATGGTGATCTGACGACCTGGTCGGCAGGGACAGCGCCCCATCGAGTGACCGGGCGTCGGTCCGATCATGGTCTGATTCGATAGGCGGGCTGCGTGCCCAGAGAACCGGCGATCGCGGCTGTGGCAGCAGATCACCTCAACGTGGCGTCGTCGTGCCCGGCTTTGACGAAGGAAGTCAGCAACAAGATCCGGAAACGTCACCGGTATCCGACGGTCTGCGCCTGCACGGTCAGAAGGGTGCGGGCCCGCGACCGGTCAACGAGACCAGCACCTGCGTCGCGAGCAGCTTCCGGACACCGGTGACGGCGACCGTCCCGATCTGATCGTAGGGCAGCTCCAACTGCAGCCCGTCGCCTTCATTGCCGAGATCCGTGCTGGTCTGGTCCGGACGGAAGGTACCGCCCCAGCTGCCGGAGCCCCCACGCTGGTTGGTACTGAGCGAAGCCATCCCGGTTACGAATGCGCCATCGGCGAGGATCAGCCGTGCGGGACCGGAGTAGGTCGTCATAGCAATCAACGGTAACGGCTCTGCCGACGTCGAAGGTCGGCCCACGCACCACGCCCGCCGAGAAAATCACCCTCCCGGGAGAGCGACAGTGGGGCGGGGTGCCCGGCGTTGACAACGGCGAGGATCCCGGTGCGCAAGTCGAGACGGCCGAGAATCCCGGTGACAAACGTGGACCTCTCCTGGGCGTGGTCGATGAGTGCGTGGTTCGCGGCCTGTGCCTGCTCGAGCAGGGTGCCGCCGCGGCGGCGGGCGTTACGCAGGCCACCGACGCAGAGAGTCGCGGTCAGCGCGCTGTGCACACCATGGCCCACGGCGTCGGTGATGCTCAGATGCAACAGGTCACGGGCGACGCTGTAGTCGAAGGTGTCCCCGCCGATGCTGGCTGCCGGCTCCAACCATGCCGCCAGGGTGAACGAGTCGGCTTCACAGGTGAACGCCCGGGGTAGTAGCCGCCGTTGGATCTCCGCGGCGAGGGTGAACGGCGTCGTTCGTTGACCCCATTCGAACAGGTCGGTGTGCCGACGGTTGGCGATCACCACGAATGCCAGCGTGTGCGCCGCCCGCGACACCCTCCGCAACGCCGCGTCCGCTGGTGCGACGGACAGAGCGATCTCCAACAGTCCGTTGGCTTCCCGAGCTGGGTGACCGGCGCCCGCACCACGAACTGGTCACCGACGTCCTCGTCCAGCACCTGCTGTACGCGCAGCGCCTGCTCCCGAGGGCCGCCGTCGAAAGGCAGCACCATCGCGATGTCCTCGTCCAGCCGGCGCGCGCCGGACACCTGACCGATCGGCGCGTGGATCAGACGGACCAGGGCACGACCGCTCATGTCCGCCACCAGAAACGACACCCACGATGCGTCGAGGTTCACCCCGATGCTGCGGGTCACCGCCTCAACGGCGTCGACCGGGGCAGCCTTCTCCACCGCGAGCAGCACGTCGTCGAGATCCACACCGCTCCTCCCGCTCCCTGTCACCCGACGGAACATAAACGCGGCGGAGCACCGAACTGGTGGGCGAGACCTGCACTAATGTGCAGACTACGTCCGGGCCGGTCGGACCTGTCAGCGGAGCCGCACGGTCGCTCAAGCGTCGCGCCGCGGTCGAGGGACCGCCGCAACAACAAGAAGCTGACTGATGTCGTGCACGCCGTCGTCACCGACCGGATCAATCTGCCTGACCTCGGCTGACCCCCTTCCAAGGTCGACGCCTGTCGAGTCGAGGCACTCAACGGCGCGAGTCACAGCACCGGGTCTAGGTTCTATGACATGGCGACTACGGTGTTGCGCGTCCGGCTCATCGGTGGTGACCGAATAGACATCACCTACGACGACCCCGACGTCTCCGACGAACCCGAGCTTGTTGAACAGGTCATTTCAACGCTCGCCCAGGATTCGGGCGTGCTGCGCAGCAAACACGGCGATCGGCTGATCGTGCTCTACGGCCGCGGTGTCGCCGCAGTTGAAGTCGCACCTCGCGGCGCTGTGCTCTGACCGGCACCAGCGCGTTCCGTGTCGTGCGCCACACATGCCCGCCGAACATCACCCTGATCCGCCGCCCGGAACTCGCTCAGCCCGGACGCGAGGCGATCCGCCACTGCCCGAAGCCTTCCAACAAAACGAAACCATCCCTGGACGGCCAGCACTCATGCAGGTAAGTGCATGATCAAGCTACCGATTTCGGTGGGTTCGGAGGCTGGGCTTCCTGCGGATAGATCGTTTCGCGACGGGCCAGCATCGCGACGAATTCGCTGATCTTTCGCTCACGGGTCTGCGCCCGCTTGACGGAATTGACCCGGTGGAT
>DASSAL010000103.1:0-6464 GCA_035685405.1 Actinoplanes sp. | reverse complement strand
GCGGAGGAGGCGCTGGCCGCGGCGCACGACGAGACGGCACGCGTGCACGACGCGATCCTGGCGCTGTTCACCGCGGCCGGACTGCAACCACCCTCTGGTGGTGGTCGCAGCGATGCCGATCTCATCCGGGCTGCCGCGGTGGCCGCGGAACGCGCCGAAGCGGCCTGGCAGAAGGTCTCCGATCGGCGCGAGCAGGCCCGCGAGCTGACCGAGCAGCGGGCCGGCCTGGTCCGCGAGGCCCGGGTGGCCAAGTCGCTGGCCGGCCACCTGCGAGCCAACAACTTCGAGCGGTGGCTGCTCGAGGAGGCGCTGGACCTGCTGGTCGACGGCGCGTCCCGGATCCTGCGCGAGCTGACCGGCGGCCAGTACGACCTGGTCCACGACAGGGGCGAGTTCTTCGTCATCGACCATCACGACGCCGGTCTGCAGCGCGGGGTGCGCACGCTGTCCGGCGGCGAGACCTTCCAGGCGTCGCTGGCCCTCGCCCTGGCGCTGTCCGAGCAGCTGGCCGGCATGTCCACCACCGCGGCCAGCCTGGAGTCGATTGTGCTGGACGAGGGGTTCGGCACGCTGGACGCGGCCACGCTGGACGTGGTGGCGGCGACGCTGGAGAGCCTGGCCGCCCGCGGTGACCGGATGGTCGGCCTGGTCACCCACGTGCAGGCGCTGGCCGAACGGGTGCCGGTGCGCTTCGAGGTGCGCAAGGACGCGCGGACCGCGTACGTCGAGCGGGTGGGGCTGTGACACGGATCTTCGTCGACGCGTGGGATCCGTCCTACGGCGCCTCGTTCGAGGGGCAGGGCGGGGACGGGCCGGCCGCGCCGAGCAGTGCCCAGGTGGAGACCGACGCCGAGGTGCCGGCCGGCGAGTGGGCGCCGATCGACGCGCGGCCCCGTGCCTGCTGCCCGGACGTGGTGCTGCTCGTCGACGGGGTCCAGCGCAAGGATGCCCTGCTGTGGACCGAGGAGGCGGACGGCACCTCGTACGCCGGGCTGGCCGCCTCGTTCGCCGCCGGCGTGGTCCGTTGTGATCTTCGTAACGGCGTCGCGGACCTGCTGCCCGGCGCGACGGTGGGCCGCGGTCTGTTCACCGCCAGCCCATCGGTCGAGGACGTGGTGGCCGGCTCGGTGCGATATCAGGTGCGCCGGGTCGGCGGCACCGGCGAGGTCAGCAAGCTGCCCGGCGCGGTGCAGGCCCCGCTGACCGCGCTGGAGATCGAGATCTCCGCGGCGGCCCGGGACAGTGACGACGACCTCCTGGTGGTCGACGGGCCGCTGCGCAACCGGCGGTTGCCGCGCACCATCGGATACGTCAAGACGCAGCAGAAGCAGTACCTGTCCGCCCAGCTCACCGGCGTGGTCACCGGTCTGCGGGCGGGCCAGCGCACGCCGGTGTTCAAGATCGGCGGGCAGTGGGGCTGCTGGACCTGGTACCTGCGGCTGCCCGGCAGCCGGGGGGCGCCGTGGGCCGGCATCGTCCGGGTGGAGTGCTCACCCGACCTGACCGTCGAGCAGGCGGTGGACCTGGCCGATCTGTCCGGGGTGACGCTGCCGCGGTTCGCCTCATCGGCGTACAAGGACCCGCGGGCGCCGCAGAACCTGGTGCCCATCGCCGGGCTGGAGCGGCGGCTGCGCGGGCTGCTCGGCGACGCCCGGGTGCTGCACCGGGCACTCACGCTGGCCGCGGCGCAGCGCCGCTGACGTCACGCCGGAGGCCGGTCCGGGCGCTACCCGGCACCGGGCCGAGTGAGTAGTATTCGCCTGCCGCACTGCGTATATCGGTGCAAGTGGATCGATTGTGATCATTCACCGACCGTCCGGAGGAATCTTGCGACCCGGCACTGCCGTACCTGTGGAAATTCTTGCGTGGGCATTGATCCCGACCGCCGTGCCGACCCGTACCTCAAGTGACGGGGATGGCGCCGACTGGAGGAATCGATGCATGCGTCAGTCATGGAGAGACTCACGCCGGACAGGGTGTGCGTGATGACGCGGCAGCGATCCGGAGGCCGGTGGCAGGCTCTCGACGGAGGCCGTGGTGCGGACAATGATGGTGCGGTGATTCCGCGACAAGCTCCCCGGCACGAGGCGGCGCCGAGCGCGGCGGACCACGAGGACACCCTGGTCCGGATGCTCTACGAGGAGCACGCCGGGCCGCTGCTGATGTTCGTGCTTCGGCTGACCGGCGGCGACCGGCAGCGTGCCGAGGACATCGTGCAGGAGACCCTGCTGCGGGCCTGGCGCAACGCCCACCGGCTCGGCGCGCAGGGCCAGCAGTCGCTGCGGCCGTGGCTGGTCACGGTGGCGCGGCGGATCGCCATCGACGACCACCGCAGCACCAGCGCCCGGCCGCCGGAGACGTACGACCGCGAGCTGGAGAGCTTTCCCAGCACGGCCGACGACACCGATCGGGTGCTCCAGCTGATGACCGTGACCGATGCCTTGAAGACGCTGAGCCAGTCGCATCGGGAGATCCTGGTCGAGACGTACTTCCGGGGCCGGACGGTGCCGGAGGCGGCGGACGTGCTCGGCCTGCCGCTCGGCACGGCGAAGTCGCGGGTGTATTACGCACTGCGGGCCCTGCGGACGGCCCTGCAGCAGCGGGGGGTGACGGAATGATGCAGGAGCAACACTTCGATGTGGCGGCGTACGCGCTGGGGGTGCTCGACGAGCGCGACGCGGCCCGCTTCGAGGACCACCTGATCGAGTGCGCGGCCTGTGCCGTGGAGCTCGAGTCCTTCCTGCAGGTGGCCGACATCCTGGCCGACGTGGACGCGGACGCGCTGGTGGCGGCGGAGGAGTCCCGCAAGGACGGCCTCATGCTGAAGAAGATGATCGGCACGGTGAAGCAGGAGCGGCGCCGGGCCAACAGCCGGCGGCTGTACTCGCTGGCCGCGGCGGTGGTCGTCTTCGCCATGCTGTCGATCGGCGCGCTGTTCGCCGGCGGCCAGTGGTTCAGCGACGCCCCGGAGAACCCGGCCGCGCAGCGGTCCGGCGGCCCGACCCAGCTCGACCCGTTGCCGCCCGGCGACGGCGCCGGCGTCGGCGGCCCCGACCTGACCGGCGAGCGGGTGGGCGGCACGGACGCGCGCACCGGGGTGCGCCTGGACGCCGCGATGGCTGCCAAGGACTGGGGCACCCAGGTGCAGTTCCTGGTCTCCAACATCAAGGGTCCGCTGACCTGCCGGCTGGTAGCGGTGCGCCGCGACGGTGGGTCCGAGGTGCTGTCCACCTGGACGGTCGGGGAGCGGGGCTGGGGCACCGCGCAGCAGCCGGAGCCGCTGATGCTGCCGGCTGTGACCGCGCTGCCGCGCGCCGAGATCGCCCACCTGCAGGTGCAGTCGGTGGCCGCGGACGGCAGCACCGAGACATTGGTGACCACGCCTTAAGGAATGACTTAAGAATTACCAAAGAATTGAGCCCGGCCGGTCGGCCGGGCTCAATTGCGTCCGGCACACGAGAGAATACGGTCAGTGAGGCCGGAGAAAAATTGGAAATTGCCCGGGCTGATCGTTCAACCGCTTGGCCGTCGTCCGCGTACTACTGCGCGGAAACGCCGAGACGGCCAACGTTGGAGGGGACACCCGTGGTTCCGGAGAAGCGAAAGTTGATGGTTGTCGGCGCTGCCGTCGCGGCGGCGCTCGCGCTGCCCGGCTGCGCCCCGGCCGGTTACAACGCGGCTGACTACAGTGGCGGATCCGTGGACGCGGGCGCCAACGCGGTGGAGGCGACGCCCACCGCCGAGCCCGAGGCGTCGCCGACCGGTGCGGCGGCGGAGAAGGACCAGGCGCCCGAACTGTCCGAGGACGACATCACCAGCGAGCTGACTGGCACCCGGGTCAAGCGGATGGGCAAGGTCGTCGTTGATCAGGAAGGCTGGGTGCTCTACCGGTTCGACGACGACAAGGTGAAGCCCGAGGTCAAGTCCACCTGCAACGGTGACTGCGCGAAGATCTGGCCGCCGGCGCTCACCCAGGACGGAGAGCCGCAGCTCGACGGCGTGGACCCGGACGACGTGGGCACGGTGACCCGGGCCGACGGCACCAAGCAGCTCACCGTCGGCGGCTGGCCGGTCTATCGGTACGCCGGTGACAAGAAGCCCGGCCAGTGGCTCGGTCAGAACGTGGCCGCCAAGTGGTTCGTGGTCAACCCGGACGGCACCAAGAACCTCACCTGCCTGCCGAAGGCGTCCAAGCCGATCGCCGTGCCGGACGAGGAGGCCGACGCCGGTTCCGATTACAGCTATTGATCACCAGAAAGTTCCGACCGGGTTGAACCCTCCGGCATCGGCCGAACGGACGATGCCGGGGAGTTCGGCTCCCGTTCACAAATTCTCGTTAAGCCGGGTCTAAGAGTTCTGCATATTCCGCGCCAGACGTTGCTATTACGGCGACGTCACTCCTACCGTCTTCGGCGGATCACGAACGGTTCGCCGAACCATTGTCCGGAGGTGTCGACAAGATGATTGCCGCCCGCTCTCCTCGCCGGCTCAGCCGCTGGCTTGTGGGCATCACGGCAATAATCCTGGTCTCCCTCGTGGCTCCGGCCGGAGCGGCTCACGCGGCGGAGGTCCCGCTGCCGGTCCCGTCCAGTGACGGGCTGCCCAACAAGGGCGTCGGGGCGATCGCCATGGCCGACCGGGACTTCGTGGTCAAGGTCCGGCTGGCCGGTCTCTGGGAGATCCCGGCCGGCAACATGGCTCAGGAGAAGTCGGAGAACCCGCGCGTCCGGGCGATCGGCAAGGCGATCGCCGAGCAGCACGTCACGCTGGACAAGCTGGACGTGGTAGCGGCCAAGAAGCTCGGCATCGCGCTGCCCAATCAGCCCAACGCCCAGCAGGAGGGCTGGCTGGCCGAGATGCGGGCGGCGAACGCCACCACGTTCGACCAGATCTTCATCGACCGGCTCCGCGCCGCTCACGGCGCCATCTTCCCGGCGATCGGCATCATCCGCGCCAGCACCCGCAACGATGCCGTCCGCAAGCTGGCGCAGGAGGCCAACCAGTTCGTCATGACCCACCTGACGCTGCTGGAGAGCAGCGGTCTGGTGGACTACGGCGCGCTGCCCACGGCGCCGCCGCCCAAGGCCGACCGGGGCCCCGTGCCGGTGGACGGGCAGATGCTCGCCGCCGCGACCGGGACCGCCGGCGTACCCGGCATGAACACGTCCGTGATCCTTCTCGTCCTCGCCGTCGCACTGGTCGCCGGCGTGGTCACCACTATGCGCATCTTCCGAACGCGGTAGCCCGCGCGCGGTATCGACCTGGCCAGCCGACCAGGCCGTACGAAATGCCCCTCGGCTGGCACCCACCGCCCGCCACGTTGGTTGAAGAAAGGTGTTCCCATGCGAAGGTCCAAGTACCGGCGCGCCGCATCTCGGTCCCCGAAGTGGTTCACCGGGCGGCGCCGCCTCGTCGCCGCGGCGGCCACGCTGGTGGCGTTCGGTGGCATCGTGACCGTCACCCAGGTGTCGGACGCGAGCACCCGCCGGTCCACGCAGCGCGCGCTGGCCGCCTGTGACCGACTTCAGGCGCCGAACCAGAGCCGGCTGTCCACGGAGACCAAGCGGGGCACCTACACCACCAACAACGGCCGGGTCACCCAGCATTCGGACGACGGTGCCAGCGACGCGGCCACCACGGCCGAGGTGCGGGCCCGATGCCGGCAGTGGGTGATGCAGAACGTCGGCGACAACGACGACGACAACGACAACGGTGGCGCCCCCGCCCCCAGCACCAGCAACGACACCGACGCCGGCGAGAACGAGGGCCAGGAGCCGGGTCAGGGCCAGGAGGGCCAGGAGCCGGGCGGCGACAACAGCGGTGCGCCCGAGCAGCCCGGTGACGACAGCAGCGGTGCGCCGGAACAGCCCGGTGACGACAGCAGCGGTGCGCCCGAGCAGCCCGGTGGCCAGGACGGCGACGGCCAGGACCAGGGCGGCGACGGCCAGGGTGGCGAGGACCAGGGTGAGGACGGCGACAACGGGGGCCAGAACCCCGGCACCCCGCCGCCCGGCGCCGGCCTGGGCATCCTGACCAACAGCTGCGACACCAGCAACCTGGACGCGCACACCGGCTTCCAGCTCGGCGACCGGTGCGTCTCCACCGAGTTCGGTGAGGTCGGCGCGGCCGCCAACAACCCGTCGCTGCTGATCGTGAGCGCGCCCCAGCGGGTCGCCCCGAACACCCCGTTCACGCTGCAGGTGAGCACTCGCAACCTGATCCGCGACCGGTTCCTCGCGGCCGGCCAGGGCGGCTACTACGTGGAGAGCTCGGTGCTGCAGGGTGGCATCACCCGCGGTCACTTCCACACCGCCTGCCGGATGCTGTCCAGCACGCGGCAGGCGCCGGACCCGGCGCCGGTGCCGGCCTTCTTCGTGGCCACCGAGGACCGCCAGGGCGGCCGGACGCCGGACACCGTGAGCATCCAGGTGCCGGGCCTGCCGCAGGCCGGTACCGCGCAGTGC
>DASSAL010000102.1:0-29757 GCA_035685405.1 Actinoplanes sp. | reverse complement strand
ACAGCAGCCAGGCCAGCGGAGCGCAGACGGTGACCACCCCGAAGACCAGCAGGGTGGTCCGGGCGCCGAGTCCGGCGGCCAGTGCCCCCGCGGCCAGCCCGCCGACCGGTATCGCACCCCAGGAGACGAACTTCACCGTGGCGATCACCCGGGACAACAGGGCCGGCGGGCTGGCGATCATCCGGTAGGTCCGGGCGGTGACGCTGAGCACCACTACCGAGGCGGCGAAGACCAGGCTGCCGGCGGCGAACGTGGCGTACGCCGTGAGCCCGGCGCCCAGCGGGATCGCGCAGGCGCCCGCCACGCCGACGAACCCCGCCACGATCAGCCCCCGGGCGGTGCCGACCCGCGCCGTGAACCGGGTGGTCACGGCCGCACCGACCAGCGTGCCCAGACCGTCCGCGGCGAGCAGGACACCGACCAGGCCGGGCGGTGCGTGCAGTTCACGGACCAGGTAGTAGGGGAACAGGGCCAGGTGCGCGCCGCAGACGAAGTTCACCGCGGTGGCCGCCCACATGCCCGGCCCGATTGCCGGGTGCCGCACCACGAAGCGCCAGCCCTCGCGGATCAGCGCGGCCATCGGCGGCTGCCGGACAGCGCGGTCGGCCCGCCGGGCCGGCAGCGAGCGCAGCAGCAGCGCCGAGATCAGGTAACTGGCCGCGTCCACCAGCAGCGTCGGTACGGCGCCGAGCACCTGCACAACGAGCCCGCCGAGGGACGGACCGCCGAGCTGCGTGACCGCGTGGGTGCCGGAGTTCAGGCTGTTGCGGGCCTGCAATTGCTCGGCCGGCACGATCTCCGGCAGGAAGGTCTGGCTGGACACGTCGAACAGCACGTCGGCGAAGCTGATCACCAGCGCCACCACGACCAGCTGGGCCACGGTGAGGTGACCGGACCACCAGGCCACCGGGATGGATGCCACCGCGACCGCGCGGGTCAGGTCGGCGGTCACCTGGGTGCCTCGCAGCGGCAGCCGCTGCACGATCACCCCGGACGGCAGGCCGAGCACGATCCACGCGACATATCCCGCGGCCGCGATCACGCCCATCTCGAAGGCCGAGGCGTCCAGCACGGTGAGCGCGGTCAGCGGGAGCGCCACCGCGCCGATGGCGGTACCGAGAGAGCTGGTGGTGGCCGCGGTCCACCATCGCCAGAACACGTCCACACCGGCCCCCGAGTGCGTAAGTTCCAATTTGAAACGGACTATACTGGTCGACGTGCGACGCGTCGATCCGGTTGATGCCGACTGCGGTATCGCGCAGGCGCTCGGGGTCATGACGGACTTCTGGAGCTTCCTGCTGATCCGGGACGTGGCCGGGGGCGTGACCCGGTTCGACGCGCTGCAACGCGGGCTCGGGGTGAGCCGGCGGGCACTGGCCGAACGACTGGCCGCGCTGGTGGAGCACGGCGTGCTGACCCGGCGGCCATACTCGGAACGCCCGCCCCGGTTCGACTATCTGCTCACCGCCAAGGGTGAGGGCCTGCTGCCGGTGCTCATCGCGCTGCAGGAATGGGGCGACCGGCATGTGATGGGCGACGGCTCGCTGACCGCCGCGGCCACCGACGCCGAGTCCCGCCGCGCGCACGCCCTGGCCGGCCGCCGGTTGCCCGATCCGTCCCTGGTCGACGGCTGGACGGTGCTCTACTTCTTCCCGGGCGCCTTCGCGCCCGGCACGCAGGGGTACCCGCCCGGCTGGGGTGACATCCCGGGCGCGGCCGGGTGCACGCTCGAGTCCACCACGTACGCCGCCCGCGCCGCCGCCTTCGCCGCGGCCGGCGTGGGCATTCGCGGCGTGAGCACCCAGCGACCCGACCAGCTGGCGGCGTTCGCGGACCATGCGCGGCTGCCGTTCCCGCTGCTGTCGGACCAGGACGCCAGGCTCGCCGCCGGCCTGCGGTTGCCCACCTTCCGGGCGGCCGGCGTGGACCGGTTCAAGCGGCTCACCCTGCTGGTGGACCCGGTGGCGACGATCCGAGCCGTCCAGTTCCCGATCTCCGATCCGGCCGGCTCGGTGACCGAGATGCTGGGCCGGGTCCGCGAGCTGGTGTGAGGTACACCCCCGGGAACGGAAAATCCCACCGCCAGAGTGACATGCCCGGGGGCTAACGTGGGACGGGTGCGCGATCCCTCCGTCTCCCGGTACGCAGCCGGCCGGCTCTCCCCGACCCGCCGCGTCACCGATCTGCGACGGCTGCGCGACGAGCAGTTCGACGTGCTCGTCATCGGTGGCGGGGTCACCGGCGCCGGCGCGGCCCTGGACGCCGCCTCGCGCGGCCTCAGCGTGGCCCTGGTCGAGGCCCGCGACCTCGCAGCCGGCACGTCCAGCCGGTCCAGCAAGCTGATCCACGGCGGCCTGCGTTATCTGGAGCAGCTGGAACTTCACCTGGTGCACGAGGCGCTCACCGAGCGCGGACTGCTCTCCACCCGGCTCGCGCCGCACCTGGTCCGCCCGGTGCCGATATTGGTGCCGCTCGAGCCGGGCGGTCCACCGGCCCGGGCCTGGCGCCGCGCCTACTACGGCCTCGGCGTCGCCGCGTACGACGCCTTCGCCGGGCTGTTCGGACCCGGACGCGGCATGCCGCTGCACCGGCACCTGACCCGGGCCGGCACCCGGCGGGTGTTCCCCAGCCTGCGCGCGGACGCGATCGCCGGCGCCATCCGCTACTACGACGGCCAGGTGGACGATGCCCGGCTGGTGGTCAACCTGGCGCGGACCGCGGCCAGCCTGGGTGCGACTGTGGTGACCAGCGCACGGGTGGTGGGGTTCATCCGCGAGGCGCGCGAGGTGGTCGGCGTCCGGGTCAAGGATCTGGAGGCGCCGGACCAGCCGGATTTCGAGGTGCGGGCCCGCACGGTGGTGGCCGCCACCGGCGTGTGGAGCGACGACATGTCGCAGATGCTCAGCGACGTCGGCGTACGCCCCGGCCTGCGGGTGCGCGCGTCCAAGGGAGTGCATCTGGTGGTGCCGCGCTCGGCGATCAGCGGTGACGTCGGGCTGATCCTGCGTACGCCCACGTCGGTGCTGTTCGTCATCCCGTGGGGCGGACACTGGATCATCGGCACCACGGACACCGATTGGCGGCTCGACCGCGCGCACCCGGCCGCCTCCGCGCGCGACATCCGCTACCTGCTCGACCAGGTGAACACGGTGCTGGAACGGCCACTCACCACGGACGACATCGAAGGCGTGTACGCGGGCCTGCGGCCGCTGCTCTCCGGCGAGGCGGACTCCACCTCGAAGCTGTCCCGCGAGCACGCCGTGGTCGAGCCGATGCTCGGGCTGATGCTGGTGGCGGGCGGCAAATACACGACGTACCGGGTGATGGCCGCGGACGTGATCGACCGGGCGGCCCGCCGGCTCGGCGGGGGCGTGCGGCCGTCGCGAACCGATCAGCTGCCGTTGCTGGGCGCGGACGGATACGCGGCCGCGTGGCGCGACCGGCTGGACACCGCTCGCCGGCACGGCGTGACCGCGGGCGTGGTGGAACACCTGCTGGAGCGGTACGGCACGCTCACCGTGCACCTGCTGGCGATGATGTCCGCCGATCCGGCCCTGGCCACGCCGCTGACCGGAGCACCGGAATACCTGGCCGCCGAGGTGGCGTACGCGGCGCTGGCCGAGGGCGCACTGCACCAGGACGACGTGCTGACCCGGCGCACCCGGATCTCCATCGAGACGTCCCACCGCGGCACCGAGACCGCCCGGCACGCGGCCGCCGTGATGGCCGAGGCGCTGGGCTGGGACGAGGCGGTCCGCAACCGCGAGGTGGAGCACTACGTGGCCCGGGTGGAGGCGGAGCGGCACTCCCAGAAGATGCCCGACGACCTGACCGCCGACGCGGCCCGGGTGGGCGCACCGGACGTCCGGGGGTTCGCCGCCGACCCGGGCACCGGCCTGCTTCAGGTCGATCTGTGATCCTGGTCGACGAACCGCGCTGGCCGGCCCGGGGGCGGCTCTGGTCCCATCTGGTCAGCGACTTGTCGTACGACGAACTGCACGTGTTCGCCGAGATGCTGGGTGCTCCGCGGCGGGCGTTCGACCGCGACCACTACGACATCCCGGAGTTCCGGTTCCGGTCCGCGCTGTGGCTGGGCGCGACCCTGCTGCCCGCCCGCGACCTGGCCGCCCGGCTCAGGGCATGCGGACTCCGCCGGCCGAAACATCTGGCACTCACCGGCGGTGATCGCCCGCACTCAGCTCGCGGGCCAGGTTCGCTCGGGCCCGCTCCTCCCATACCGCCCTGAGCGGGGCCAGCCGATAGATCGACGGCAGCTCCAGCAGCGCGGACAGCACCCGGGCCCGGCCCGCCCGGAAGTCGTCATCGGAGACGTGCGCATACTCCCGGCGGATCGCGGCGCGGTATCGCGCGTACCGGTCCTGGTCGCCGGCCAGCACGGCCAGATCGGCGTCGCAGAGCAACTCGCCGTCCGGGTCGTCCTCGCCGGTGGCGTGCCCCGCGGTCAGCCGGACCAGCCGGGCCACCTCGCCGGCCACCTCGGCCGGCGCGCCCAGCCTGGTCAGCAACCGTTCGGCCAGGTCGGCGCTGTCCCGCTCGTTGGCATCACCCGGCGCTCGCGGGTCGTAGATCGCGTCGTGCAGCCACGCCGCCACGCGCACCCGGTCGGAATGCGGCGCAAGATCAGAAAAGCGATCGATCACCTCCAGTACGGCGGTCAGGTGCGTCACGTCGTGATACGCGCGGTGCGGCTCCGACCATCGCCCGATCAGGTCCGCCGCCGCGGCATCCAGATCCGCGTCCCCGGCCGTCACCCCGGCCCCGCGCATCGCGCTGCGGAAACGCTGCACCAGGTTAGGGTCCTCAGTCATGGCCGTCCTTTCCCGAGCCTTCTCGAGGGTACGAGGCGGCTTCGCGCTCGCCGTGCAGGCCGGCGTCGCCGCCGGCCTGGCCTGGTGGATCGCACACGACCTGATCGGCCAGCCGACACCGTTCTTCGCGCCGATCGCCGCGGTGATCACGCTCGCCTCGTCGGTCGGGCAGCGGGCGCGGCGGAGCATCGAACTGTCCCTCGGCGTCGCGATCGGCATCGGCGTCGGCGACGCGCTGGTCCTGGTCATCGGCAGTGGACCGTGGCAACTCGCCGTGATGGTGCTGGGCGCCATCCTGGTGTCCACCGCGCTCGGCGGCGGCACCCCGCTGGTGGTGCAGTCGGCGGCATCGGCCGTGCTGGTGGCCACGCTCACCGCCGGAGCCGCCACGCCGTTCGGCCGGTTCTTCGATGCGCTGGTGGGTGGGGCCGTGGGGCTGATGGTCATGACGCTGCTGCTGCCGCTCAATCCGCTGACCGTGGTACGCCGGGCCGCCGACCCGGCGCTGACCGCGCTCACCGCGGAGCTGCACGGGGTGTCCCGTGGGCTGGCGGGCCGGGACGCCGACGCGGTGCAGGCGGCGCTCGACCGGCTGGACGCCGCCGAGGCGACGTTCACCGCGTTCACCGCGGCGATCACGGCGGCCTGCGAGAACGTGGCGTTCGCGCCGGCGCGGTGGCGGGCCCGGGGCCCGCTCGCCCAGTACGTGGACGGCGCCGACCCGATCGTCCACGTCCTGGACAACGTCCGCGTGCTGACCCGGCGGGTGATCACCGCGCTGGGCGACGACGAACCCGTGCCGGCCCGCCTGCCGGGGGCGATCGGCCTGCTCGGCGACGCCGTCGACCTGCTGCGCCAGGAGTGGGCCAAGGGGGTCGAGCCGATCGCGGCGCGGGAGCGGGCGTTGCGCGCGGCGGCCGAGTCCGGGCAGGCGTACGACGAAGGCGTGGGCTTCTCCGGCGGCGTGGTGGTCGCGCAGGTCCGGACCGCGGTGACCGACCTGCTGCGGGCCACCGGCGTGGAGCACGCCGAGGCGCCGCGGTTGGTCCGTAAGGCGATCGGCTGGCGCAGTCGGCGGCGGGGCGGCGCCCGGCGGAAGCCGGCCGGATTCGGCGGTGCCTCGGAGCGCGGACCGGCCTGAGGCGGCGGTTGGCCTCGGGGCCGCCTCGGCCGCTTCCGGTGGCTACGCTGGCTGCATGGCCGATGTCGCACCGGGCGGGTCGCCCGACCGTCCCGAACCGCCTGTGTCGGCCGCGCCGTCGTCGCCGGCACCTTCGTCGGCTGGGCTTTCGTCGGCTGCGCCTTCCTCCGCCGCGGCCGTGCTGCCCGCTCCCGGATCACCGGTCAACGGGCAGAAGACCGGGTGGCGGCGCTGGCTCCCGCTGGCCGGCGTGATCGGCTTCATCGCGGCGTGCGCCATCGCGATGCTGCTCATCCTCGGGTTCAGCAACGGTGCCGCGGGCCTCGCCATCGGCCTGACCGCGGCGATCCTGCCGGTGCCCGTACTGGTCAGCGCCTTTCTGTGGCTGGACCGCTATGAGCCGGAACCGACCCGCTACCTGGTCTTCTGCTTCGCCTGGGGGTCGTCGGTCGCGACCCTGGTCGCGCTCGGCGTGAACACCGGCGGCGCCTGGCTGTTCGACCGGCTCGGCCTGCCGGACGCGCTGGTCGCGGTGCTGGTTGCGCCGTTCATCGAGGAGACGATGAAGGCGCTGGCACCGTTCTTCCTGCTCTGGCGGCGGCGCCGGGAGTGGTCCGGGATCACCGACGGCATCGTCTACTGCGGACTGTCGGCGCTCGGCTTCGCGATGGTGGAGAACGTGCTCTACCTCGGCGGGCACGGGTACGCCGCGGGCGCCGACCAGTACGGGCCGGCCACCGGCATCCAGAACGTCTTCCTCATCTTCATCGTGCGGATCCTGTTCACCGGCTTCGCGCACCCGCTGTTCACCTCGATGGCCGGCGTCGGCATGGGACTGGCCTCGCGGGCCGGTGACCGGCGGGTGAAGTGGCTGGCCCCGATCGCCGGCCTGCTGCTGGCGATGATCCTGCACGGCCTGTTCAACCTGCTGCCCACGCTGTCGGTGGCCACCGGCGAGCCGCTGATCATGCTGTACGGGTACCTCGGTTTCATGGTCCCGTTCTTCTTCCTGACCGTCGGCTTCGCCATCGTGCTGCGCGGCTGGGAGGGCCGGCTCAGCGAACGGGTGCTGCCGCACTACGTGCGGGCCGGTTGGTTCACGCCGCCCGAGGTGGCCGCGCTGAGCAGCCTGGGCCGCCGGCACTCGGCGCGCAGCTGGGCCAAGCGGGTGGCCGGCGAACCCGGTCTGAAGGCGATGCGCTCGTTCCAGAGCGCCGCCACCCGACTCGCGATCGTGCGCGATGGCATGGAACGCGGCCTGGACCGGAAGCCGGAGGACCAGCAGCGGTCGGCGGAGGAGGAGCAGCGCCTGCTGACCGCGATCGCCGGCTACCGCTCGGTGTTCGCCGGGCGCGACCCGCAGATGCCCCGGGCGTTCTGGGACGGGACCAGCTACCGCATCACCTTCCCGGACGGTGCGACCCGCACCGTCGGGCCGCCGGCCGAGCCGGTGGTGCCGCTGCCGGCGCAGCTGCCGGCGATGGCCGGGTACGGCGGTCCGCCACCTTATTACGGCCCGCCGGCCACGTACGGTGCGGCGATGTCCTACTACGGTGCGCCGCCGCATGCCGCACCGCCGCTTTCGTACGGTGCACCGCCGCCCTTCTCTGGTGCGCTGCCGCCCTCGGCGCCGCCCTTCTACGGTGCGCCACCGCCGTCCGCGCCGCCTTTCTACGGTGCGCCACCGCCGTCCGCGCCGCCTTTCTACGGTGGGTCGCCGCCGTCCGCGCCGTCCGCCTACGGTGCGCCGCCGTCCGGACCGCCCTCCTACGGTGCGCCTCCTTCCGGGCCGCACATGTACGGCAGCCCGCCACCCGTCTATGGCGGCCCGCCGCCACCGAACTATGGCGGCCCGCCGCCACCGAACTATGGCAGCCAGCCGCCCGTGCCCGGCTCCCCCGTACCGCCCGGTCATGGTCATCCGGCCACCGGCCGGGACCGGCCGGCGGGTCCGTACGCCGCGCCTGACCCGCCGCACGGACCGCAACCCGATTCCGCCGCGCCGCCGCCGTCCGATCCGGCCCCGCCGCAGCCATAGCTCGGTCCACGCCGGGCTTACAGATAGAGGCCGGTGCCGTCCGACTCGATCCGCCGGGCCGCCACCGCGTGCAGGTCGCGCTCACGCAGCAGGATGTATTCGCGGCCGTGCAGCTCGACCTCCGACCGTTCCTCCGGGTCGAAGAGCACGCGATCGCCGACCACAATGGATCGTACGTTCGGCCCGATGCCCACCGCCGTGGCCCAGGAGAGCCGGCGCCCCATCGACGCGGTCGCCGGAATCACGATGCCGGCGCTGGACCGGCGCTCACCTTCACCCCCGTCGAGGCGCACGAGGACGCGGTCGTGCAACATCCGGATGGGCAGGCTGGTGTCGGTGATGCTGGCGTCGCTGCTCACGACGGAGACGGTACGCCCTCCGCCCCGACCGGCCGGAAAGTGTCCGACCCGGCGACTACGGTGGTACCGACGCGACGACGCCGAAGGGGGCACGCGATTGACCAAGTTGCAGCGGGTCCGGGACAACATCCGGCGGGCGTACGACACGGGCCGTGAGTCCGTGCGCGCCGCGCGCGCCGAACCGAACGGAGCGGTCGAGCCGGAGGTCGAGTTCGCGCCGCCGCCGCCCGTGTCCCCGGTCGAGAACCATTCCACCGCCAGCCGCGACGACGCCGAGGTGCCGCACCCGCTGCGGATCGCCGCCGCCTGGTCGTGGCGGCTGATCGCGGTCGGGCTGGTGGGGTGGGCGCTGCTGCGGTTCGTCGGGGTGATCAGCGTGGTGGTCATTCCGCTGGCGGTGGCGCTGCTGCTGTCCGCGTTGCTGGCTCCGGCGGTGGGCTGGATGCGGCACCTGCGACTGCCGCCGTCGCTGGCCACCTTCCTGGTGCTGGTGCTCGGGCTGGCCGCGGTCGGCGGCACGCTCACCCTGGTGGTGAACCAGTTCATCGACGGCCTCCCGAACCTGACCGAGAACGCCAGCGAGGGCGTCCGGCAGATCCAGAACTGGGCCCGCACCGGGCCGCTACACCTGTCCGACGAGCAGGTCGACCAGGCCATCGAGTCCGGGCAGAACTGGGTGAACGAGAACACCACGTCGCTCACTGCCACCGGGTTCGCCACCGCGGCGACCGTGGCCGAGGTGCTGACCGGCGCGGTGCTGGTGCTGTTCGCCACGTTCTTCTTCCTGCGCGACGGACGCAAGATCTGGCGGTTCATCGTCCGGCTGTTCCCGGTCAACGCCCGCTGGTCGGTGTCCGACGCGGGTGACGCCTCGTGGGCGACGCTGGGTTCGTACGTCCGGGCCACCGTGCTCGTCGCTTTCATCGACGCCACCGGCATCGGCCTTGCTCTGGTGATCCTCGACGTGCCGTTCCCGATCCCGCTGGCCGCGCTGGTCTTCCTGGGCGCCTTCATCCCGATCGTCGGCGCCAGCATCTCCGGCGCTGTCGCCGTCCTGGTGGCGCTGGTCGACCAGGGCTGGTTGATCGCGCTGATGGTCCTCGGCGCCGTCATCCTGGTCCAGCAGATCGAGGGCCACGTCCTGCAGCCGCTGATCATGGGCCGCGCCGTCGCCATCCACCCGCTCGTCGTCATCATCGGCATCGCCGCCGGCGTGGTGCTGGCCGGCATCATCGGGGCGCTGGTCGCGGTGCCGCTGATCGCCGTGCTGAACACCGGCATCCGCCGCCTGGCCCGCCGCCGACCGGAGATCCCGCCGAACGCCGTGGTGGTCACCCCGGGCGACCCGCCGACCCCCGTACCCCCACCGGAGAACCAGCCCGCATAGGCGGTGCAGCCCTGCCGCCGGCCTGCCGGTCAGAACTCAGCCCGGCGTTGTCGGACGCGTACCGCGATCTCGGGCCGGGAAGGTCCCGCGATCTCGGGCCGAGAAGGTCCCGCGGTCTCGGGTCCCGGGCGGGGCGTTGCGGCGCGCTCACCGCGGCCTCGGGCCAGGTGGCGCGGCTGCGGCGGGCTCGAGTCTGGGCGGCGCGGTGAAGGGGCGCCCCGCTGCGAATTGGGCCAGTGGTGCCGTTGCGGCGGTCCGGGGTCCGGGTGACGCGCTGAGGGACGCTCCGCGACCTGGCGGGTCTGTGGCTCCCGCGGTTCAAGTCTTGGCGAGGCGTTGCAGGGCACCCACCGCGACCTCGGGGCGGGTCGTGTACCAGAACGGCGGCAGGGATTTCCGCAGGAAGGCGCCGTAACCCCGGGCCGTCTCGAGGCGGGAGTCGAGGACGGCGACGACGCCCTTGTCGCCGGCTGAGCGGATCAGGCGGCCCACGCCCTGAGCGAGGCGGACGGCGGCGATCGGGACGCTCACCGAGGCGAAACCCGAACCGCCGGCAGCGTCCACCGCGGCGGCGCGGGCGGCGGCCAGCGGCTCGTCGGGGCGGGGGAACGGCAGCCGGTCGATCACCACCAGCTGGCAGGCGTCGCCGGGGACGTCGACGCCCTGCCAGAGTGACATCACGCCGAACAGGCAGCTGGCCTTGTCGTCCCGGAACCTGCGGACCAGCAGCGGCAGCGACTCCTCACCCTGGAGCAGGACGGGCAGGTCGGCGCGCGACCGCAGCAGCTCAGCGGCCTGGGTGGCGGCCCGGCGCGATGAGAACAGGCCCAGGGTGCGGCCACCCAGCGCGCTGACCAGCGTGAGCAGTTCCTCGCCGGCGGCATCGGGCAGGCCGGACGCCGCGGGACGCGGGAGGTGCGCGGCGACGTAGAGGATGCCCTGCTTCGGATAGTCGAACGGCGACCCGACATCGAGGGAACTCCACGCGACGCCGGACGAGGAGCCGGCGACCGGCCCGGCGAGCGACGCCGTGGCGGCCGGGGAGGTGGAAGAGGCGGTGGCGGCCGGGGAGGCGGAGGAGGCGGTGGCGGCCGGGGAGGTGGATGAGGCGGTGGCGGCCGGCGAGGCCGGAGCGGCTGAGGAGGCCGGAGAGGGGGGAGCGGAGTTGGCGGTCGAAGAGGAAGCGGAGCGGGCGATCGGGATCGGAGTGGGTGCCGGCAGGCCCAGCGACCGTGCCACCGTGTCGAAGCGGCCGCCCAGGGTCAGCGTCGCCGAGGTGGCGACCACCGTGCGGTCCTCGTAGAGGCTGTTGGCCAGGGTGCCGGCCACCGACAGCGGTGCCACCACCAGCGCGCGGCGGCCGGCGCCCAACTCCGACTTCTCCACCCAGGCGACGTCGAAGTCGGACTCCTCGAGCAGGCGCTGCGCGGTGTCGGACAGCTCGTCGAGGGTGGCTTTGGCCTGCTGCTTGCGTACCGGATCCGGGTCGTCGTTCTTGATCTCGCCGATCGCCTCCAGCGCGTTGCGGGCGGCCGAGTCGAGGAGGATCACCGCCTGGGCCAGCAGCGGTGACAGTCCGGTCGTCAGCCGGCCGGCGGGGGCCTCGCCCAGGCCCACGGTCAGCGCGTCCGCCGCCGCGGCCAGCGCCTCGGCCGCGGCCGGAGTGATCAGCGGGCGGGCCCGCTTGGCGGCCCGCTCCACCGCCTCGGGGGTCAGCTCGGCCTGCGCCGCCGAGGACACCCGGTCGGCCAGCTCGTGTGCCTCGTCGACGACCAGCAGCCTGTGCGGCGGGACGATGTGGCGGTCGGCCAGCATGTCGACGGCCAGCAGACTGTGGTTGGTGATCACGATGTCCGCTTCCCGGGCCCGGGCGCGGGACGCCTCGGCGAAGCACTCGGCGCCGTACGGGCACTTCGCCGCCCCGACGCAATCCCGGGCCGGCATCGAGACCTGGCGCCAGGCGGTGTCGTCGACGCCGGGATCGAGCTCATCCCGGTCGCCCGTGGCGGTCTTCTCGGCCCACTCCTGCAGCCGCTGGATCTGTTTGCCCAACCGGCCGCGTTCGCCCAGCCACTTGCCGGACCGCGGCACGTCGTCGAACAGCGTGTCGGTCGGCTCCTCCTCGTCGGCGTGCTCCATCTTGGCCACGCACAGGTAGTGGTGCCGGCCCTTCAGCACGGCGAACGTGGGCCGCCGGCCGAGCACCGGCTCCACCGCTTCGGCCAGCCGGGGCAGGTCGTGCTCGATCAGCTGGTTTTGCAGCGCGAGGGTGGCCGTGGACACCACCACCGGGCCGTCGACGAGCAGCGCCGGCGTCAGGTAGGCCAACGACTTACCGGTGCCGGTGCCGGCCTGGACCAGCAGGTGCTCGCGGTCCTGGACGGCCCGCTCGATGGCCTTGGCCATCGCCTCCTGGCCGGGCCGGGAGGTGCCGCCGGGCACCGCGCCGACCGCCGCGGCGAGCAGGTCGGTGGCGGTGGCGCGGTGACGGGTGGTGGCGGGCACAGCGAAGAAGGTACTCGCCGGGACCGACAGAAACCGGTCCGGCGCAGCGGGGGACACCGGAAAGGTCTGGAAGAAAGCAGCCGTGGGCACCGGAAGGGTCTGGAAGAAAGCAGCCGTGGGCACCGGAAGGGTCTGGGAAGAAACAGCCGCGGGCACCGGAAAGATCCGGTTCCGGTGACCCGGGCTAAGGTGCCAGTCATGCCGAGCGAGACAGTCCGGGTCGTCTACACCAAGTACGACGGCTCGGCGCACCGGGACTATCCGGCCCGCCGGCTTCACGAAGACGACCTGGGCGTCTGGGTCGGCGTCCCGCGCGGTACGCCGTCGGTCTACCATGGCCGGCCGTCCGTCGAACAGATCCCGTTCGTGCTGCTCATTCCGCACAACGCATGGTGGACGGCGATGTTCAACCCGCCACCGCGCACCAGCGAGGTCTATTGCGACATCACCACCCCGGCCCGGTGGGAGGACGACACCGTCCACATCATCGACCTCGACCTGGATGCGGTCCGCCGCCGCGACTCCGGCCGGGTGGAGTTGCGCGACGAGGACGAGTTCGCCGATCACCGGGTGCGCTTCGGATACCCGGACGCCCTGGTCGACGAGGCGTACGCGGCGGCGCGCACACTGCTCGTCCGGCTGGCCGACGGCACTGAGCCGTTCGCCACCGGATACCGCAAGTGGCTGTCAGCCGTGGTCGAGGAGTGAGCCCGGATACCGCGGTCGCGGTCAGTTGTGGTCGAGCAGTGCGCCCAGCTTGGCCGGGTTGAGCTGGTTGTAGACGGCGGTGACCCGGCCGTCCGCGACGGTCAGCACGACCACCGACCGCAACGACCGTCCGTCCCGGAATCGGCCCCGGATGACCAGCCCCACGTCGCCGTTGACGAGGACCGGCTCGACGGTCAGGTCGTCGACCTCCGCGGCCCCCCGCCGGAACAGGCCCGCGTACAGCCGGGCCACCCGGTCGGCGCCGGCCACCGGGCGGGTGCCGGCCGAGACCACCCCGCCGCCGTCGCTGACCGCGACGACGTCGGGCGCCAGTACCGCCGCCAGGGCGTGCACGTCGCCGCTGCCCGCCGCGGTCAGAAAGGCCTCCAGGACCCGGCGCTGCTCGGCCCGGTCGGCGGTGTGCCGTGCCCGGCCGGCGGCGATGGCGCGGCGGCCACGGGATGCGTGCTGCCGGGCCGCGATGTCCGTGGTGCCGAGCACCGCGGCGATCTCGTCGAACGGCACCCCGAAGGCGTCGTGCAGGACCACCGCGACCCGTTGCTCGGGGGTGAGCCTCTCCATCACCACCAGCAGGGCCAGGCTCACGTCCTGGCGCTGGGTGACGCGTTCGGCCGGGTCGTCTAGCCGGGCCACCACCGGCTCGGGCAGCCACTGGCCGGGGTACGCCGCGCGCCGCACCCGGGCCGACCTCAGCACGTCCAGGCACAGCCGCCCGGTGACCGTGGTCAGCCATCCCCGGACGTCCTCGATCTCGCCCAGCCGGCGGGCCTTGTCGTAGCGCAACCAGGCGTCCTGGACCACGTCCTCGGCTTCGGCCCGGCTGCCGAGCATCCGGTATGCCACCGCCATCAGATGCGGGCGTTCCGCCTCGAACGAGTCGACGGCAGAGGACGGCATGGGAGGAATTCTCCGCGATATTCCCCGATCACGGGAGCGACTTGTGACACAGTGTCAACACGTTAAGCACTATTTGTCCGAATAGTGGAGTAGCCGTGGCCAACGACACAACCGCCATCGTGGGCGCGGTCGCCGGATGCGGCGGTGCCGTCGGAGCGATGTCGATCGCCGCCGCGCTGCTGCGCCGGCCGGGACCGTTCCTGCCGGCCGGCCACGCCATCGTCGGCACCGCGGTCACCGACCCGCTGCCCACCGTGCTGCAGCTCGGCCTCGCCGGACTCACCGTCCCGGTGCGCCCGGGTCCCAACGGTGAGCTGTTCATCGGCCCGGGCGCGCCGCAGCCCGGTCGCACGCTGCGGCGGCTGGTGCTGTCCCCGTTGTTCGCCCGGGCCAAGGCGCGCGGCGGGCGGCTGCGGCGGGATCAGCAGGTGCCGTTCCGGCTGGTGGTGGAGTTCGTCGGGCCGAACCGGGACGCGGCAACGCTGCTGCGCGCGTACCGGATGCTCGACCAGCAGTTGCGGGACCACGCACCGTTGCTGAGCCGCTGCGCGGACGGCCGGCTGGTGCCCGGCGCGGTCACCGTCGCGGTCACCGGCATCGTGGACGCGCGGGAGCTGCTCGCCGCCCAGCGCACCCGGTACGCGTTCGCCGACGGCACGTTCGACGACATCGGCTCGCGCAGCGCGCCGGCGGCCCTGGTGCCGATGATCAGCGAGCCGTGGTCGCGGCGGTTCGGCTGGGACGGCCGGGAGCCCATCTCCGCCGAGGAACGGCATCTGCTGCACGCCATGGTCCGGGCCGCGCACGAGGACGGCCGTACCGTACGGATCTCGGGTCTCACCGTGGGCTCGCGCAGCGCCCGCCGCGCGGTCTGGACCGAACTGGGCGCGGCCGGCGTGGACGTCATCGGTGACACCGACCTGCGAGGGCTCGCCCGGCACCTGCGCAAGCACCCGGTGACGCCGCGACCGCCGGTCCCCACCGTGGTCACCCGCCCGGCGCGCACCACGACGCCGGCGCCGCGCGCCACGGTCTCCACCGAGGCCGATGCGCTGCGCCAGGTTAACGGCTGATGAACGACTCCTGAACTACTGCTGACCAGGGGTGGGCGGGTGCGAGTACTCGGGATCCGTTACCTAGAGTTCCCGAGGAATCCGCACGTTCGTCGAACGAGGTCCGCGCCGTGAAGTTCTCCTTCCGCCCCACCGAGGGCGCCTTCTACGAGCTGTTCACCCGAGCGGCTCAAAACCTGGTGCGCGGCACCGAGATGCTCAACGAGCTCGCCCTGCCGGGCGTGGACGTGCAGTCGGTCAGCGAGCGGTTGACCGACGTGGAGCACGACAGCGATCAGATCACCCACGACCTGTACAAGAAGATCAACTCGACCTTCGTCACGCCGTTCGACCGCGAGGACATCTACTCCCTGGGCTCCCAGCTCGACGACGTGATGGACCACCTCGAGGCGGTCGGGAACCTGCTCTACCTGTACGGGCTGACCGAGCTGCCGTCGCTGCCCCGGGAGATGCACGAACTGGTCAACGTGCTCGACCAGCAGGCCAAGATCACGGCGGACGTGATGCCGAAGCTGAAGTCGATGAAGGGTCTCGACGAGTACTGGATCGAGATCAACCGGCTGGAGAACGACGGCGACCGGGCGTACCGGATGCTGCTCGTCCGGCTGTTCTCCGGCGAGTACGACGCGCTCACCGTGCTGAAGATGAAGGAGGTCGCCGACGAGCTGGAGGCCGCCTGCGACGCCTTCGAGCACGTGGCGAACACGATCGAGACGATCGCGGTCAAGGAGTCCTGACCCCTTGTCCGCAGAGCTCATCGCTGTTTTCGCGGTGATCCTCATCGCGCTGGTGTTCGACTACACCAATGGCTTCCACGACGCTGCCAACGCCATCGCGACCAGCGTCAGCACCCGGGCCCTGACCCCGCGGGCGGCGCTGGCGATGGCGGCGGTGGGCAACTTCATCGGCGCGCATCTCGGCGAGAAGGTCGCCGCGACCGTCGGCAGCGGCCTGGTCACGCTGCCCACCGGGGTGGCCAGCCTGGGCGTGGTGTTCGCCGGTGTGGCCGGCGCCATCATCTGGAACCTGATCACCTGGTATTTCGGCCTGCCCAGCTCGTCGTCGCACGCGCTGTTCGGCGGCCTGGTCGGCGCCACCCTGTTCGCGGCCGGTGGCGCGGTCCAGTGGGCCAACATCGTGGAGAAGGTGCTCATCCCCATGGTGTTGTCCCCGATGGTGGGCTTCACGCTGGGCTTCATCATGATGATCGCGGTGCTGTGGATTTTTCGAAAGGGCAACCCGGGCCGGCTCAACCGCGGCTTCCGGCACGCGCAGACGGTGTCCGCCGCGGCGATGTCGATCGGCCACGGCATGCAGGACGCCGCCAAGACCATCGGCGTCGTGGTGCTCGCGCTCTACATCGGCGGCTTCCAGGACGATCCGGGGTTCATCCCGGAGTGGACCATCTGGGCGTCCGCGGCGGTGCTCGCGGCCGGCACGTACGCCGGCGGCTGGCGGATCATCCGCACCCTCGGCCGCAAGATCATCGATCTGCGCCCGCCGGAGGGCTTCGCCGCCGAAACCGTCGCGAGCGGCGTCCTCTACTTCAACGCCCTGATCCTCGGCGCGCCGATCTCCACCACCCACACGATCACCTCGGCCATCATGGGGGTCGGCGCCACCAAGCGGCTGTCCGCGGTCCGCTGGAACGTGGCCGGCAACATCGTCATCGCCTGGATCATCACGTTCCCGATGGCGGCCGCCTTCGCCTGCCTCGTCTACCTGGTCGTCCGCCCGCTGTTCGGATAGGCGACGCCGATCTGGTCGCGGATGGTGTCCAGCAGGCCCATGATCTCGAGCGTGGTGGCCTGCGGCATCAATGGGCTCTCCCGCAATCCCTCGGCCAGGCAGCGCTGCACCTCGGCCGCCTCCCAGCGGTAACCGCGACCCTCGAACGCGACGTCGACCACCTCCGGCTCCTGGCCGGCCCGGGTCAGCGTGAACGTCTTCGGCGCGAAGAAGCCGGCCGGCAGGTCGATCCGGCCCTCGGTGCCGGTGATCGAGGCGGCGTTGCGGGAGGCGCCGTTGATGCTGCACGTCAACGCCGCCACCGCCCCGGAAGGGTAGCCGAACAGCAGGCCGGTGGTCTCGTCGACGCGTTCCGGGGTCAGGTGGGCCCACGACTGCACCGATGCCGGCGCGCCGAGGATGAGGTGGGCCAGGTGGATCGGATAGACGCCCAGGTCGAGCAGGGCTCCGCCGCCCAGCGACGGGTCGCGCAACCGGTGGGTGGCCGGAAACGGACCCTGTAGGCCGAAGTCGGCGTGCACCGCACGTACCTCGCCGATCGTGCCGGCCCGGATCTGCTCGTGCAGCGACCGGATCGCCGGGTTGCAGCGCATCCACATGGCCTCCATGAGGAACACGTCGCGCGCCCGCGCCTCCTGGACCAGCCGCGCGGAACCGGCCAGGTCGAGCGTCATCGGCTTCTCGCAGAGCACCGCCTTGCCGGCCCGCAGGCAGACAAGCGCGGCGGGCAGGTGGAATGCGTGCGGGGTGGCCACGTAGACCACGTCCACGTCCGGGTCGGCGGCCAGGTCGGCCCACGAGCCGTGCGCCCGGGCGAAGCCGTGCTGCGCGGCGAACGCGGCGGCCGCCTCGGCGGTACGGGAACCCACCGCGGCCAGTTCGGCGCCGTCGACCAGGGTCAGGTCCGCGGCGAACGCGCTCGCGATGCCGCCGGTGCCCAGGACTCCCCAACGCGTCGTCATGATCGCCACGGTATCGCTCGGGAGGTCCGGCTGGGACAATCGGACGATGCGCGAATCCGAGCCGTTGCGGTTGCCCCCGGCCATGGCCCAGCGGGCCCGCGAGTTCCGCGGAACACCGGCCCCGGTGCGCCCGGCCGCCACCGTCGTGCTGCTCCGGCCCGCGGACCCGTTCGAGGTGTACGTGCTGCGGCGCGCCGGCACGATGGTGTTCGGCGGGGTCTACGCGTTTCCCGGCGGTGGCGTGGACCCGTCGGACCGGCCGGCCACGGTGAAACAGGACTGGGGTGAGCGGCTGGGCGTACCGGACGAGGAGGCCCGGGCGATCGTCGGCGCCGCCGCCCGTGAGCTTTTCGAGGAAGCGGGCGTGCTGCTCGCCGGCACCGAGGACGCGACCGTCGGCGACGTCACCGGCCCGGACTGGGAGGCCGACCGGGTCGCCGTGCAGAACCGGGAGCTGACCATGACCGAGCTGCTCGACCGCCGCGGGTTCCGGTTGCGGGACGACCTGTTGTTCCCGTGGTCTCGGTGGATCACCCCGGAGTTCGAGCCGAAACGCTTCGACACGCGGTTCTTCGTCGCGCTCCTGCCGGAAGCCCAGACGGCGCGCAACGTGTCCGGTGAGGCCGACGCGGCCGCGTGGATCAGCCCGCAGGCCGCCAACGGCCTGGCCCTGCTCCCGCCTACGCGTTCCACACTGGACGATCTCTGCGCGTACGACGGTATTCCTGCTGTTGTCGCCGCCGCCAGCAGACGAAATGCCGCCGCCCCCGTCCGGCCCCGGGTGGAGCGGACCGAGGACGGCGGCGCCGTCCTGCGCATCGAGGATCAGCCGAATCGACCGGTGATGTAATCCTCGGTGCGCTGGTCGGCCGGGTTGGTGAACAGCTTGGTGGTCTCGCTGAACTCCACCAGCCGCCCGTGCCGGACGCCCTTCTCGTCCACCTCGGCGGTGAAGAACGCCGTGTAGTGGCTGACCCGCGCCGCCTGTTGCATGTTGTGCGTGACGATCGCGATCGTGTAGTTCTCCGTCAGCTCGTGCATCAGGTCTTCGATCTTGGCTGTGGCGATCGGGTCGAGGGCGGAGGCCGGCTCGTCCATGAGGATCACGTCGGGCTTGACCGCGATGGTGCGGGCGATTCACAGGCGCTGCTGTTGGCCGCCGGACAGCGCCAGGCCGCTCTGCTTGAGCTTGTCCTTGACCTCGTCCCAGAGGGCTGCGCCGGTCAGGGCCTCCTCGACCTGGTCGTCGAGGTTCCTTTTCATCCCGTTGATCCGTAGCCCGTACGCCACGTTGTCGTAGATCGACTTGGGGAACGGGTTCGGCTTCTGGAAGACCATGCCGATCCGCCGGCGGACCTGGATCGGGTCGACGTCCTTGCCGTACAGGTCCTGGCCCTGGTATGTGACCTGGCCGGCCACCCGAGCGCCGGGGATGAGGTCGTTCATCCGGTTGAGCGCGCGCAGGATCGTCGACTTGCCGCAGCCGGACGGGCCGATCAGCGCGGTGATCTGGTTCTGCCGGATCGGGAACGTGGTGTCGCGGACCGCCTCGTAGTCGCCGTAGAAGACGCTGACGTCCTTGAGTTCCATGACGGGAACGGCCGACGGCTTCGGATCCTGAAGCCCGCCGGGGCCGGTGGCGGCGGCCGGGGTGCTGATCGAGACGCCGGGGCGGGCCACGGCCGTGGCCGTCATGTCGGACTGGGGGGTGGTCATGGGTCAGCGCTCCTTGATGGCGAACCGGTTCGCGATGATGCGGGCGATGATCGTGAACAGCAGGACGATCACGATCAGCGTCAGCGCCGCCCCCCACGCCCGGTCCTGGGCGGCCTGGAAGGGCTGGCTGGCGTTGCGGAAGATCTGCGCCGGCAGGGCTGTGTTCGAGCCCTCGAACAGGTCCGTGTTGACGGTGAACACGATGCCGGTGACGAGGATGATCGGCGCGGTCTCACCGGCGGCCCGGGCGATCGCCAACAGCGAGCCGCTGGTGATCCCGGAGATGGCGGCGGGCAGGACGACGGTGATGATGGTCCGCCATTTGCGGGCGCCGAGGGCGAGGCTGGCCTGGCGCAGTTCGTCGGGCACCAGCCGGAGCATCTCCTCGGAGCTGCGGATGACCACCGGCAGCATCAGGCAGGCCAGGGCCAGCGAGCCGGCGAAGCCGGTCTGCTCGCCGAAGAGCAGCACCCAGGAGATGTAGATGAACAGGCCCATGACGATCGAGGGCACGCCGGTCATCACGTCGGCCAACAGCCGGATGGTCCGGGCCAACGGCTTCTGCTTGCCGTACTCATTGAGGTAGATGGCGGCGAAGATGCCCAGCGGAATGGCCATCAGTGCGGCCATGCCGGTGATGAGCAGGGTGCCGACGATCGCGGGGGCCATGCCGCCGCCCGCGCGGCGGAACGAGTTGGGGATGTTCTCGGTGAGGAATTCCCAGCTCATGATCCCCAGGCCGCGGCTGAGAACGGTCCACGTGACCAGGGCGAGGGGAATCACGGCGAACAGGACGGCCACCCAGATGCCGACGGTGGCCAGCGAGTTGACGACCCGGCGCCGGGTGGACAGCCCGCCGGCCGTCAGGTCGTGCCGGTCGCTGTGCGTCCCATCGACGGGCCGCTCGGCGGTGACGGTGGTCGGCGTCATGCTGCACCCCGCATCCGGAGCTCGGCGCGGCGGACGATGGCCCGCGCGGCGAGGTTGATCACGACGGTCAGTGCGAACAGCACGACGCCGAGCCCGATCAGGGCGGCGGTGAAGGTACCACTGGACTCGCCGAACTGCTGGACGATGACAGCCGCCATCGAGTTGCCGGGCGCGAACAGGTTCGCGGTGATGTTGGTGGCGCCGCCGATGACCAGGGCCACCGCGATCGTCTCACCCATCGCGCGGCCCAGCCCGAGCATCACGGCACCGACCAGACCGCCGAAGCTGTGCGGGAACACCGCGCCGCGGATCATCTCCCATCGGGTGGCGCCCAGCGCGAGGGCCGCGTCCTTGTCGGCCCCCGGCACGGTGCTGAACACCTCGCGGCTGATCGAGGTGATGATCGGAGTGATCATGATCGCCACGATGATGCCGGCAGTCATGAAGTTGCGCCCCCCGCCGACCGGCCCGAACAGCGATCCCAGGATCGGGACGCCCTCGACGGCGCTGTGGATGGAGCTGTAGACCGGCTGTAGCCACGGGCCGAGCACCAGGATGCCCCACAGGCCGAAGACCACCGAGGGGACCGCGGCCAGCAGGTCGATGACGGTGACCGCGGCGGTGTGCAGCCGGCGCGGTGCCAGCTCGGTGAGGAACAGTGCGATACCGATGGACACCGGCACCGCGAAGATCAGGGCCAGGATGGACGAGACCAGCGTGCCGTAGATGAACGGCAGCGCGCCGAAAATCGGCGCGCCCTCGGCTGGGTTCGGGTCCCAGGTGTCCTCGTAGAGGAAGCGCAGGCCCATCGCGTCGAACGCCGGCCAGGACTGGCGGACCGTGGTGATGAGGATCAGGGCGAGGATGGCCAGCACGAGCATGCCGGTGGCGAGCGTCCAGCCGGAGAACAGGCGGTCGGAGAGCATCCCGCTGCCCCGCTTGCTGAGCGCCCCCCGGGACTCGGAGTCTCGCTGCATCAGCGTCGTCACTTCAGCTCCAGTGTCTCGGTGTCCGAGGGGGACGGGACCGTCGTTGGTCCCGTCCCCTCCGGGAAACGCGAAGCGCTCGTGGTGGTGGTCACTGCACCTTGTCGAGCTGTGCGAGCGCCTTGGTCTTCAGCTCTTCCGGCAGCGCGGCGAAGTTGACCTCCTTGGCCAGGGCCTGCCCGTCGGTGAGCAGGTAGCGAACGAAGCCCTTGACGGCGTCCCGCTTGGCGGCGTCGTCGTACTTGGTCTTGACCAGCAGGTAGGTCGGTGCGGTGATCGGGTACGACTCCGCTCCGGCCGCGTTCAGCGGGTCGTAGGTCAGGTCCTCCTTGACCTCGGCGCCGTTGAGGGCCGCGGTGGTCGCCTCCAGGGTCGGCTCGACGAACTGGCCGTCCTTGTTCTTGACGGCGGCGAACTTCAGCTTGGCCTCGGTGGCGTCGCTCAGGTCGACGTAGCCGACGGCGCCGTCGGTCTGGCTGATGATCTGCGCGACCCCGGTGTTCTTCTCACCGCCCTGGGTGCTGGCCGGCCAGGCGACCGTGTCGCCGCTGCCCAGCTTCCACGCGTCCGGCGCGGCGGCGGTTAGGTATTTGGTGAAGTTGTTCGTGGTGCCGGAACCGTCGGAGCGGTGCGCGACCGTGATCCGGGTGGCCGGCAGGGTGACGCCGGGATTGTCGGCGGCGATCTTCGGGTCGTTCCAGGTCTTGATGGTGGTCGAGAAGATGCCGGCCACCGTCTCGGGGCTGAGCTGCAGCTTGTCGACGCCCTGGAGGTTGTACGACACGGTGATCGGAGCGGCCACGGTCGGCACGTACAGGAAGGAGTCGGCCGGCACGCCGTCGTCTTCCTTGACCGTGCTGTCGGTGCCGGCGAAGTCGGTCAGTCCCTGGCCGAACTGCTTCTTCCCGGTGCCGGAGCCGGTCGCGTTGTAGTTGATGGTGAGACTCGGCGCCTGCTCCTGGAAGGCCGAGACGACCTCCTGGTAGTAGGCGTCGGGGAAGCTGGCGCCCGAGGCCTTGAGCTCACCCGAGAGGTCGGAGTAGGCGCTGCCGTTGCCGCTGCCGGCCTCAGGGGTGCCGTTGTCGTCGTTGCCACCACAGCCGGCGAGTGCGAGCGCGGCGAGCGCGACACCGGCGAGGACGCGCCGCGAAAGCACGTTGCGGTTCACCTGAACGTTGCCTCTCTTGTCGGGGAATCGGTCCGGCTACATCGGACCCGACCAAGGCGACGGTAAGAGGGGCAGGTAGCCGACGAGGCGGCCCTAAGTGAACGCAGCGTGAACAGGTATGCGCGCCGATATGTCGCGGCGCTGAGGGTGAGTTGTCCGTCACGTTAACTTGGGAGGCCACGCCCGATATGCCGGTATAACGCAAATCTCTATCTGGTCCGTCCCGGTGTCACAGCCGCCCGATGACAACTGATCCGGTCACCAGGTACGCGACCTGATGACCCACGCTCACCGCGTGGTCGCAGAAGCGCTCGTAGAACCGGCCCACCATCGCCAGGTCCACGGCCGCTGCCGTGCCCTCGCGCCAATCGTCGGTGAGCAGCCCGAAGAGCTGGCGGTTGAGCGCGTCGGTGACGTCGTCGTCGAGGCCGAGCTGCATCGCCGCGACAGGATCGCGGGTGGACAGCACCACCGACGACTTCTCGGCCAGGGTGGCCGCCGCCTCCGCCATCGCAGTCACCACCGGCCGCGCCGACGGCGGCACCGCCGGCGCACTGCGGACGCCGACCGTCGCGATGTGACCGGCCAGTGCCCCCATGCGCTCCATGTCGGCGTTCATCCGGATCGCCGCGAGCACCAGGCGCAGGTCCGAGGCGACCGGCTGCTGGCGGGCCAGCAGGGCCGGGACCAGCTCCTCGACCTCACGATGCAGGTCGGCGATCTGCCGGTGCTCGCCGATGGCGGCCGCAGCGGCGGCGTCGTCACCGTCGAGCAACGCCGCGGTGGCCTGCCGGATCGCCGCCACCGCGGCACGGCCCATGCGGGCCAGCAGGCCGGTTAGCCGTTCGAACTCCGCCAGGTGTGCGTCCCTGCGCATCGCGTCCCTCGCCTCGCCGCCGGCCGGTAGGTCCCATATTGCCGTCCCGCGGCGCCCGGGGCATCTCCCGGGGCAGAACCGCTACCGTGGGTTTCGCTACCGGTTCGCCCGGATTGACGCCTCATCGGCGGCGCTGGTAACTCACGTCCGCCGACCACCGGGCGAAGCCGAGTGACTCATAGAGCCCGACCGCGGCCCGGTTGGACTCATCGACGTACAGGATCGCGGTGGTCAGGCCACGGTCGGTCAGGTGTCGCAGCCCCGCCACGCTGAGCGCCCGGCCCAACCCCTTTCGGTGCCCGCCCGGATCGACACCCAGCACGTACACCTCACCCAGCCCGTCCTGCACCTTGGTCCAGTGGAAGCCCAACAGCCGGTCCTCGACGTCCACGGCCAGCAGGAAGCCGGCCGGGTCGAACCACGGCTCCGCCTCGCGCAGCTCCAGGTCGTGTTCCGTCCAACGGCCCTGTTCGGGATGGTCGGCGAAGGCGCGCGCGTTGACCGTCAGCCAGGCCTGCTCGTCGTGACCGGGGCGGAAGTGCCGGAGCGTGACGCCGGCCGGGAGCGGGGCGTCCGGGAGATCCTCGGCCAGCGAGCGGCGCATCTGCCAGAGCACCCGGATCCGGTCGAACCCGGCCTTCTCGGCGAAGGCGCGTGCCGGCGGTCCGTCGCCGTGCGCCCAGAAGGTCAGCGGCCCGTCACCGGCCGCCCGCAGCAGCGCCGTGCCGTGGCCGCGCCGGCGGTGATCGGGATGGACCACCAGCTCGCCGGACTCCGCGCCGAGGAACGCGTAGCCGGCGTCGGTGAGCAGGTGCCGGCCGCCGCCGTGCCGGACGGCCAGCACCACGTCCTCGGAGAGGGGATAGACGCCATCGGCCCGCTCCGCGGCCGCGGCAAGCTCCAGGACCTGCCGGCTCTCGACGTCGGTGAGCCGGTCCGCGCTTCGCACCATTCGTGGTCAGACCGGCAGCGAGACCGGCTCGTTGGCGGGCAGCTGGCGGCCGGTCGGTGGAACCACGAACTTGTAGCCCACCTGGCGCACCGTGCCGATCATCGACTCGTACTCCGAGCCCAGCTTGGCGCGCAGCCGCCGCACGTGCACGTCCACCGTGCGGGTGCCCCCGAAGTAGTCGTACCCCCACACCTCGCGCAGCAGCTGGTCGCGGGTGAACACCCGGCCCGGGTGCTGGGCCAGGAACTTCAGCAGCTCGAACTCCTTGTACGTGAGGTCGAGCGGCCGGCCCTTCAGCTTCGCGGCGTACGTGTCCGGGTCGATGGTGAGCTCGCCGGCCCGGATCGACCCGCCGGCGCCCGCGGTGGCGTTGGTGAGCCGGCCGACGCTCAGCCGCAACCGGGCCTCCACCTCGGCCGGGCCCGCGCCGGCCAGGATCACGTCGTCGACGCCCCAGTCGGCGTTGAGCGCGATCAGGCCGGCCTCGGTGACCACCGCGAGCAGCGGGACGCCCAGGCCGGTGGCATGCAGCACGCGGCAGGTCGCGCGCGCCTCGGAGAGCTCCGAACGCGCGTCCACCAGCACCGCGTCCGGGCTCGGGCCGGACACCAGCGTGCGGACGTCGCGCGGTGCGGTGCGTACCGAATGGGGCAGCAGGTCGAGCGCCGGCAGCACGGCGGAAGGTTCGCCGGCCCGGGCCGTCACCAACAGGAGGATTTCCACACTCACCTCGATCCACGCGGCGGAAGGCGCCGCTCAGGTGACCCGATCACGCGATGGTCATGCCGTCGCAACCGGAGGAACGGTCCCGGCGTCACCGACGGGTGGGCTGACCTCACCTTAACCGATCCATCGCGGAGTCTGGCACCATCGCATGGGTGTTCCCCTCCATGCCACCGGACGGCGACCGCGACAATCCGTGGGGCGACGACGTCTCCCGCGAGATCGCGCGCTCGTCACCGCGCTCCGCCGCCGGGGTGTACGGCGCCGTCCCCGCCGACGAGGACGTGGCCCGGACCGACCTCGACGACGAGGTCGAGGAGAACGACCAGGAGATCGAGGACGTTCCGGTACGCCGGGAGCTGTCCGTCGCCATCGCCGGGTTCGCCGCCCTGCTCGCCGCGGCGCTGGTGGTCGGCGCGCAGACGTCCGGGCCGGATGCGCGCGCCCCGTACGCCATCGTGATCTTCGGGGTTCAGCTTCTCTACATCCTGTCCTGGACCATGGCGATGCGCCCGCCGGCGCCGCTGGTGGTGGCCGCCGTCGCCCTGGCGACCGGCGCGGTCGCCGACTACACCGCCGTCACCGGCGCGACGCCCCGGGTGATGCCCCTGGTCTACTGGGCCCTGGCCGGCGTCGCCGCGGTGGTGGCCGGCCAGTTCGCGCTGCGGGTGGACCGGCTCCGGGTCCGCGACGCCCTCGGCTCCACCCTGCTGATCGTGTCCGGCCCGGTGGCGTTCGCGTCCCTGATCGTGCTGACCCGCAAGCCGATCGGCACCCAGTCCATCACCGTCTGCCTGGCGGCGGCCGGGTTGGCGCTGGTGGTGGCCCGCCTGACCGACGCCGTGTTGCCGCGGCCCCGCATCGCCCCGCAGGTCGCGCGGGGCGCCACCGGGATCATCCTGGGCGCGATGCTCGGCACGCTGGGCGCGGCCGGACTGGGCAGCGTGCTGGTGTTGCCGTTCACCCCGGCCAAGGGCGCGGTGCTCGGCCTGATCGCCGCCGGGGTGGCGGTGCTGGTCGACCTGGCGGTGAACTTCACCGAAGCGGGACGCGGCGTGGCCGGCGACACCCCGACGTTCTGGCTGGCTCGGCACATGCAGGGCCCGCTGGGCGCGATGGCCGCGGTGGTGCCGCCGGCGTACGTGATGACCACCTTCCTCCAGGTCTAAAGCAGGTCGGGGAGCGGAATCCGCGGGTCCGCCAGCCGCGCCGCGGACACGGTCGCGCCGGTGGTCAGGCCGGCGTGGATCAGCGCTTGAATCTGGTCGGTCACGTCCCAGACGTTGACGTTCATGCCGGCCAGCACTCGGCCCTTGTGGGTCCAGAAGGCGATGAACTCCCCGTCCTCGATGCTGCCGCGGACGACCAGCTCGGTGTCGGTTCCGGGCGGGAGCCACCCGGCGTACTCCATGCCGAGGTCGTGCTGGTCGGTGAAGAAGTACGGCAGCCGGTCGTACGACACCGGGTGGTCCAGCATCGCGCGGGCCGCGGCCGGGCCGGTGTGCAGTGCGGTGGCCCAGTGCTCGACCCGGACCCGGGCGCCCAGCAGCGGATGGTCCACGTTCGCCACGTCGCCGGCGGCGAAGATGTGCGGGTCGGCCGTCCGCAGCCGGTGGTCGACCAGGATGCCGTTGTCGACGGGCAGGTCCGCGGCCGTGGCGAGGCCGGTGCAGGGGGCGACGCCCACCGCGACGAGCACGGCGTCGGCCGCCAGCACGGTGTCGTCGTCGAGCAGCACGTCGGACACCGTGCTGGTGCCGCGGATCTCCCGCACGCCGGTGCCGAACCGGAACACGACGCCGTGGGCGGTGTGCAGGTCGGCGAAGAATCCGGCGAGCCGGTCCCCGAGCAGGCGGTGCAGCGGCAGCGTCGCCGTCTCCACCACGGTGACGAGGGCGCCGCGTGTGCGGGCCGCGGCGGCCACCTCCAGGCCGATCCAGCCGGCGCCGATGATGACCAGGCGGGTTCCGTCGTGCACGGCGTCGGCGATCCGGGCGCTGTCGGCCAGGGTGCGCAGGTGATGGACGCCGCCGAGGTCGGCGCCCGGCACCGGCAGCGTTCGCGGGGCGGCGCCGGTGGCGAGCAGGAGCCGGTCGTACGCGATGTCCTCGCCGTCGCGGAGCCGGACCAGGCGCCGGGCGCGGTCGATGGCGTGCGCGGTCGTCCCGGTGCGCAGCTCGACGTCGTGGCGGGCGTACCAATCTGGCTCGTGCACGTACGCGCTGTCCGGCGCCGCCGTGCCGAGCAGGAGCCCCTTGGACAGCGGCGGTCGCTCGTACGGGCGTTCCGGCTCGGCGCCGATCAGCACGACCCGGCCCGGGAATCTCTCGGCGCGCAAGGTTTCCGCGGCCTTGGCGCCGGCCAGGCCGGCGCCGACGATGACGAAGGTGCCCGGCGCGCTCATCCGGCTGCGCCGATCCGGGCCGCGGTGAGGAACTCGGCCCGCGAGCGGCCGTCCTCCCGGAGGCAACCCAGCAACGTCGAGGTCACGGTCCGCGCCCCGACCGCCTGCACCCCGCGCAACGTCATGCACAGGTGCTCCGCCTCGACGACGACGCCGACGCCGCGGGGCTGCATCCGGGCATCCAGCCAGTCCGCGATCTGTTTGGTGAGCCGCTCCTGGACCTGGACACCGCGCGCGAACATCTCCACCAGGCGGGCCAGCTTGGACAGCCCGATGATCCGTTCGCCCGGTAGGTAGCCGACGTGGGCGACTCCGACGAACGGCAGCAGGTGGTGTTCGCACACCGAGCGGATCGGAATGGCCCGGGCCAGCACCAGCTCGTCGTACCCCTCGTCGTTGGCGAAGGTGGTGACCGCGAACTCGCGTGGGGTCAGCAACTCGGCATACGCGCGGGCCATCCGCCCGGGAGTCCGCGCGAGATCGGGCGTGTCCACGTCGACGCCCAACGCGGCCAGGAACGCCGTGGCGGCGCGCTCGGCGGCGACCGGATCGGGCGGCCAGTGCCGCTGACCGACGCGTTCGGCAGTGATCGTCATCTGCGGTCCCTTCTTTTAACTAACGTTCGTTAGCGATAAGCCCATCATGGACCCGACCTCGGTTAATTTCAATAGCCACCATTGGTGGTAATCTGCGGAAGATGCACGACCGGTGGACCGCCCTGACGACGCTGACCGACGCGTCGCGCCGGGCGCTGTACGACTACGTGCGGCGCCAGGACCATCCGGTGGGCCGCGACGAGGCCGCCGCGGCCACCGCGATGTCCCGCGGCCTGGCTGCGTTCCACCTCGACAAACTTGTCGCCGCCGGGCTGTTGACCGCCCGCTACGAGGCGCCGGGTCACCGGCCGCGAGGCCGGGGCCGGGCGCCGAAGGTGTACGAGCCGATCGGCGACGGGCTGGCGCTGACGATCCCCGAGCGCCGGTACGAACTCATCGCCGACATCCTGGCCGAGGCGGTGTCCGACGGCGCCGCGCCGGCCCGCGAGGTGGCGACCCGGCTGGCGTACCGGCGCGGCCGGGATCTGTCGGCCCTCCGTCGTTCCGATGGCGCAGATCTGGTCACCGTCCTCGCCGGTCTGGGCTTCGAGCCGAGCGCCGGTACCGCGGCGATCTCGCTGCGCAACTGTCCGTTCCACGCGCTCGCCGCCCGCCACACCGCGCTGGTCTGTGCGCTCAACCACGCGTTCGTGGCCGGGGTGGTCGACGGCCTCGGTGTGACCGGCACCGAGGCGGTGCTGGCCCCCGCGCCCGGCCGCTGCTGCGTCGAACTGCACGCCGACTAGCTGTAGCCGGGCCGTTTGCGGCGGTTGTGGAGCCGGGCATATACCGTCTCGCTGGTCGATGAGAGGTGGGAGTTGCGGTGGCAGAGGTGTATGAGGAGCGGCGGCCCCGGCGGCGATGGGGGCGGCGGCTGCTGATCACCTTCCTGGTGCTGCTGGTCTTCCTGATGATCATCCTGGCGGTGGTGGACCGGTTCGGTGCCTCGTACGCGGAGCGGGTGATCAGCGATCAGGTGGCCGAGCAGGTGGCCAATCAGGACGCGACCGCCGACCGGCCGGACGTGACCGTGGAGGGGGTGCCGTTCCTGACTCAGGTGCTCAAGGGCGAGTACCAGGAGATCAAGATCGAACTGCGCAACTTCTCCGGGCCGGCCGGCAACGGGCAGACCATCCGGATGCCGCTGCTGGACGTGCGGGCGCGGGACGTGCGGGCGCCGCTGGAGACGTTGCGGACGCGGCAGGGCGACATCATCGCCACCACCGTGACCGGCACCGGAACGGTCGACTACACCACGCTCGAGCAGCTGACCGAGAAGGACGGCGTGGAGCTGGCGGAGAAGGACGGCAAGCTGGCCGTGACGGCGCCGCTGGAGGTGCTCGGCCAACAGGTGACGATCAACGGTACGGCGAACCTCGACGTGGCCGAGGGCAACGTGGTGCGGGTCCGGTTCGACGAGGTCACCGCCGAGGGCCTGCCGAACATTCCGCTGGTGCAGCAGGTGCTGACCAACTATGCGAAACAGATCTCGGTGGACCTGAGGGTGCCGGACCTGCCGATGAAGCTGGTCGTGCAGAAGGTGCAGCCCACCCCGGCCGGGCTGGTCGTCACCGCGGGTGCCGACGAGGTGCCGCTCAACGCGGGTGGGCTGTGACGGCCGTCGCTGTCCCGGATCGTGGTCGGCGGTGTTCCGGTCGGTGGAACCGCTGGTAGGGTCGTTTGACATGAGCCCGTTGCTCACCAAACGGCGCGCGGTCGACCTGTGCCGCGTGGCC
>DASSAL010000101.1:0-4912 GCA_035685405.1 Actinoplanes sp. | reverse complement strand
GGCCGAGAGCCCGCGTTCGGCCTGCTGTTGCTCGTCGGGACGGAGCGACGCCGCCCGCTCGAGGAGGGCGGCGGCGGCGGCATACCGGCCCCGGCTGCTGACGTCCTCCGCCGCAGCCGTCAACTGGGCGGCAACCGCCTCGTCCGGCCCGGCAGCCGCCTCGGCGAGATGCCAGGCTCGGGCGCCCGCGTCGCGCTGCGGGTCGCAGGCAGCCGCCAGAGCCCGGTGCACCGCCGACCGCTGACCGGGGTCCGCGGCGTGGTAGACGGCCGAGCGGACCAGTGGGTGGGAGAAGCGGACCACCGGCGAGAAGCGGACCAGGGCGGCGATCTCCGCGGCCCCGGCGGCGCTCGCCGGGATCGCGAGCGCGGCCGCCGCCCGCCACAGCCGGCTCTCCTCACCCGGGTGCACAGCTGCCGCCAGCACCAGCAGCGTCCGGGTGTCCGCGGGCAGGTCCCGCACGCGGCGCACGAACAGGTCTTCGAGGTGCTGACCGACCGGTAGCGGCTCCGGCAGCGCGATCTCTCCGCGCAGGTGCTCGGCGGTCAGCTCGGCCGCGGCCTCCACAATGGCCAATGGGTTACCGCCCGTCTCGACCGCGATGTGCTGCGCCACGCCGGCCTCGACAGGGCTGCCGGCCACCATGGTCAGCAGCTCGCACGCGTCCGGCTGCGGCAGGCCGGCGATGCGCATCTCCGGCACCGCCGCCAGCCATGGGTCCTTCTCCGCAGGCTCCCGGATGGCGACCAGGATCCCCACCCTGTCGGCCAACACGCGGCGCGCCACGAAGCCGAGGGCGTCGGCGGACGCGTCGTCCAGCCACTGGGCGTCGTCGATCACGCACAGCACCGGCCGCTCCCGGGCCGCCTCCGACAGCAGCGTCAGCGCCGCCAGACCCACAAGGTACGGATCGGCCAGCGCTTCGCCGGCCAGCCCGAAAGCCACACCCAGCGCCTGGCGCTGCGGCGCGGGCAGCTCCTCGCGCCGATGCAGGAACGGCATCAGCACGTGGTGAACGGCGGCATAGCCGAAGGACATTTCCGACTCGATGCCGGCCGTCCGGACCACCCGCAGGTCGGCGGCATGCTCCACGGCGTAGTCGAGCAGCGTCGACTTGCCCACCCCCGGCTCGCCACGCAGAACCAACACGGCGCTCATGCCGGTACGCACACGATCGAGAACCTCGTGGAGGGTGTGCTTCTCGGTTTCGCGGCCGATCAACCGCACGGGGCCACTCTATGTCCGGCTTCCGGGTGGCACGAGGGGCGGCGCGATTCCACTGGTGCACGCGGAGAAACGACATCTGGGCCAAGCGGGCCGGAGCACACTACGGATTTCCGGGATGCCGGACGCCGCCGTCGGCTGCGAGCGTGAGAGACGGCCGCAAGAGCCGGCCGGATATCCGGCCGGAGACAGGCGGAACCGGCATCGATGCGCGGCAGTCCGCAGCACCGTGCCCGGGTTCATGGCCGCCACCTCCGGTTCGGGTCGTCCGGTACCGAACACATCGAGGGAGATCACCATGGCACTGTCCGACCAGTTGGCGCAGCTCACAGCACGCGCCAAGGAGGCCGAGGACCGTTTCGCCGCGTCCCGGCAGAAGGCCCACGACCGTCTCGAGCAGGACGTCGATCAGGCCCGCGAGACGACGCGGACACGGACGCAGAAGCTCCACGGCGAGGTCGTCGCCACCGGCGATCGCGCCACTGCGTGGGCGGACAACCTCCGCCGCTCCTGGAACGAGCACGTCGAGCAAGTCCGTACCCGCATGAAGGCGGACAAAAGCAAGATGGACGCCAAGATGAGCGAGCTCGATGCCAAGGACGCCGAGGACTACGCGGCCTTCGCGATCGACTTCGCGTACACCGCCATCGAGGAAGCCGAGTACGCCTGCCTGTACGCGGCGCTCGCCCGGCAGACCGCGGACGAAGCGGCGCGCACCGCCCCCCGGTGACGCCGACACCAGAGGAGATGACCATGACAAGCGATGTGGAGCATGCCAGCCGATCGCCCAGCACCGCCCGTCACACGTCGGCGACTTCGCCGGACACCCGGCAGGCCGGATCCACCGCAGGGATATGGTGGTGGTTCCTGATCCTGGGTGCCCTGTGGATCGTCGTGGGAATGTCCGTGCTCTCCTACCGGACGTCCAGCCTCGCCACGGTGGCCGCCCTGGTGGGCGTGGCCTTCCTGTTCGGCGGCATCGCGCAACTGGTCGCGGCCAGCCTCGTGCGCACCGGGCGCTGGCTGCTGATCCTGGCGGGTGTGCTCGGCATTGCGGCCGGCATCACCGCCTTCGTCTGGCCGGACGTCACGCTCTATGTGGTGTCCATGCTCGTGGCGTGGTACCTGATCTTCTTCGGAATGGTCCACGTGATCACGTCGCTGGCCGGGCCGAAGCCGCCGTGGTGGTGGACCGGGCTGCTGCTCGGCATCGCCGAACTGGTTCTGGGTCTCTGGGCGGTGCGTAGCTGGGAGCGTTCCGTGTTCACGCTCGTGACGCTGGTGGGCGTGTGGGCGGTGATCCACGGCGTGAACGAGATCTTCGCCGGCTTCACCGTACGCGAGCTGGGCAAAGCCGGTCCTGAGGGGTCGCCTGCTGGGTGACGCCGCGGGCAGCCGGTGAAACGGATCCGGTTCCTGCCGCAGGTGTCGGCGGGGACCGGATGGTCAACCCGCCGGTCCGGCATCCATCGCGACATGACGGAAGGACCTGATCGATGGATGCCGGACCGGCCGAGGACCGGAGGAGCTCCGGCACCGAGATGCTCGTGCCGGCTGTCGCGGCCAGCCCCGCACGGCCCGTCCGGCCGGAGGGACGGCTGCCCGGTGGCTGCTGCGCCACTAGGTTCAACCGGCCGGCCCCGCCGCCGAGGAGGCACACACCCGGCCGCACGCGTGGTGGAAGGTGATGAGCCTGACCGGGGTCGACTACTTCTCCAGCCTCGCCTACGTTCCCGCCATCGCCGCGCTGGTGGCCGGGGCGGTCTCCCCGTTGGCGATCATGCTGATCGTCGCACTGACGCTGTTCGGCGTGCTTCCGATGTACCGCAGAGTGGCGCGTGAGAGCCCGCACGGCGCCGGCTCGGTGGCCATGCTGGAAGATCTGCTGCCGTTCTGGTGGGGCAGACTCGTCGTCCTGGTCCTGCTCGGCTTCGTCGCCACGTCCTGCTCGGCTTCAGCGAGGCGGTCAGCATCGCGATCCCCCTCGTGGCGGTGTTCCTGGGACTCAACGCGATCATCATCACCGTTGGTGTGATCGAGATGATCACCACGCCGGTGGCCTGGTCGGCCTGGATCACCGCACTGACCGAGGGAACCGGCGTCGGTGAAATCGTCGGCCCGGCGATCGTCGCCTTCCCGCTGCTGGTGCTCGGCCTGTCCGGCTTCGAGACCGGGGTGAGCATGATGCCGCTGGTCGCCGCGGAGGGCGCCAACGAAAGCAACGCCTGGAGTCCCGGATCCGCAACACCCGCAAACTGCTGACGGTCGCCGCCGTCATCATGAGCGCCTACCTGCTGGGCAGCAGCGTGGTCAGCACCGTCCTCATCCCCGCCGGCGAGCTGGCCGAGGGCGGCGAGGCGAACGGACGAGCACTGGCCTGGCTCGCCCACGAGTACCTCGGTGAGGCGTTCGGCACCGCGTACGACGTCAGCACCGTCCTGATCCTGTGGTTCGCCGGCGCGTCGGCGATGGCCGGACTGATCAACATCGTCCCGCGGTATCTCCCCGGATACGGCATGGCCCCGGACTGGGCCCGCGCCGTCCGGCCGGTGGTGATCGTCTACACCGTCGTCTGCGTGGCGATCACGATCGCCTTCTGCGGACGTCAACGCCCAGGCCGGCGCGTACGCGACTGGCATCCTGGCGATGATGGTCTCCGGCGCCTTCGCCGTCACGGTGTCCGCCGTGCGCCGGCGCCGGCGATCGGCCGCGACCGGCTTAGGACTGCTCACCGCCGTGCTGACGTACGCGCTGGTCGAGAACATCGTGGAGAAGCCCGACGGCATCGCCATCTCGAGCCTGTTCATCGCCGGCATCATCGCCGTGTCGCTGATCTCCCGGGCCGCCCGCACCACGGGTTTGCGCGTCGACCACATCGAATTCGATCCCGCCGCCCGCCGGTTCCTCGCCGACTCGATCGTCCATGACGGCAGCCTGAACATCATCGCCAACCGTCGGCAGGCCGGCGACGCGGCCGAGTACTCGGCGAAGGAACGTGAGCAGCGCGCCATCAACCGCATACCCGGCCGCGGAGGTGCTGTTCCTGGAGATCGACGTCATCGACCCCTCCACGTTCAGCGGCCCGCTGACCGTGCGCGGGGTCGAGGTGGCTGGTCACCGCGTGCTGCGCGCCGAGGCACCGGCCGCGCCCAACGCCATCGCGGCCATCCTGCTGGCGCTGCGGGACACCACCGGCGGCCGACCGCACTGCTACTTCGCGTGGGCCGAAGGCAGCCCGCTGGTCCACATGCTCCGGTACTTCCTGCTCGGCCGGGGCGACACCGCTCCCGTCACCCGCGAGATCGTCCGCAAACACGAGGGCAACCCCGGCGACCGGACCGGTATCCACGTCGGCGGATGACCGACGGCCGCCCCGGGATCAGCAACGGACGCTGAGTCGGTCATCGACGTCCGTGACACCCGGAATGTGCCAGGCGGCGGTCAGCACGGCATCGTGTTCCCACCACGAGTCGACGCTGCCGGTCAGCTTCACCCGGCCGTTGACGGTGTCGACCTGGATGTCGTCCACCTCCAGCGCTGCGGCGCGGCGCAGGGCCGTCCTGACCCATTCCCGGACCTGGCCGGCGTCGGGGATCGGGGAGGACAGTCGAATGTCGTTGCGTACACCGGTCACCCCCAGGACGTTGCCGGCCAGGAATTCGGCCTCCTCGCGCTGGTAGTGCCAGGT